>DASQWQ010000040.1:0-6696 GCA_035640175.1 Rubrobacter sp. | reverse complement strand
GTCCGTCTTCTGCGGTGCGCCCCTCGCCCGATTCGTTAGGATATTCAGGATCGCTCTGTATCTCGTTGGTATCTTCTATCGCTAAACTACCGGTCTCATGGTCGGCGGCCACGATCACGAGCGTGTCGGCGTCGCTCTCTGCGAAGCTCTGCCCGACCTTGACGCCTCGTCGAGCTGCCGCCCGGCCTTTATGAGGAGTCCCGCATTGCTCTGGTGGGCCATCTCATCTACAGCCTCCTCCTCGACCATGAGGAGGAAGCCTTCAGGGTTCTGCGAGAGGGTCTCGATGGCCTTTTGCGTCATCTGGGAAAGGGAGATTGGAGGGTCGTAGATTACAGTGTGCTAACCGGCTGACGAGCTTTACAACACCTTTATACGTCTGCGGACCCTGGTTGCGGCAAGGGCCGCGGCGATCTCGTCGAAGACGCGGGCCGGGGTCGAATCGACGTCGAAGAGGGAGCGTCCGGGCTCGCCCGAGGCGTCCGGCAGGATCGGGATGCGACCCATGACCTGCGAGTCGAGCTCTCCGGCAACCCTGTCGCCACCATCGCCACCGAAGATCCTCAGCTCCTTGCCGCAGTCGGGGCACTCTGCGTAGCCCATGTTCTCGACTACCCCTACGACCTTGAGGTGTGCCTGCACCGCCATCTTGCCGGCCTTGACAGCAACGCGGGCCGCGTCCGCCTGCGGGGTCGTGACGACGAGCGCCTCGGCCTTGGGGATCATCTGCGCCACGGTCAGGGCGACGTCGCCGGTGCCAGGCGGCATGTCCACGATGATGAAGTCAGGCTCGTCCCAGTACACGTCGCGCATGAGCTGGGTGAGTGCCTTGTTCACTATGGGCGCGCGCCAGATGATGGCCTGGCCCTCGTTCACGAAGTTGCCCATGGAGATGAACTTCAGCCCTTGAGGAGACTCTATCGGGAAGATCACACCCTCCACCACATTAGGCTTGCCGAGCGAGCCGAGCATTACGGGGATGGAAGACCCATGTACGTCGGCGTCGAGTATCTCGACGGAGTGTCCAGCCCGGTCGAGGGCGGCGGCGAGGTTGACGGCGACGGTGCTCTTGCCGACCCCTCCCTTGCCGCTTACCACGGCGATGATGCGGGTGTTGGACTCGTCGCGGAAGGCAGGGGCCAGCTCCGAAGGACCACCGTGAAGCGACGTGAGCAAGTTCTGGCGGTCTTCGTCGGTCATCACACCGAAGTCGACATCGACTTCCTCGACGCCTTCGATCATCTTCAGCCTGTCCCTGATGTCCGTGGTGATCCTGTGCTTTAAAGGACAGCCAGCGGTCGTGAGGGAGACGCCGACCGTGACATGCGAAGCCTCTATCTCGATGCCCCGGATCATGTTCAGCGAGACGAGGTCGCGCCCGATCTCAGGGTCCCTTACGTCCCTCAAAGCCTCACGGATACCAGCCTCGGAGAACCCGTCGGCCGGCTCAGCCTCCTTGGGCTTGCGGTCCACGAGCTCTTCTGCCGTCTCGGCCTCGAGTTGCGCCGGCCCACCAACATCGTCCGGTGGCCCGGCTTTACGTCTGCGAAACCAGTCAACCACGTTTGTCAACCTCCCCCGGCGCCTCGGACCGGTAACTCGAACTAACTCGAAAGTGCGGTAGATACTCTCTGCTTCGGGCCAATGTTAACACAGGGTCAAGATACTTCCGTAAGGGCATTTCAACCCGTCTACTAAAGTAGGCCTGGGCGGAGTTCCTGGCCTAGATCCCCGGTCGTAAACCTCTCGGGCTTTCAAGAAGGCCTGTACTCTCCGAAGACCCCGCGGAGCGTGTCTGAGACCTCGCCCAGCGTAGCGAGCTCTGCCAGGGCTTCTTTCATCGGGTAGAGAAGGTTCTCGGAACCCTCGGCCGCGCCCTTCAAGCCGACGAGAGCCCTTTCCACCGCAGCGCTATCTCTGCTCTCCTTGAGCTCGGAGAGCCGTTCCTTCTGCCGCTCGCGGATGGTCTCGTCGACGGTGTGAAGCTCCATGTCGGGGTCGTCGGTCCCACCCGAGGTGTAGCGGTTGACGCCGACGATGATACGATCCTCTCTCTCCACCTCCCGCTGGTAGCGGTAGGCGGCGTCCTCGATCTCATGCTGCATAAAGCGCTCCTCGACGGCCTTTACCGATCCTCCGATCTCGTCGATGCGCCGTATGTAGGCCCAGGCTGCCTCCTCGATCGCCTCTGTAAGTGACTCGACGTAGTAGGAGCCGGCGAGCGGGTCGGCCGTACCCGTCAGGCCGCCCTCGCTCGCCAGGATCTGCTGGGTTCTGAGGGCGATGCGTGCGCTCCGCTCCGTCGGTAGCGCGAGGGCCTCGTCGAAGGCGTTGGTGTGCAGGCTCTGGGTCCCGCCGAGGACCGCGGAGAGCGCCTGAACCGTGGTGCGGACGATGTTGTTCTCAGCCTGCTGGGCCGTCAGCGAGGAGCCCGCGGTCTGGGTGTGGAACCTGAGCTTTCTGCTCCTCTCGTCGGTCGCTCCGAAGCGGTCGCGCATGATCCCGGCCCACATCCTTCTCGCCGCCCTATACTTGGCCACCTCCTGGAACAGGTCGTTGTGGGCGTTGAAGAAGAACGAGAGCCTGGGCGCGAACTCGTCCACCTCCAGCCCGGCGTCGAGGGCGGCCTCGACGTAGGCTATAGCGTTGGAGAGGGTAAAAGCGAGCTCCTGGACGGCGGTGGATCCAGCCTCCCTTATGTGATAACCGCTGATGGAGATGGTGTTCCATCGCGGCAACTCTGCGGCGCAGTAGGCGAACATGTCTGTGGTGATCCTCATCGAAGGTTCCGGCGGGTAGATGTAGGTGCCGCGGGCCAGATACTCCTTTAGTATGTCGTTCTGGGTGGTCCCCGTGACGTCCTCCACGCCCTGCTCCTCCGCGACGAGCGAGTAAAGGAGCAACAGGATCGAGGCTGTCGCGTTTATCGTCATCGAGGTCGAGACTTCGCCCAAGGGGATGCCCTCGAAGAGGTCGCGCATGTCCAACAACGAGTCGATGGCCACCCCCACCTTGCCTACCTCTCCAAGGGCTAGCGCATGATCCGAGTCGCGCCCCATCTGCGTGGGCAGGTCGAAGGCCACAGAGAGCCCCGTCTGGCCGTTGTCTATGAGGTACTTGAAGCGGGCGTTGGTCTCACGCGCCGTGCCGAAACCCGCGTACTGGCGCATGGTCCATGGCCTGCCACGATACATATTCGGGTAGGGGCCGCGGGTGTAAGGGTACTCTCCCGGATCTCCGAGCTTCTCGAGGTAGTCGAAGCCTTCGACGTCGTTTGGCTTGTAGAGGGGCTTGACCTCGATCCCAGACTCCGTACGGCGTTCGTCCTGGCGTTTCTCGGTGTCCACGGCTCGTCCTCCCCGCTCGTCTCAGGCGTGCGGCAATTCTACTAGCTCGGTGAGTACCCCGAAGGCACCCCTTGGGTGGACGAAGGCCATTCTGGTCCCCCCTGTGCCCCTCCTCGGCTCCTCGTCTATGACCTCGACGCCGTTACGCTCGAGCTCCGCCAGCGTCGCGCTGAGATCCTCGACCTCGAAAGCGACGTGGTGGAAGCCCTCGCCGCGTTTCTCCAGGAACTTCCCGACAGGTGAGTCCGGGCGGGTCGGCTGGACGAGCTCGATGCTCGATTCCCCGACGCTGAACATGGTGGCGACTATGCCCTGCTCCTCTACGATCTCGGGCGCTCCGGGCACGGCCCCGAAGTTCTCCTCGTAGAACTTCGAGGCAGCCTTGATGTCCTCCACCGCGTAACCGAGGTGGTAGATCCTGTTGAGCATTCTTCTCCCTCTGCTCGTACTCCTGATAGAACCCCGATTGTAGTCCATGCAGATCCGCTAGAATCAAGGAGGACCATAACGCAGGAGGCGATGATGGCACAGGGCGTGATGCGCAAGATAGGAGAACTCTCAGAGGAGCGCGAGCGGCTCCTGGTGAGGGAGGGTACACACCACGCGGACTCCGAGGACCGTGAGCGCCTGGTACAGATAGACCACGACTTGCAGGTCCTCTGGGACCTCAGGCGCAGGGAGCTGGCAGGCGAGAGGATCAACCTCGACGAGGACTTCCTCGACCGCTATACGGTCGACCCAGGCCGCGACGCACCTGGTAGGTAGGACGTTTCGCGAAGCGGCCCTGCTAGAACCCCAGGCGCGTGTTGATCCCGGCCCATTCGGCCGTCGAGGACATCCGATCGACGACCTTCTTCAACTCCAGGATGTCGTCTTCGGAGAACGCCTCGCGGCCGGCGTCGGGTACGAAGTTCATCACGCGTCCGTCCGAGTAACGGACGACGACACGCGTAACCCCGACGCCGTCCTCCATCGGCCCGTGGACCTTCCTGGTCCGCTCTATGCCGTGCAAACCTTCCTCCTTTAGTTCTTCTTGCCTTTGCGGATGCTGTGGGCCAGGGTATCGATGTAGACCGCCATCTGGTGCAGCTCGTAAGACTCGAACTCTTCGCGCTGCTTTGGGGTGAAGACGTCCTCGTCGCCGTTGTCGAACTCGACAACGATCTCTTTTATGCCATAGACGTCTACGCTACGCCCCGCCACGTCCAGCGGACTGCCCCGCCACTGCCTGTCCCTTCCTTCCACCAACCGCTCCTTCCCACCGCACGAACATCTGCACGGCCATTGCGCTTTCGTTCCTCCTACGAATACTAGAGTATCAGCGGCGCACGCGTAAGTCAGAGCGGCCACAAGGGACTCGCCGCGACGAGCAGTGGGGCGAAAAGGAGCGCGGGGAGCATGTTAGCCACCCTGACCTCTTTCAGGTCGAGCAGACCCACACCAAGGCCGAAGATCAGGATGCCTCCGGTCGCGGTCGTCCCCGAGATCATGGGTCCGGTTATGACCGCATCCAGAAACCCGGCCCCGAGGGTCAGTGAGCCCTGCACCACGAGGACCGTTCCGGCCGAGAGCAGCACGCCCCACCCCAGCACGGAGGCGAAGGCCAGCGCCGCGATAAAGTCGAGGGCGCTTTTGAGGGCGAGGAGGCTGTAGTCTCCGTTCAAGCCGTCCTGGAGCGAGCCGATCACCGTCAGCGGCCCAACGCAGAACAGGAGGCTCGTTGTTATGAAAGCTCGGCTGACCGGACTCTCGCCCTTCGAGAACATCTCCTCTAGATGGTCTCCCAACCGCCTAAGCCGCGCGTCCATATCCAGGAGCTAGCTCCCCGACCACGAGTCCCAGGATTACGCTGACCAGCGGCACGAGCACATTGTCGACCTTCAGGAAGTTCGAGACGCCGACGAGCAACGTCACGATACCGATAGCCTGCATCGCGGTCGAGCGCATACTCTCGGGTAGCCTGGTGCCTGCGAGAGTGCCGATACTACCGCCGGCGAGCACGGCGAGAACGTTGATCGCGGTTCCGATACCCACGGGAGCCAGCAGTATATGACATAAGGATTTCTGGCACCCGTAGTGAGTTGGGTTCGGGCCGTCCGCCGGGTATCTGCGGCCCGTTACCTCGGGTCTTCGGCTTCTTGCGTGCGGGGGCCTTGGGGCGGTCCTGGCTTCTCGCGGGGGAGCAGGAGCACGAACGTGGAGCCCACGCCTAGCTTGCTCCTGGCTTCTACGGTGCCCCCGTGGGCCTCGGCGATCTGGCGGGCGATGGAGAGTCCGAGGCCTACTCCCTCCTCGGCCCGCGCACTGTCCGCCCTGTAGAAGCGCTCGAAGACGAGGGGCAACTGGTCCTCGGCGATCCCAACCCCCGTATCAGAGACCGCCAGCGCCACGCCGCCGTCTTCCTCCTCTACCCTTACCGTAACGCTCCCGCCGTCAGGTGTGTGCTTGACCGCGTTGTCCAGGAGAATGGAAGCCACCTGCGATATGCGCTCCCGATCGAAGGTGGCTCTAACTTCGCGCTCGTTTGGAACGAACTCGACGGATACCCTGCCGTCAGCGACGGTCTCAGTCGCCTCCTTCGCGACCGCACCGAGGTCGTAACGCCCTACCTCCATGGGTGCGCCTTCATCCCCGCGGGTTAGCGTGAGTAGGGACTCGATCAGGCCGCGCATCCTCCCGGCCTCCCTGCGGATGGTGCCGACGCTCCGATGCGCCGTCTCTTTGTCTTCGTCGAGGGCCCACTCGTCGAGCATCCTGGCGTGCCCGCTTATCGAGGTTAGAGGGGTTCTCAGCTCGTGGCTCGCGTCGGCGGCGAAGCGCCGCTGGCGAGTAAAGGCCACTTCCAGGCGCGCCAGAAGCGCGTTTATGGTGGTGGTGAGGCGTCCGATTTCGTCTTTCGGGTTAGCGACGGGCAGGCGCCGCGAGAGATCCCCTTCCGACATCTCGCCGGCGGCTCTTACGACCGCCTCCACGGGGGACAGGGCGGCTCGGGTCAGGAGGTACCCCCCACCCACCAACAACACGAAACCCAGGAGACCGACGGTAGCCAGAACAGGGGCGAGCTCCTCCAGGATGCCCCTGAAGGAGGGGTAGGGTCTGCCCGCCTCTATCACCCGTGCTGATGACGTGAGGGTAGCAGGGGATAGCTCACCGCGACCGGTTCCAACACGGGGCTTGACCGGCACGGCGTAGACCTTGTAGTCCGCGCCTTCGGAGGAGCTTTCCACCTTGCCGTGCTGACCTTCTTTGGACACTTCTTTCCAGACGGTGTCGTGGATCTCTCTCGTCGAAAAGTCAGGAACCTGCGCTCCGCCAGATAGTGTGTCATGTGGCTCAGGCATCTGACCAA
>DASQWQ010000039.1:0-2393 GCA_035640175.1 Rubrobacter sp. | reverse complement strand
CGATCCGGACGCGGTCCGCATGAGCGGGGACGGTCCGGGCGACGAGAACTCGCCACGCAGAGTAGGAGACGTACGCGAAGAGCGGGAAGGAGCGGACACCGAGGGGAGAACTGATCCGGAGGGCCACCACCTCACGAACCCTGACGCCGCCACGAACCGGGCAACGACGGACGCTGGTCGTGACACGGCACAGGGTCCCGCCGGGGAGGCTCAGGAAGGCTGGAACGTCCCGTCCAGGGTCCTGCCGGCTATAGGGTCGCAGGACCTGCCGGAGCCGATACCAGTGCGCAAGCTCCTGGGCGCGAGCGTGGTTATCTTGGCGACAGCGATGGGCTCGGGCGAGTTCATAATCTGGCCGTACATCACCACGCAGATAGGGATAGCGTTCTTGTGGCTCGCTGCGGTCGGGTTCTTTATGCAGTTCGTCATAAACATGGAGATCGAACGCTACACCCTGGCCACCGGCGAGACGGCGGTCACGGGCTTCACCCGCTTCTGGAAGCCATGGGGCATCATCTTCGTATTAGGTGCCGTCTTGCCCAACGCCTTCCCCGGCTGGGCGACCGGCGGGGCCACGTTGTTCACCTACCTCTTCGGCTTCGGCAGCGCCCCCGTAATCGCCACCATGGTCCTCGTCGCCACGGCGCTCGCGCTGACCCTCTCCCCGATCGTCTACCAAGCCCTGGAAAAGATCCAGATGGTGCTCGTCAGCATCATCGTAATCTTCATAATAGTCGGTGTAGTCGTCGCCACCGAGGCGGGGGCCTGGGCGAGCACCGTCACGGAGATTCCTGGGAGCATCCCGCGCGTACCCGGGGCCATCGCGGCGCTCGGGGCGGCGACGTTCCTGGGCGCTATAGCCTTTGCCGGAGCCGGCGGCGCCAACAACCTGACCCAGAGCAACTACATCCGCGACAAGGGCCTCGGAATGGGAGGGCGCATGCCCAAGGTCGTCTCCCCAATTACCGGCGAGGAGGTGGCCGCCCCGTCTCTCGGGTACACCTTCCCGGTGAACGACGAGAACATGCGCCGCTGGAGGAGCTGGTGGAAGGTAGCCAACCGGGAGCACTTCATCACCTTCTTCGCCCTCGGCCTTGCGATCCTCATCGCCCTCTCGGTGCTCGTCTGGTCGACCGTAGGTAGTCGGGGCATCGGGGAGGACCTCGAGTTCATCAACACCGAGGCTCAGATCCTCGGCAACCAGATAGGGCCCTGGTTCCGGTCCTTCTTCCTCTTTGCCGGTATGGTGGTCCTCTTTTCGACCAGCATTGGCATTATGGACTATGTCAGCAGGCTCAGCGCCTCCGAGCTGAAGATCAGCTTCTTCGGCAACAGCCAGGTGATAACCGAGAGCCGGATCTACTTCGTGTTCGCCTGGGTCATCGCCATCGGGGGCTCGCTGATCCTCCTGGCCGGCCTCGAAGCGCCGCTCGTGCTGCTGATCATCGCCGCGTCGGGCGGCGGGGTCGTAATGTTCTTCTACTCGGGCATGCTCATCTGGCTGAACACCCGGGTCCTGCCGGATGCCATCAAGCTCAAGGGCTGGCGGCTGGTGGTGATGTGGATAACCTTCCTCATCTTCGCGGGACTGTCGGTCTACCTGGTGTACTACCAGATCGCGTCCAACTTCTTTGGAGCGGGAGGATAGGTTTATAGAAGTAGTCGGTGAGAGCCACTAACGAGGGAGCGCAGCCAGGGTGCTGAAAGGGTGCTGGCTGCGCTTCCTGGCATTCGCGCTCATCTTTAGCGTCATGATAACGATAGGGTACCTGCTCGGGTTGCTCGACTAACGGAGCATCCCGGGCGGTGCAGCCAGGGTGACATGAGGGATACCGAAAGAGGAGGTTACCGATGAGCATCTTCCCGACACAGATCCTGCTAGCCATCGACGGTTCTGATGAGTCGAAGCTAGCGGCCCAAGCAGCCACCGAGCTCTCCAAGGAGACCGGCTCGGAAGTGCATGTAGTCTACGTGTTGCCGACGCCCGCGCAGCTCATAGGCCACCACCTCGTCTCCGGCGAGATGAGGGAATCCGCCCTCGCGGGAGCCGAGAGAGACGCCGAGGCATTCCTCAAAGAGCAGGCGGAGAAGGTCAGCTCTGACGGCGGGAAGGTGGCGGAGACTCACTTCAGGAGCGGAGATCCGGACAAGGAGATCCTCCGGGCCGCCGAGGCGCTAGGCGTTGGCGTGATAGTGATCGGCAGCCGGGGACTGGGCGCGGTAAGCAGGGCGCTGCTGGGCAGCGTCTCCGAGTCCGTCGTCCGGCACGCCCACTGCCCGGTCTTCGTGGTGCGCAAGTAGGAGAGCGCCACTCGCCTACGGCGGAGCGCAAAGCCAAATAACGATCCACTCTTACCGGTCCTCAGGAGCAACCTTGGTGGCCTCCGGGCTCG
>DASQWQ010000038.1:0-25610 GCA_035640175.1 Rubrobacter sp. | reverse complement strand
GCTCAACTGCGACGTGGCGGAGCGTGCGATCTTCGCCAGGAAGAATTACTTCTACCCCGACCTTCCCAAGGGGTACCAGATCTCCCAGTTCGACGAGCCGATCTGTACGGGTGGCCACATCGACGTACCTACCCCTGAAGGCAAGATCCGGGTCGGCATCACGCGGCTTCACCTTGAGGAGGACGCGGCGAAGAACGTACACGTGGGCACCTCGGGCCGCATGCACGGGTCTGTCGGCTCCCTGGTCGACTTCAACCGCGGCGGCACGCCCCTGATGGAAATCGTCACCGAACCCGACATCCCATCGCCCGAAGCGGCGAGGGCTACGGCCAACCAGCTCAAGGACATTCTGAGGGCGGTCGGCGTTTCGGAAGCAGATATGGAGAAGGGGCAACTCCGCTGCGACGCCAACGTCTCCATACGCAACCCCGACGGTACTTTCGGCACCAAGACCGAGCTGAAGAACATGAACTCCTTTCGCTTTGTCGAGCGGGGCCTCGCGCGCGAGCTGGAGCGCCAGCGCGAGATCCTGGAGAACGGCGGCCGCGTCGAGCAGACCACGCTCCACTACGACCCCGAGACCGATGAGGTGCACGAGCTCCGCAGCAAGGAGTACGCCCACGACTACCGTTACTTCCCCGAGCCTGACCTCCTGCCGCTCGAACTCTCGCATGCCTATGTAAGAGAGATAGAGGAACGGCTCCCCGAGCTGCCCGACCAGATGCTCGCCCGCTTCATAGAGCAGTACAGCCTCTCTGAATACGATGCCAGGGTACTCACGTCGGACAGGGACCTCGCATCGTTCTACGAAGCAGTGGCCGCTGAGGTGGACCCCAAACAGGCTTCCAATTGGATCTCCGGCGACCTGCGCGCGCTCCTCAACGAGACCGGCACCGATATCTCCGACTCCAGGGTTACGCCGGAGCACATGAAAGAGCTGATCGAACTCGTCGCAGCAGGCAAAGTCTCGCGCTCCGCAGCAAGAACGGCCCTCGACACGGTCTTCGAGACCGGCGATTCCCCGTCAGCGGTCGTCGAGCGCGAGGGCCTCGCTTCTGTGGGCTCCGACAAGCTATCCGGCGTTGTTGACGAGGCGATCTCCGCCAACCCGGGCGAGGCCGAACGCGTCCGTAACGGCGACAAGAAGGTCGTCGGCTTCCTCGTCGGGCAGGTGATGAAGGCCACGCGCGGCAGTGCCGACGGCGGAAGGGTCCGCGAGCTCCTTTTGGAGAAGCTGGGCTCCTAGAGGTCAGCGGCCCTGAACGCCCCGCGTATCGGCGTCCCTTTCCTCGAACCCTCGGGCCTCCCTGACGCCGTCCACGATGCAGGAGGAGAGCCAGTACCCCTCCGCCTGCCACCCTCCTTACCCGAAGGCGGCGTCGCGCTGGCGCGAGAGTGGCTCGCTGACCTGGTAGGGATCTCCTGCTCCGGCATGGACCTCGACGGTCTACTGCTCGATGCCTCAAGCGCCGAGGAGCTCGCCGGAATGCTCGTCGCCGGACTGCGCCTGGATCTCCCGACGGTTTGCGCACCGCCGGATGTCCCACCTCTCTCCGCTACCCTTGTCGCGCTCGGCCTCGCACCGAGCATCGGGGACCCTGCGAACTCGGCTGTCTCACTCATCGGGAGCGAGGGACTACGCCCTCGCAGGCTGGTTGACGACTTCTCTCTCGCCAACGCGCTGCGGGCTGGCGTTGCGGCAGGCGGAGGGCCCGAAATTCTGGTCCAACTTGCCGCGATCGCCCGTGAGGCCGGTGCCGCCGAATTCGGCCAGATGATACGGGTCCTCGCTGCAGAGACCCCCGAGGCCGACCCTGAGTGGTTGCAGGAGTACGGCGTACCCGGCCTCCTCTCTTCCCTGGGCGACACACTCCACGATGTCCCTACTGTAGCGGGTAACCTGAAAGAGAACCTGCCGCCAGCGCCTCCTGCGCCGGGGGAGTACTCTCGCCTCGTCTTCGTCAGGGCCAGGGCGTCAGGCGCCGAAGCCGTCTGCCGCGTCCGCAAGGGTGTGACGGAGACGGCAGGGGAGTGCCGCGTCTTTGCCTCCGAGAAAGAGGCTGTCTCGAGCGTGCTTCAGGGCGAGGTCGGAGAGGGAGCGATGCTCGTGGTAGGAGGCTGCGGGCCGCGCGGAGGCCCGGGACTACTTCGGCTAGACGCGCTCGGGCGAGCCCTAAGGGAGGCCGGACTCGAAGCGCCTGTGATGACCGACGGGCTCGCGCCGGAAGACGCAGCGGGAGCCTGGATCTCCCTGTTCACACCCGAAGCTGCGGCCGGCGGTGTCCTCAGCCTGCTCCGCGACGGTGATACCCTCAGGATAGATCTCGCTGAGGGTCGCATACGCACCGGGGCCGGGGAGTTCACAAGCAGGGAGCCTGACGCGTTCCCTAACAGCGCCGACACCGGCTACGCCGCCCGCTACCTGCGGACCGCTCTACCCGCGTTGGAGGGCGCCGGCTTCAGTTAGCCTCTCGTTCTGGCCGGCTTTCTCACCCTTACGTGCAGGAAGTACGCAACGATCTGGGCGTCCTGCAATCCTGAACGCTCTTGTACAGCCTTGTCGCTGGGACACGGCTCTCCGAAGCGCTCCAGTATGAAATCCGCCTCGACCAACTTGTTCAGCCAAGAGCTCAAGGTCCGCATGAAAACAGGGGTGCGGAAAGGCGGCAGTCCCTCTCTGACCTCCGGTGGGGCGGCATGGAATAGCCACTCTTCGACCTCTCCCTCCCTTCCGCGGAAGTAGTCGCCGACCTCGATGGCGTAGGTGCATCCGGTCTCATCACGGAGGTTCTCGCGATGGGGCGTGTCGAAGCAAGGATGGGTTATTGAGAACTGGAAGAACCCGCCCGATCTTAGCACCCGGAAGATCTCAGCCAGCACCAGCTCGGTCTCGGGTATATCCATGAGGCTCATGAAGGCAACTGCGAAATCAAAGCTCGCACTCTCGAAGGGCACGGCCACGGCGCTCGCAAGCTCGTAGTCGATGCCAAGAGGTTGCCCTTGCTCGGCCTCTCTGGCGTACCGGACGAAGTTCCTGGAGATGTCGATACCGGTCATGCGGGCGCCGCGCTCCGCGAGCAGACGGGTATTGTGTCCCTCCCCGCAGCCGACGTCGAGGCCTGAGAGACCGTTCACGTCAGGGAGCATTTCGAGGAAGGCCGGGGTGTTCAGGCCGTCACGGTAGTGGTCGTACCCGGACCGCACCAGTTCCGTCCACACCTCGGCGTTCTCGTCCCAGTAGCGGCCTACTTCCTCATGGTCCATGCGCCTAGATACTCCACGCTTCGTAGCCCATCGTACCGCTCTTACCCTCGTCTTTACTGCCGGAGATACTGCGCGGTTTTACCCTGAGTCGCTTTGCGTGGGATGCGCCTGACTCTACCACGTGGCATCATGCTTGCGGTGGAAAGGAGTGGCCCGTTAGTGGGAGCGGAAGGAGGCAAGCATGCGCTCGAGGGTGGATGCCCTTGAGTGTTCGCCCGACACTCGATGTGACAACGGACATTCACAGAGGGGAGACTCACCGGAGCCATGGCATCTATCCAAGACCTGATCCTGCTTCCAAAGCCGCGCTCTGTCGTGGCCAGAACGGGCGCTTACAGGCTCACCGGCGGCTCGAAGATCATCTGTCAGGGGGATACGGCGTCGTTGTTCCCCATAGCCCGCCGGTTGCAGCGGGCGCTCCTGCAGAATCAACGTATCGGCTGGGCCTTGCGGGCGGGGGATCTCGGGATCGACAGTTCCAGGGACGGCACGACCATTACGCTCGCACCAGAGCAGGGCATGCTCGCACAAGGCTACCGGTTGCGGATTGCTGACGACGGCATAGACCTCGTTGCCGGTGACGCGGCTGGGGCATTCTACGGTGTTATGACCCTGGGGCAGATGTTGCGCCAGTGCGAGGGAGCATTGCCTGCGGGTGAGATCGAGGACTCTCCTGATTTTCCTTCACGCGGGGTGATGCTCGATATCAGCAGGAGCAAGGTTCCCACACTGGAGACGCTCTTCGACCTGGTCGACCTGTTCTCCGGGTGGAAGATCAACCACCTCGAACTCTACACGGAGCACACCTTCGCCTACGAGAACCACCGCGAGGTATGGGCGCAGGCGAGCCCGATGACCGGCGAGGACATACTCCGGCTCGATGCCTATTGTCGCGAAAGGTTCATCGAGCTGGTGCCGAACCAGAATTCCTTCGGGCACATGCACCACTGGCTGGAGTTGCCACGCTACAATCACCTGGCCGCGTGTCCTGATGGCTTCGAGCTAACCTTGCAAGGACAGACCAGGCAGATGCCACCCTTCAGTCTGAACCCCACGGACCGGCGCAGCGTAGAGTTCATGGGAGAGCTTTTCTCCGAGCTGCTTCCGCATTTCTCCAGCGAGAAGTTCAACGTGGGCTGTGACGAGACCTGGGACATTGGCCGTGGCCGGAGCGCCAGCGCCGCCGAGGAAAGGGGTGTAGGGCGCGTTTACCTGGACTACCTGCTCGATATCTACGAGCTGGTCAAGCGCCACCGGCACACGATGCACTTCTGGGGAGACATCATCATCCAGCACCCTGATCTCGTCCCGGAACTGCCGCGAGACGCGGTGGTGCTCGAGTGGGGCTACGAGGCGGACCATCCTTTCGACGAGCATGGTGCCGAGTTCGCGCGCTCGGGCATACCGTTCTTCGTGTGTCCCGGCACGTCCTCGTGGAATACTATCGCCGGGCGCACATCCAACTCCCTGGCCAACATCCGCAACGCCACCGAAAACGGGCTCAGGTACGGAGCCAGCGGGCTGCTCAACACCGACTGGGGTGACAACGGCCACACGCAATATCTGCCGGTAAGCTACCTTGGGTTCGCCGCCGGAGCGGCGATGCCGTGGTGCTACGAGACCAACAGAGACGAAGACTTTGTCGCCGCCCTCGACCTTCACGCTTTCCACGACGCGGCGCGTGTCATGGGCAGGTTAAGCCACGACCTCGGCGACGCGCACAAGAAGGCTGGACCGGCTCCACACAACTCCACGGTTCTCTTCCACTTGCTAACGCAGGCTCCTGATCTCGCGGTCCCCGATGGTGTAACCGTCGAAAGCCTCAGGCAGGCTGGCGAGCACATCAACTCCGTCGTCGGGCCGCTGGAGAGTGCGCGAATGGACCGGGAAGACGCGGATCTCACCCGGGACGAGTTCGCTAACGCCGCGAGGATGATGCTGCACGCTTGCAACAGAGGGGCGGCGATGCTCGAAGGGACCATCGACTCCGTCGGAAGACGTGAGGAACTCGCCTCCGAGATGCGTACTATCCTCGGCGAGCATCGCAGATTATGGATCTCGCGCAGCCGTGGGGGCGGTTTGCAAGACAGCGAAAGCGCCCTTGTGGAGCGGCTGAAGGAGTACGCCGGAGGTCAGTAGCCCGCGACCGAGCAACCTGCGGGATGCCCGAAGACAACCCACCAGAAAAAACCGGAGCACAGACCGACCATCATCGGTAGTTCGTTCTCCGCGCTCTGCTCACGAATTACCTCAGAGACTCGGGTTTTCGTTATCGCGTCCTTGCGACGGGAGGCACAATCGTCTATATATGTATGGGCCGCAATTGCTGGTGGGAAAGGATCGGTAATTGGCGTGAATGAGTGTACCGGCTACGGGGAGCGGGGCATTAGAGGTGTTGAGAAAGGTCGCTTCGAGCTACCTTTTCGACGCTTGATCAAAGCGCTGGTAACCGTCTTCGTCATGGCCTCCCTGACTTTCTTCCTGATACGGCTTATGCCTGGCGGCCCGGTTGAGGCATACATCGCCAACCTGGTCACCCAGTATACAGACGTAGTGCCACGGTCGTAGGATACGAGGCAACACTGGAATTCGACCTTGCTCCGATGGAACTACGCATCATCCATCACCGCTCCGAGAAGGTCGAGCAGCTGCGAGTGGATATCGAGAACGACGGGCACGGCGGGGGAGATCACATTCTCGCCGAAAGCTTCCTGGACCTGGTAAAGGGACGCGCCAGGCCCGATGCCTCACTGAGGGATGGGCTTCTCAGCGCTGCCATGTGCCTCGCCGCCCGCGAGTCAGCCCGGACAAAGACCTTCCAGCCAGTATAGTGCGTGTAGACTGCAGTAGGGCCGGGCGTTGCCATGGCGAAGTCAAAAGCAACACTTTGTAAAAGAGATGTCCCATCATGTAGCCATCGGCAACGATTATGTCTAAAATAGAAGTCCTGTTATACGTGGTAAGAGAGGAAGCTCGGCGCCCATGATGAACAAATACCGTCTCATGTCTCCTGGCCCCACTCCTATACCGCCCGAGGTCTCCGCGGCGGGGGCGCTACCTATTATTCACCACCGCACGCCCGAGTTCAGCGAGGTGTTCACCAGGGTAAACGAGAATTTGCAACGGGTCTTCTTGACGGAGAACGACATCTTCACCTACGCGGCGAGCGGGACTGGGGCTTTCGAGGGTGCGATCCAGAACCTCTTCTCGCCGGGAGACAAGGTCCTTGTGGTCAACAACGGTAACTTCGGTGGCCGGTGGGTCAAGATGAGCCGGACCTTCGGCCTCGAGGTCACTGAGCTAGCGTACGAGTGGGGCCAGAAGGCGGACAACGACGAGGTCGCCGAAGCGCTGGCCAACGACCCCGAGATAAAGGCCGCCATCTGCGTGCTCTCGGAGACCTCGACCGGCACCGTCAACCACATCGAAGGCTTCGCCAGGGCCGCTGCGGACGTCGTCACCATCGTCGATGCGGTCTCTGGCCTCGGGGCCTGCACGTTGAGGACCGACGAGTGGGGCGTCGACGTCGTCGTCGCCGGCTCGCAGAAGGCACTCATGACGCCGCCTGGCCTGGGGTTCGTGAGCGTCAGCGAGCGGGCCCTGCGGATGCACGAAGAGTCGCTGATGCCGCGCTACTACTTCGACTGGACGGCGGCCAGGAAGGCCTACCAGAAGGACCCGGCCCAGACGGCGTGGACCCCCGCAGTAAGCCTCATCATCCAGCTCGACGTCGCTTTGCAGCAGCTCATAGACGAGGGCGTCGAGAACGTCTTCGAGCGTCACGTATTGCTCGGCCGGGCCGCGAGGGCGGGGATCAAGGGCATGGGGCTCGAGCTCTTCGGGCCCGACGAGGACCCCAACTCGGCCGTCACCGCTGCATGGGTGCCTGAGGGTATCGACGGCAAGCAGCTCGTGCGTATGATCTTCCGCGAGCATGGGATACAGGTCGCTGGCGGGCAGGGCGAGATGGCGGGCAGGATCTTCCGCATCGGACACTGCGGCTACTTCGACGCCTTCGACATCATCGCCACGATAGCGGCCACGGAGCTCGCGCTGGAGTCCCTCGACTACCCCGTGGAGCTTGGAAAGGGCGTCGGAGCGGCCCAGAGGGTCTTCTCGAAGAGCGGGGTGAGGGCTTGAGGGTGCTCGTCCCCGAAAGGCTCGCCGACCCCGGCATAGAGCTTCTAAGGCGAGATTTCGAGGTGGACGTCCTCCCCGACCTCAGCCCAGAAGAGCTGCTCCAGAGGATCGGGGATTACGACGGCCTCATCATCCGTAGCGCCACGAAAGTTACCGCCGAGGTAATAGACCAGGCCGGGAACCTCAAGGCTATCGGACGCGCCGGCATCGGCGTAGACAACATAGACATAGAGGTCGCTACCAAGCGCGGCATCATCGTCGCCAACGCCCCTGAGAGCAACACGGTCGCCGCTGCCGAGCACACTTTAGGACTCATGCTCGCTGTGGCGCGGCGCATCCCTGCTGCGGACTCTTCCTTGCGGGGTGGGGAGTGGAAGCGGAGCGCGCTCAAGGGTGTCGAGGTCTCGGGGAAGACGATCGGGCTGATCGGGCTTGGCCACGTCGGCGCCATCGTGGCGCAGGGCGCATTGGGTATGAGGATGCGGGTCCTCGCCTATGACCCGTACGTCTCCGAGGACAGGATGCGCTCGATGAACGTCGGACGGGCAGAGACCGCTGAGGAGGTCTTCGAGCGGGCCGATTTCGTCTCGCTACACGTTCCGCGCACCCCCCAGACGGTGGGGCTTGTGAACGAAGATGCCCTGGCGAAGATGAAGCCTACCGCGTACCTCATAAACGTGGCCCGTGGCGAAATCGTCGACGAGACGGCCCTCTACAACGCCCTCAAGGAGGGCGCCATAGCCGGTGCTGCGCTCGACGTATTCGCCGAGGAGCCGACGACGGACTCCCCGATCTTCACTCTCTCCAACGTCGTGGTAACGCCCCACCTCGGGGCGAGCACCGCGGAGGCCCAGGACAGGGCAGGCATCACGGCAGCCGAGCAGGTGGCGACGGCCCTCAGGGGCGCCGTGCCAGTACACGCCATAAACGCCCCCGTGCCGATGGGGGAGGGCGCCGAGTTCGTGGCCCAGTTCTCGGGGTTGTGCGAGGCATTGGGAAGTTTGCTCTACCAGCTAACGGACCATACTGGCGACACCCTCAGGATCGAGTATCGTGGCGAGGTCGCCGGCTTCGACACGCGCCTCCTTGACGTCTCGGCCCAGAAAGGACTCCTCGCGCCGATGGTCTTCGAGCCTTTGAATTTCGTCAACACGCCCGCACTCGCGAAGGAGCGGGGGCTCAAGGTCGAGACCTCACGGTCTTCGGAGAGCGCGGACTACACGAGCCTCGTGGAGTTACGCATGGGTGAGAACGCCGTGAGCGGGACGCTCTTCGGGCCAAGGATGCAGCCGCGGCTCGTGGAGGCGATGGGATTCGACTTCGACGTGGTGCCCGAGAAGTACATGCTCTTCATTCGCAACGAGGATAGGCCTGGCATGATCGGGAAGCTCGGCAGTATCCTCGGGGAGCACGGCATCAACATCGGCAACATGGCTGTCGGGCGCGGCGAGCCCGGTTCCCTCGCTGCTATGGCCGTCACCGTGGATGAGCCCGTGCCCGAAGAAGTCCTGAACGCCCTCGTAGAGACTCCGGGTTTCGACGAGGCCCGCTCGGTCACCCTATGATGGCCGGCCTGGAAGAGATACTCGCCCGCTACAAACCCTACGGACCCACACACGCGCCCGGCGAGAAGGCCCCTTTCTCGGGCACTTACGTCTGCGACAGGGGGACCATGCTACCGCCGGTCCGGGTCCAGCTCTCCAAGGGAGAGGAGTTCCCCGAGGCAGGGGGCCTCGGTGTGCACACCCGCTGGCGCCAGACCAACATCCAGGCCTGAGAAGCTGCATACAGGCCCACCGGGGTCCTCGACCGGTGTAGAATCTCCGCAACTGTACGGTCGGAAAGTGAGAACATGGGCAACAAGGGCGGCGGATTGGGGACGACGCTAGTTCTGGCGTTCGTTATCGTCGTCTTGGGCGGCGCGCTCGGTGTCGGGCTCGCGCGCTATGGTCAAGTGCTGCCGATAGTGGGGCCGCTACTCGGAGAGAAGCCGCCGCGTACGACGACGGGGCCGGTGGTGGTGGAAGGTATACAGGAGCTCGACCAGCTCGCCACGGTGCGCTGGACCGAGTCCGTGCCTGTGACGAGGGAGACCGGCGGCGATATTCTGGACCGCCTGTTCTCCGGTGAGCAGGTCATTGTAATAGCCACCGGTAACGTCGAAGCTGGGGTTGACCTTGGCGACATTCATAAGGACGACGTGAGCGTCAACGGTGACAGCGTCACCATCGATTTGCCGAAACCGGAGATCCTGTCTGCCAGCCTCGACGAGGAGATGACTCGCGTATACGACCGCGACTTAAGTCCCCTGAACATTCGCCCGGACGACCAGCTCGTCGAAGAGGCCCGCCTCCAGGCGATCCAGAAGATCAAAGGCGTCGCACGCGAGAATGAGATCCTTGATACCGCAGAGCAAAACGCGGAAGTTGGCATCCGCGCTTTCGTCACTACGCTGGGATTCGACGAAGTACGGTTCCGCTAGTACCGAGGGAACCGCAGGTTCTACGCCAGATACCTGCGGGTGGAGCGCTCCAGCCTGATGTTTCCTTCGTTACTGATCCATGGTTGATCCCTTTCCGTGTGTCCCGCTTAAGAAGTTGTATATGACCCGGCAAGACCAGGCTACGCAAGAGCAGTTCCGTCCCGAGACCAGCAGAGGCCATTACTTACTGGAAGTCCTTGGTGTTTTGTGGTTCGTGTTGCTTTTGTTGTCGATAGGCGTGGATGTCTACCAGGGGATGGTCGACTTTGACGACCTGTGGATTGCGCCGATCCTGGCTGTCCTGGCTTACCTGGCCGCTGACTTCCTCTCAGGGTTCGTGCACTTCCTCGCCAACAACTCTGGACCGCACCCGCTTCTTCAAGTGGGTGGAGCCTCTGGTCTGGCGCTCCCTCCCTGGTACCGACCCCAGGCTCAGGTCAGAGTGGGAAGAAACCTTGAATCGTTGAGGGCGCAGCGGGTTGCGGAAGGTCGATTCCTCCGCAACCCGCGCTGGTCAGGACTTCATCACTTCAGGAATGAAGCTGAAGTGCTGATGGCTCGTCGTGCATAAGGCTCAAGCCTTATGCACGGCGTTGTAGCCAAGATTGGGGGATAGCCACTTCTCGGCCTCTCGCAGGGTCCAACCCTTGCGTTCGGCGTAGTCTTCGACCTGGTCGCGTCCGATCTCGGCTACGCCGAAGTACGCGGAATCAGGGTGTGAGAAGTAGTAGCCGCTGACTGCCGCGCCTGGCGACATCGCGCAGCTCTCGGTCAGCGTGATGCCAGCATTGTTCTCCACGTCGAGCAATCTCCAGAGGGTGCGCTTCTCTGTGTGCTCCGGACAGGCAGGGTAGCCGGGTGCCGGACGGATTCCGCTGTACTCCTCCCTGATCAGGGCCTCGTTGTTCAGGTCCTCGTCCGCCGCGTAGCCCCAGAACTCCGTACGGACCCGCCGGTGCATGAGCTCGGCGAAGGCCTCGGCGAGCCTGTCGGCGAGTGCCTTTACCATAATAGCGTTGTAGTCGTCGTTGTCTTTATCGAAGCGAAGCGCCGCCTCATCAGCCCCGAGTCCGGCTGTAACGGCGAAGAGCCCTACGTGGTCTTCGAGACCCGTGCTCTTGGGGGCGACGAAGTCGGCGAGGGAGCGGTTCGGACGGCCAGGCGGCTTCTGTTTCTGCTGGCGCAGGAAGTCGAGGCTGGCTAGTGCCTCTTCGCGCGATTCGTCAGTGTAGACCTCTACGGTGTCGTCTTCCAGGGCGTTCGCGGGGAAGAGGCCGAAGACGGCGCGGGCCTTGAGCCACTTCTCGGCTATGATGCGGTCGAGTAAATGCTGCGCATCGGCGAAGAGCTTTCTGGCCTCTACGCCTTTGTCGGGGTCGTCTAAGATCCCTGGATGGCTGCCCTTTAGCTGCCAGGAGTGGAAGAAGGGCGTCCAGTCTATGTAGGACCGTATCTCCTGCAGCGCGTAGTCGTCGAACGTCAGCACGCCGAGAACGTTCGGCTTCGGCAGCTTGTAGCTTTCCCAGTCGATCTTCGTGCGGTTGGCGCGAGCACTCTCCAGCGTCGTGAGCCTGGTCTTCGAGCGGCGTCCCTCGTGCTTCTTGCGGACCTGCTCGTAGTTCGCGGCGATCTGCTCGGCGTAGCCGGCCTTGCGCCCCTCGCTCACCAAGTTCTGGACCACACCAACGGCGCGGGAGGCGTCCTTTACGTGGATCACGGGCTGCTCATAGCCAGGTGCGATCTTGACGGCCGTATGCGTCTGGGAGGTCGTAGCCCCGCCGATGAGCAACGGTATGTCGAAGCCTTCGCGCTGCAGCTCCCTGGCATTGTGGATCATCTCGTCTAGAGAGGGCGTTATAAGGCCGGAGAGCCCGATGGCGTCAGCACCTTTCTCCCTGGCGGTCTGAAGAATCTTCGCCGAAGGCACCATGACGCCAAGATCTATGACCTCGAAGTTGTTGCACTGCAGCACGACCCCGACGATGTTCTTTCCGATGTCGTGTACATCGCCCTTGACGGTAGCCATCACTATCGTGCCGTTCGGCTTGCGGACCTCGCCCCCTTCCTCCTCGATAAAAGGGATGAGGTAGGCGACGGCCTTCTTCATCACGCGGGCGCTCTTTACGACCTGCGGCAGGAACATCCTGCCTGACCCGAACAGGTCTCCGACGACGTTCATCCCGTCCATAAGCGGGCCTTCGATCACTTCGAGCGGACGTCCGGCCTGCAGGCGCGCCTCCTCTGTATCCTCTTCGACGAACTCGGCTATGCCTTTGACCAGCGCGTACTCGAGCCGCTTCTCGACACGCCAGCCTCTCCATTCCCGGTCCTTCTCGTCCGATCCCGCGTCGTCCTGGTCGCGATACTTCTCCGCCAGGGCAAGAAGCCGTTCGGTGGAGTCGGGGCGGCGGTTCAGGACAACATCGTCGACGGCCTCGCGCAGGTCTTCGTCTATCTCGTCGTAGACAGCGAGTTGGCTCGCGTTCACTATGCCCATCGTCAGGCCGGCCTTTATGGCATGGTAGAGGAAGACCGCGTGGATAGCCTCCCGCACCGGGTTGTTGCCCCTGAACGAGAACGAGACATTAGAGATGCCGCCTGAGGTCTTCGCGTGGGGGAGGGCCCGCGAGATCTCACGCACCGCCTCGATAAAGTCAACACCGTAGTTGTCGTGCTCCTCGATGCCGGTGGCGATGGCGAAGACGTTGGGGTCGAAGATGATGTCCTCGGGCGGGAGACCGACCTCTTGCGTGAGGACGCGGTAGGCGCGTTTGCATACCTCGACCTTCCGCTCCTTTGTGTCAGCCTGGCCCTTTTCGTCGAAGGCCATTACGATCACCGCAGCACCGTAGCGCTTCAGTATTCGCGCCTGCCTGACGAACTCCTCCTCGCCCTCCTTCAGGCTTATGGAGTTGACCACCGCTTTGCCCTGCACCTGTTTCAGGCCGGCCTCGATGATCGACCACCTTGACGAGTCGAGCATGACGGGCACCCGCGAAATGTCGGGCTCTGAGGCCACGAGATTGAGGAAACGGACCATCGCCTCCTCGCCTTCGAGCATCCCCTCGTCCATGTTGACGTCTATGACCTGGGCTCCGTTCTCGACCTGCTGGCGCGCCACGTTCAGGGCCGTCTCGTAGTCTTCGTTCGATATGAGGTCCTTGAAGCGTGCCGATCCCGTGACGTTGGTCCGCTCGCCGACGTTAACGAACAGCGAGTCGGGGCCGATGTTGCACGGCTCGAGCCCCGAGAGCCTGAGCTTTTCGGGTATCTCCGGTATCTCGCGCGGCGGGTGGCCTGAGACGGCCTCGGCTATGACCCTAATGTGATCCGGTGTCGTCCCACAGCAACCGCCGACGATGTTCAGCCAGCCGGCCTTTGCCCACTCCTGGATCTCGGCCGCCATTATCTCTGGGGTCTCTTCGTACTCGCCGAACTCGTTGGGCAACCCGGCGTTCGGGTAGGCACTGATGGGAACATCCGAGATTCGGGAGAGCTCCTCTATGTACTGCCTTAGCTCCTTCGACCCGAGCGCGCAATTCAACCCCACGCTTATGGGGTTCGCGTGACGCACGGAGTTCCAGAAAGCCTCCGTCACCTGCCCCGAGAGCGTGCGTCCGCTCGCGTCGGTGATCGTCCCCGAGATCATGATGGGCACGTCGAGGTCCTGCTCTTCGAGGTAAGACGTGATCCCGAAGATGGCGGCCCTAGCATTCAACGTGTCGAAGACGGTCTCTACGAGCAGCAGGTCCACCCCGCCCTCCACGAGCCCCCGCGCGGCCTCTGCGTAGGACGCGGCGAGCTCGTCGAAGGTGATGTTCCTGAAGCCCGGATTGTCGACGTCCGGCGAGAGCGAGGCCGTGCGGTTCGTCGGTCCGAGGGCGCCTGCCACAAAGCGCGGCCTCTCGGGCGTCTTCTCCGTGTAGGCGTCCGCAGTCTCGCGGGCCACGCGGGCAGCCTCGACGTTCAGTTCGGAGGCCAGGTCCTCCAACTGGTAATCCGCCTGGGCGATGGAGGTCGAGCTGAAGGTGTTCGTCTCGATGATATCTGAGCCCGCGTCCATAGCGGCCTCGTGGATGTCGCTGATTATCCCTGGCTGGGTGATCGAGAGCAGGTCGTTGTTGCCCTTGAGTTCTCCTGGATGATCGGCGAAGCGTTTCCCCCGGTAGTCTCCTTCGGAGAGCTCGTAGGATTGGATCATGGTCCCCATCGCACAGTCCAGCAGTACGATGCGCTGCTCTAGCAGTGCCCGGAACTCGTACAACCTGGCCTGCCTCTCTTCGTTCTTCGTGCGCTGGAGAACCATCGACCTCTATCCTGTCTGTACGGCCAGACATTTCAGAATCTGGTCGGCAATCTCTACGGGCGTACGCATATCTGTACATATCTCCGTTCCGAAAGCCGGGTAGCGCGAGGACTTCAGGCAGACCTCGACGTGGGCTGTGCGCCACGCGTACGCTTCCCTATCCTCCGTATCTGACGCGATACGGTCCATCAGGACATCCCTGGAGGCGGTCAGCCGAAAATACGACAGATCCTCATCGTCGCGACGGAGTCCGGCGATGATGGGGTCGAAGAGATCCCGCCTCCACACCGTCATAGGGATCAACAGCGTCCGTGCGGGCACCTTCCTCAGCAGACGCGCGCCTTCGACGACCAGGGGCCGCCAGAGGGCGTAGTCCTGGAAATCTTCGGCCTTCCCGAAGGGACCGAGAATTCTGTGGAGGACCGCCCCTACCACTTCGGGGTCGTAGAGCATCGAGTGCGGCAGCTTCTGGACCAGCACCTTTGCGACGCTTGTCTTCCCCACGCCGAACGGTCCGTTGATAAACAAGATCATCTTCCCGGCGAAAGTGTTAATCTCTATGGCGTCCGCCCTCAGATGCTCCGCGTAAATATCCGTGACCATCTCTGGGTGGGGGAGGTTCGCACGGGCGTAGGGGCGGCCGACGCCGACGCCACGTTTCCCGAGCGGCATGCCCACGGCGCCGTCTCCGAAAAGGACCCGCGCCTCGAGTAGCTCTCTCAAGTTGGGCCTCAAGGTAAAGACCTCTCTCCTTTTTCGTAACACATTCGCGCGGAGGAGAGAGGCTGCGTCTACTCTTTCACCTCATCTTCCGGAGTCTGCTCCGCGGGAGTTGGCACCTGTCACGAGGCGTAAGCACCTCGCCGGTTGCCGCGGCTTCTCAGGGCCCGTCCCTCCGCCGCTCTCGATGAGCGTCATGGCCCTCTCTTGGGCCTGTGACCGGGCAATTACAGCACGATAGCCCCGGGATTTCAATTCGGCGCGTCTATCTGGCTGGAGCGGTCCGCCTGTAGCGGATGCGGTCAGCTATCTCGCCGGGGTCGCTGGCTGCGCACCTGGCCGCCACCAGGAGCTTTGCGGGGCGCGAGACTTGCGCCCTGCGCGAGAAGACGGCATATTGCTGGGCCTCGATGCGGTCGAGGATCGCCGCGTACAGCTCGCGTGCCACGACCACGGGGAAACGTCTCCCCCTCGGGATGTAGTCTATCCCCTGATCGGCGACCTCGTAGAGCCGTCGCGCCCTCTCTATCTCGAAGCGCATCAGCGCGACGAAGCGCTCGTCGACGATGCCTGAAGCGAGGTCCCGCTCCTTATACCCGAAGTGCGCCAGATCCTCCAGCGGCAAATACACCCGCCCGCGTCGCCAGTCCTCCCCAACGTCGCGCAGGAAGTTGGAGAGCTGCATGGCGACGCCGAGGGCCTCTGCGTGGGGGTCAGCCTTCCCTTCTGCCACCCCTACGACGCGGCACATCATCAGGCCGACGACGGCGGCGCTCCCGTAAGTGTATACCTCGAGATCGGCGTATGTCTGGTAGCGGAAGACGCGAGTATCCATCTTCATGCTCTCCATAAAAGCGGTTATGGTCCCAGGGTCGATGCCGCAGGCACGCACCGTGTCCGCGTAGGCGCGCAGAACGGGGTTGGGGACTCGCTCACCCGAGACGGCCGCCATCGTCTCGGCCTCGAAATCTTCGAGGACGGAGAGCTGGGCGTCGAGCGGCAGGTCGTGGGGGGTGTCCACTATCTCGTCTGCGTAGCGCATGAAAGCGTAGAGGGCGTGCACGCGCGGCCTTACCTCGGCGGGGAACAGCCTGGTCGAGAAATAGTAGGTCCTGCTGTGTGCCTTCTGTACCTTGCGGCACAGCTCGTAGCTCTCGGCGAGCGAGAGACCGCCGTCGAGCTTCTTGCCGCCCGCGGGGTCGAGCTTCAAGAGCCACCGACCTCGCGCCCTATGCGGTCGGCCACCAGCCTGGCTCCTATGGTAACGAGCGGCACCCCGGTACCCGGCCTCGTGCTCGCGCCGACGAAGTACATCCCTTGTACGGCTTTCGACACCATCGGTGGTCGGAAGTATCCCACCTGGAAGATGCCGTGCCCGATACCGAACGCAGCGCCCTCCTCCAGGTTGTACTCGTCGCGCCAGTCGAGTGGCGTCCTTACCTTTTCGTAGACGACGCGGTTGGGGTCGAGACCGCACCTCCGCTCCAGCAGGCCGTAGACCTTCTCTCTAAAAGCGTCTCTGTCGCGGTCCCAGTCCACGTTCGGTCCAAGGTGCGGCACGGGGACGAGCACGAATAGGCTCTCCATCCCGTCAGGGGCCATCCGTGGCTCCGTCTTCGAAGGGACGACGGCGTAAAACGAGGGATCTCGGGGTAGCGTATTATCTCTGAAGATGTCCTCGAAGTTCTCCCTGTAGCGCCCGGAGAGGTAGAAGTTGTGGTGCACCATGTTCTCCAGCTTGCGGTCCACTCCCAGGTAAAGCATGAACGCCGAGGCCGTATACCGAAGCTTCTCGCGTCCTCTCAGCTTGAAGTCTTTGTCCGCCGATCCGGCGAGGAGCTCGCGGTAGGCGTAAGGCAGGTCCGCGTTGACTAGCACGGCGTCGGCCTCTATCTCGCCCTCCTCCACCATAATGCCGCGCGCCCGGCCCTTGGTGACGACCACGCGCTCGACCTGGCTGTTCAGGTGGAACCTTACTCCAAGCTCGGTCGCAAGCCTCTCCATCGCCTCGACGAGAGAGTACATCCCCCCTTTGGGGAACCAGAGGCCGTCCTCGGCGAGCTCCGTGTAGGGGAGGAGCGAGTAGACCGCCGGCGCCTCGAAGGGGGAGAGGCCGAGGTACATCGTCTGCAAAGAGAACGCCTGTCTGAGCTTCTCCGAGGCGAAGAACTTCGAGACTTGGCGGTAGTAGTTGTTAATCGCCCTGGTCTTTAGGAGGAGCCTGAGGTTACGGAGCCCGAAGAAGTCCCTGGCCCCCTCGAAGTCGCGCTCCACGAACTCCGAGCGTCCGAGGCGGTACTTGTTGCAGGCGTCTTCGAGAAAGCGGTAGAAGCGCGGGGTGACGTCAGGCTCTATGCGTTCGAGCTCGTTTATCAGCTCGGGAAGCGTACGGCGGATAGTTAGGGTGTCGCCGTCACCGAAGGTTACGCGGTAGTCGGAGTCGAGCGGTATGAGCCTGACGTAGTCGTCCAGGTCGCGCCCGGCAGAGCGGAAGAGCTCGCGATAGGTATCGGTCATCAGGAGGAGTGATGGGCCCGTATCGAAGGCGAACCCTTCGGCCTCGACTCTTCCCACGCGTCCTCCGACCTGGGCGTTCTTCTCGAAGACTTCGACCTCGAAGCCCATGGCGGCCAGCCGGATCGCCGCCGCCAGGCCGCCTATCCCGGCCCCGACGATCATCACCCGCTTGTTCGGCCTGGCCGATGACGCCGCCAGAGCGCCCACCTTCCTTTTTCTGAGAGTATACGTTGCAGATGCTAACAGCGTTCGCCGCGTGTCCGGGTAAAGGAGCTTACAACAACCCCGGATCGCTTAAGCAGGCCTTCTTCAGTTGGCGTGTAGGCGAGGACTTTCGTGTGGCGGGAGCGGACGTTAAATTTGCCTCTGACCCGCACACAGCCGGGGGAGTATTCATGGTGTCACCGCGTCCGGAAGACGGGGGCAGGGAAGCGGGTAGAGAGCGTTGGGTGTAATGGCGGGTGGTGAGAGCGGGCGGCGAGGCCGGCTGGCCCTCGTCGTGCTCCTGTTCGGCAGCATTCTTGCGGCCGGACGGCGGGTGCCCGCCGTCCGCTGGTTCTTCAGGCAGAGGGCCAATAGGGTCGCAGAGGAGGTGGGACGCAGGGGCATCGAGCTGCCGACTTCAAGCTGACCCGGCACGGTGCTTTGATCTACCGTCTTACCCATGACCCCGAACTTCTCGAAGCTGCCGAGGTCTACGCCCGCGAGAACGGTATCTCGATAGCGGTCGCCATGGCCAGGGTCGAGCGTTACGCCCGTGAGATCGTACCTTCGTTCAACGCCTTCCTCTACTTCCGGATCGGCATTCCTCTGGCGGGTTGAATCTCCAAATCTCTCTACGACGTCAGGGTCGGCTCGGAGAGGGGTCTCGCGACCCTGGATGAGAACTCGGGCGAAGACGTGAGCGTTATCTTCGTGATGAACCATAGGAGCAACATCGACTACGTCCTGCTGGCCCATCTGATGGCGCATCGTGCCGCCCTAAGCTACGCGGCTGGGGAGTGGGTTTACGTCTGGCCTTTGGGACGATTGATCCGTGGCATGGGCGCGTTCTTCGTACGGCGTGGTTCTGAGGACGACCTCTACAGGCGGGTGCTGGAGCGCTTTGTCCAGATGGCCGTCGAGGGGGGCTTTACGCAGGTCTTCTTCACCGAGGGTGGACTGAGCCGGGATGGGAAGCCGCGCGAGCCGAAGGTGGGGCTACTCGACTACCTACTGAGGCGTTTCGACCCTGAAGTCTGCGACAGCCTATTCGTGCCCGTCGGCGTCAACTACGATTGGGTGCTCGAAGATCACATCCTCCTGCAACCTGGCGGATCCGAGGCAGGGATCCGGGGTCGCGAAGGACTCTTCGCCTCGGTGGCCGGCTCCGTGGTCAGAAATCTCATACAGGCTCGGCGAGGCGGCAGCTTCCGACTCGGGGGCGCCGCCGTTGGCGTCGGGACGCCGGTCTCGGCCCGCGAGTACGCTGCGTCCCGTGGGGTCGCGTTTCGAGAGCTCGAGCGCGAGGGCAGAATCGAAGAGGTCAAGGTCCTAGCCCACCAACTCATGCAGGCCATAAATGATTCCGTCCCACCCCTCGCGGCCCCGCTCATTGCCCTGGCCCTAACCGAAGCTCCAGAGAGGACCTTACCGGAAAACAGATTGATCCTACGGGCGCGAAATCTCGCGCAAGGCGACGAACCACTCGCCAATGAGGCCGCCCTACGAACGCTCGTGATGCGGCAGCTGGTACTGGCCGAGCGCGGTGACTACAGGCCCGCGCCGGGCGACGAGAAGATCCTGGTCTACTACGCCCACTCCGCCTATCGTTGAGAGGCAGTGCCTGATGTCTCCTTGGGAAGCATCTCGGCGGCACGGAGGGTCTCTTCGAGGACTTTACGTCCTTCGGAGGTGCGTATAAAGTGCTGGTGGGCTCCCTGGTACCAGCCGATGCGCGGCTCGTTCCAGTGGCGCCAGAGGCTATGGGCCTGGACCGGCGGCACCACCCGGTCGACGACGCCGGCGAAGATGGCCCTCCGCTCGTGTGGGACCACGGGCTCGAGCGCGAGCGGTGAGACCGGGCGCAGCAGTGCTTTGATCGTCTCCTCGCGGATGCCCTCGGCGCTCAGAGAGTGGGTCGCGACAGCGAGCGCGTTGGCCCAGAACAGGTGTGAGGGGTCCACGGCCGGGTTGCCTGCTACAACGCAGTCGAGATCCTCCTCCAGCGAGGCGAGCAGTGAGACGGCGTTGCCACCCAAAGAGTGGCCCAGCGCCCCTATGGCCGGCGCGTCTTCGATCTCACGCAGCCACCAGACGAGCCGCCTGAGATCCCACGTAGCCTGCGCGCCGGTGTGCAGCGTGTCCATAATGTCGCCGGAGAGCGTCCTTTCGCCGCTTATGAGGCCGCCGATATCGCGCGGGCCGTGCATGGGGAGAACGGGCATGATCAGTTTCAGCCCAAGCTCTTCGTGAAGGTACTCCGGCTGAAAGCGGTGGAGGCCCTTGTTCAGGGTGCCCATCCTTATACTATGGACGCAGATGAGCTAGGGGCGCTGCTCGCCCTGGTGGCGCAGGATCCAGGCGCATGCGGTGGGGTTGCGTCTGTAGGAGAGCTAGCGCTCCCGCCCCGGTTCGTTCTCGTGCGGTTCGTAGAGGCTATCGAAGGTGAGGTACTCGATCTCCCTTCCCCTGTTGTCGATGGTTTCGATCTCGGGTTCCTCCAGGGGTAGCGGGTTCCTGTGGTAGGTGGCCGGCTCCGAGAACCAGCCCATCCCATCGAAAAGAGCGTAGGCCTCCGTGGCCTCGCGCTGGACACGGACGGCTACCGTACCTACTGCGACGGGCCAGCTCGTGAGGATGAGGCCGCACATCATCAGCTCGTTGACCGCGGCCCGTGCGGCTAGATTAGGACCCGTATCGGGCGCCGGCACGCTGGCAGGACAGCGGTGCTCCCCCAGGGCCAGGTAGCCTGTCGCGAGAAAGCTCGCCGCAGAGCCCAGCCCGAGCACGAGCGCGGCCACGGGTCCGATGATAAAGATCGCGGGCAGCGAGAGGACCCCCCGAGGGCAGAGGCAAGCGCCATGTACTGGAACGTCCTAGATTCCACGGCCCACAGAAGGCCGGAGAGGCCCGTACCTAACAGCAAGGCTCCCGGCACTGCTCCGAGCAAGCCCGCGGGCAGGCCGCCACGCGCCGCCAGCCACAGCCAGAGCGCACCCGTCAGCAGAGGGACGAAAGACGAGAAAGACCACCACTGCGAAGTTATGGACTCCAGAACCGCGTTATGGACTCCAGGACCGCGCTGTCATCGAGGTTGTTCTTCTCCCGCTGCCGTCCGCCCATAGAGCAACCTTTCCCGAATACCTGTGAGATAAGACCGGTTCATTCTAGACCTTCAGCGGGATGCAGAAGGGTTGACTCTTCTGCATCCCGTGCTGGTCAGCACTTCAGCATTTCAGCTTGTCAGCTTTTTGTTTTCGCTCTTGGCTGATCGCTTGTAGCACAATGTGCGATTCCAAGGAGGTCGATACGTCTGCAAATCGCTGTTGACACTCCTTCCGGCGATGCGGGACGCCTCTCTATCTGTTCGGACGCAGAGTCATCCGGTCTCTACTCGTACTGGACGGCCTCCACGATGCCCTTGCGGGTGGCGGAGCGGGCCGGGAGGAGGCCGGCGAAGACACCTATGAAGAGGCCTGAGAGCAGTGCAGCCAGGGCTGGTAGTTTGGGGTAGTAGAAGTCGATCTCGAAACCTCCTGCGCCCGAGCCCTGGACGAAGAGGTAACCTAGCAGCGAGCCGAGCGCGACTCCGATGAGGCAGCCGATCAGGCTTATGACGATCCCCTCGTCTATGATGAGGCGCCCTATCTGGAGCCGTGTCGTCCCTACGGCCCTGAGGATTCCGATCTCGCGGGTTCGCTCGAATACGCTCATGGAGAGGGTGTTGACGACCCCGAAGGCGGAGACGGCAACGGAGACGCCCATGATGGCGTAGAAGAAGACGTACTGGCGGTTGAAGTCGCTCTCTATCTGCGCCTTCCACTCTGCGTTCGAGTAGAGTGTGAACTGTGGGTAGTCCTCGAGAACAGCTTCGATCCTGCGTGCCAGGGCTTCCCGGTCTGAGCCTGGCCTGGCCTTTATGGCGAGGAACTCGCTCTGGGTCTCGTTGAAGTCGCTGGCGAGAATCTCTTTCGATAGGTAGATACCCGTCCCACCGCCTACGATGTCGTTCTTTAGGATTCCTTCGACCCTATATTTCTTTACACCCTTGGGACCGAGTAGCTCTATCCTGGATCCCAATTCGAGCTTGCGGTCCTGGGCGAGCTGCTTGCCAACGAGGGCGCCGCCGTTCTTCAGCCTGGGGAAGGCGTCCGGTCCTCCGGCGGCGTAGTTTACGCGGAAGATTCCTGGATAATTCTGGTCCACCCCGAAGACGGCGTCTACCTTCTTTCCGTCCCGGCGGAAGGTCGAGACGATGCTCGTCTTCTTCTCAACGCCCTGTACACGACCGATCTTCTCGGGCAACTCTGCGGAGAAGCCTGCGTCTGAGGTCTGCTGCGTGGGCTGCACCACGTAATCGCTGCCGAGGGAGCCGTCGAGGTAGTCCCGGATCGAACCCAGGAGGCTCCCTCCGAGGGCCGAGAATGCTACGACGAGCGAGATGCCGACCATGAGGGCCGAAGCCGTTAGCGCCGTCCTTCCCCTGTTGCGCGTCGCGTTCGCCGCAGCCATCCTTCCCTCGACCCCGAAAAGGAGCCTGAGCACCGGAGAGAACAGCGCCGCGAGCGGCCCCACGAGGACGGGGATTACCAGGGAGATACCAAGGAAGGCCGCGATGATCGCCACGATCCCCGAGGCGTAGACGAGGCCTCCGAGGCTGGCCGAGAGGTTCTTGGCGAGGTAGTAGATCCAGGGTATCCCGGCGCCGGCGAGCGCGAGCCCAAAAACCGGCGCCAGGAGCGAGACGAAGCGCGAGTGCCCGGTCTCGGCTGTGGTCCCGGCGGAACGGGCCCGCATGGCTTCGACGGGACTCACCCTCCCCGCCTTCATGGCCGGGTAGAGGGCCGCCACGACCGTGACGGCAATGCCGACCACTATGGCGGAGACGAGGGCGAAAGGAGAGAGGACCAGGGAGGTGATCTCGAACAGGAAAGCCCTGCCGAAGAGGTAGACGAGCCCCCTGGCCATTCCGTACCCGAAGAGCACCCCGAGGAGCGAGCCGATCACGCCGAGGAGCATCGCCTCCACTATGACGGAGCGTGCGATCATCGCCCGCGTCGAGCCGAGGGCGCGGAGCATCCCGAGCTCGCGCGTCCGCTCCAGGATGGTCATAGAGAGGGCGTTGAAGACGAGGAAGGCCCCGACGAAGAGCGAGGTCCCCGCGAAGAAAAGCAGCGCGATCTTGAACCCCTGGAGCTGGCCGCTGATCTCCTGGGTACGCGTCTCGGAACGCTCGACCTGCAGACCCTCACCGAGTTCTCTGTCCAGCCTCTCCTTGAGGTCAGAGACGGAGACGCCTTCCGCAGCCTCGACGGCGATACCGGAGATCTGGCCTTGTTTGTCGAATGCGTTCTGGACGAAGGGCAAAGGCACCATGCCGAAGGCGAGCCCGCCGAAAGACCCACCCGGTATCCGCAAGAGTCCGACGAGTCTCAACTCCTTCGGCCCTTCCGGAGTACCTACCGTAACCCTTTCCCCTATCCCGAGCCCTGCGCTCTTGGCAGAACCGCCGTCGAGGGTGAGCTCCGTGCCGCTCTGTGGAAAGTGTCCGTCGGTGAGTTCGAAGCCCGTCGCGAGCTTTGCAGACTGCGGCTCGACGCCGAAGAGGCGCATGCTCCTGACCTCCGGCAGACCGTTTTTCTGCTCTTTGTCGAGGATGAGTGAGGAAGAGAGCGAATAGCGCGGCGCGGCCGACTCCACCCCCTCGTAGCCGCGCACCTCTTCGACCGCCTTCTGGTCGAATCCGCCGCTGCCGCCAGCCGCCGTAACGGTGAGGTCGGCCGACCCGTAGGCCCTGGTAAAAAGCTCCTGGAAAGTGCCTGACATGGTGTTCGAGAGGGTGAGTACGCCGAACACGATACCCACCCCGAGCACGATGCCGACGGCCGTGAGCAGGGTTCGTTGCACCCTGGCGCGCAGGTTCCGGAAGCTCAGCCCGGAGAAGCGCCTGAGTTTCACGCTTCCCTGGCCATCGACAGGAAGAGATACTCGCCGCTGTTGGTGTTGTGCTTGTACACAGTGTTTCTCCTGAACCCTACACGTTCGTAGACCCGTATCGCACGCTCGTTGAACGTCGCCACGGAGAGCGTGAAGCCGTCCGGCGAGAAACGCCCTCTGGCGAACTCCAGACCGGCGAGGAGATACCAGATCCCGAGTCCTTTTCCGGTGAGATCCGGCCTCATACCGAGCCCGATGTCGACCGTCGTGCCTTCTCTCTCGAACTGGAAGAAGCCAACGAGGACTCCGCCTTCGTCGAAGACCGAGAAGTAGGCATCCTTCCTGCGCTTCGGGTCGAGTAGCTCTTCGAGATCGTCCGGGTCGCTCGTCGCGTCGTAGAAGTCGTAGGGAGGTTCGTAATGCCAGCCGGAGATCTCTACGGCCTCTTCGTCTTCCATCTGCCGTAACCGGTAGCCGGACATTGCGTTATCCGCCCGACTCCAGTGTCCTGATGCGTTCCAGGATCTCGTCCTGGTCGGGGTCTATGGCCTCGTCGACCACGCGTCCGTCCGAGAGGAAGACGGCGCGGCCGGCCGTGGCGGCGGCGCGCGGGTCGTGGGTGACCATGAGTATGGTCTGCTCGAAGCGGGCCGCCGATTCTCTCAGGAGATCGAGCACCCCGGCGCCGGTCTTCGAATCGAGGTTCCCCGTCGGCTCGTCGGCCAGGATGATGTCGGGGAATTTGATCAGGGCGCGCGCTATGGCGACCCGCTGTTGCTCGCCACCGGAGAGCTCGTCCGGCCTATGCGTCCTCCGCCCCGTGAGCTTCACGAGATCCAGGAGCTCGTCGAGCCTCTTGCTGTACGTGCCCGGTCTCTTGCCGGCGATGAGCACGGGCAAGAGCACGTTCTCCTCGGCCGAGAGCGTTGGGATGAGGTTGAAGAACTGGAACACGAAGCCCATCCGCTCCCTCCTGAGGAGCGTTAGCTTCTTGTCCGAGAGCCCCGAGAGCTCCGTCCCCCCGACGACCACGCGCCCCGACGTGGGCTTGTCCAGGGCGCCGAGGATGTGCAAGAGCGTGCTCTTCCCCGATCCCGAAGGGCCCATGATGGCCGCGAACTCCCCGTTGGGAAACGCCAGGGAGACGTCCTCGAGGGCACGCACCGCGGTCGGACCCTCGCCATAGACCTTCTCCAGGCCCACAGTCTCGACGGCGATGCCGGCTCCGTTCTCCACGTGCAGAGTATATCCCCAGCCTGGCTTGAGGCTCCCGTAACGTCATTTGTAACAGTTCGATCCCACTGTTACACTATCCTGACAATCTATAGAGCCCCTGCTTCCCCACTGTCGCCCCCGGGGAAGCCGACACTAGACCGGAGGAGGCCAACATCGGCACTTACGAAGCCATGCTCATAGTGATCCCCGAGCTCGACGAGGAGCAAGTCGAGAACACCGTCGGGCGTTTTCGTACGATCATCGAGCGCACAGGCGGCGAGGCCGGGGAGCCGAACCACTGGGGCCGGCGCAAGCTGGCCTACGAGATAGACCACCGCACGGACGGTTTTTACGTGGTCATGGAGTTCACTGCCGGCGAGCGCACCCTCGTCGAGTTGAAGCGCATCCTGCGCGTCTCCGACGATGTGCTCAGGCACATGGTCGTGAAGCTCCCGCCTAGCTACGCGCACAAGCCGCTCCCTGAGCCCACCGAAGTTACGGCTTGATCGCTACGGAGGTAAAGAATGGGTAGGAGAAGGAACGGACCGCCCCGCGGGGGGCGACCGATAAAGAGTAAGCCTTGCGTGTTCTGCAAGGAGAACGTCGCTTACGTCGACTACAAGGACTACAACATGTTGCGGCGATTCATCTCCGACCGCGGCAAGGTCAGGGCCCGCAGGGTTACAAGCCTGTGTCCGCAGCACCAGCGGGAGGCCGCCTCGGCGATAAAACGCGCCCGTGAGATGGCGCTGCTGCCCTACGTGGTGGGGAGGTAGGAGCCGTGCAGGTAATACTGAACCAGGACGTCGAGAAGATCGGGCAGCGCGG
>DASQWQ010000037.1:0-19153 GCA_035640175.1 Rubrobacter sp. | reverse complement strand
GGTAGGGGGCGAACGTCTCCTTGCGCTCCTCGGCCTCGGTCTCCTGTCCCATACTGGCCCATACGTCGGTGTAGACCACCCTGGCGCCCCTGACGGCCTCGCTGGGGTCTTTGGTAAGGTGCGGGGCAGCGCCCAGAGATCCTGCCAGCTCCACTATCTCTCTTTCCGGACCGTGTCCTTCGGGGTGGGCGATAGTGAGTTCTGCGCCGCTCAGGGCGCAGGCTATGGCGAGGGAGTGGGCCACGTTGTTGCCGTCGCCGACGTAGGAGATCCTGGCGCCTTCGACCGAACCGAACTCCTCGCGCACGGTCATGAGGTCGGCGAGGGCCTGGCACGGGTGGTGGGTGTCCGAGAGGCCGTTTACTACGGGGACGTCGGCTGCGCCGGCGAGCTCCTCCAGGTCCCCGTGGTCGAAGGTGCGGACCATGATGGCGTCGATGTAGCGGGCAAGGACGCGGCCTGTGTCGGAGGGCGTCTCGCGTTTGCCGATCTGGATCTCCTCTGGGCTCAAGTGGAGCGCGTGGCCGCCGAGCTGGTACATCCCGACCTCGAAGGAGACACGGGTCCTGTTAGATGGCTTTTGGAAGACCATCGCGAGCGTACGTCCGCGCAGGGGCCTGTAGGGGATGCGGCTCCTCTGCAGCGCCTTTCTGCGAACGGCCTCGTCCAGGATCAGGGACAATTCCCTGGGGGTGAACTCTCCGAGCGTCAGGCAGTCGCGGCCCGATATGGGGGATGGGGGTGGCGCAGCATTCTGGAGGTCAGGGATCACCACGCTCACGCTACCGCCGCCTCGGGTACTGTCTCCTCTACAGCCTGGTAAACGCCGCCTCGAAAGGTATCGAGCGCAGCCCGTACCTCCGTTCTGCTTACGGTGAGCGGCGGCGCTATGCGGATGGTCGTACCGCCCACCAGGTTGACGAGGACGCCCTGGGCCAGACAGTGCTCGAAGACCTCCCGGGCAAGGCCGGCGTCGCCGAGGTCGAGCCCGAGCAGGAGTCCTTCGCCACGTACCTCCGCGTCAGGCATCCTCGTGGCCAACTTCTGCAGCGCGTTCTTCAACACGGTGCCTTTGAACCGCACCTCTCGGAGGAAGGCAGGGTCATTCACCACGCCCAGCACCGCCTTTACTGCGGCCATCGCCAGGGGGTTGCCCCCGAAGGTCGAGCCGTGGTTTCCCGGCCCGAGCGCAGCGTACTTCTCTTTCGAGAGCATCGCCCCGACGGGGAAGCCGCCACCCAGACCCTTGGCGCTGGTGAGCACGTCGGGGACGATGTCCGTCCCCTGGTAGGCATACAGATGTCCCGTGCGTCCCGCGCCGGTCTGGACCTCGTCGAAGATGAGGAGCGCACCGTGCTCGTCGCAAAGCCCGCGCAGCCCTTCGAGAAAGCCCTTCGGTGGCTCGTTTATGCCGCCCTCACCCTGGATCGGCTCGACGAGCACGGCCGCGGTCTGCGGACCAACCAGCGCCCCTGCGGCTTCGAGATCTCCGAAGGGGGCGTAAACTATCCCTGGCAGCATCGGGCCGAAGCCGTCCTGTAGCGCGGGCTGGGCCGTGGCGGTGAGGCCGCCGTAGGTGCGGCCGTGAAAAGATTTCGAGAACGTCAGGATCTCGTGCTTGTTGGGACCGTAGGTATCGTGGGCGTACTTGCGCGAGAGTTTGATCGCCGCCTCTACGCTCTCTGCCCCTGAGTTGCAGAAGAAGACCCTGTCGAAGTCCGTCGCACCGGAGAGCATCTCCGCCACCTCGGCCTGAAGTGGGATCTCATATAGGTTGGAGCAGTGGATAAGCTTCCCGGCCTGCTCCTGTATGGCCCCGACGAGCGCCGGGTGGCCGTGCCCCAGGGAGTTCGTGGCGATCCCGCCTATAAAATCCAGGTAACGGTGGCCCTCTCTATCGAAGAGCCAGCTTCCCTCGCCCCCCGTTGGGGCTATCCCCAGACGTTTGTAGGTCTCCATCACTGCTTGCATGCCGCGACTCCTTCGGATATGAGGGTTCCAACCCGCTCGCCAGCGACAGCCGCCTCGAGCGCACCTTTCCTGTTGCCGTTGAGGATCCTGGCCTCCACCCCGCCGCGTGCGGCCTCGGCCGCGGCCCGCAGCTTGGGCACCATCCCGCCCGCCGCGAGCCCGCGGTCGACGTAGGCCTCGCACCCATCCGGGGCGAGCGTCTCCACCGTCTCGCCCTCCTCCAGCAGCCCGTCAACGTCGGTGAGTACGAACAGGTAACCGGCCCCAAGCCCAACGGCGAGCGCCGCCGCGGCCGAGTCGGCGTTGACGTTGTACGCGCCTTCAGGACCTAGCCCGAGCGGCGCGACCACGGGGACGAACCCTCCGGCCCAGAGGGCCTCGATGAGCCGCGACCCAACCCGCACGACGTTGCCGACCCGGCCCAGATCCGGAACCGGCTCGACCAGTAGCGTTGGCCCGTCGGTCCCCGAGATGCCCGCGGCCTGCACCCCGAGATCTCCCAGCCCGCGCACGAGGCCTTTGTTCACGCCCCCAGCGAACACGTTCTCGGCCACCTCGATAGTCTCCTCGTCCGTCACCCTGAGCCCCGCATGAAACCGCGTGGGAATATGGAGGGCGTCCAGCATCCTGGTGAGCTGGAGGCCGCCTCCGTGGACAATGGCGACTCTGTAGCCGGCCGAAAGGAGGTCAGGCAGGTCCTCCAGCGCCCCGCCGGCGAGCGTGCCGCCGCCGACTTTGATCACCACGGGCCTCACGTCCTGTAGCTCCCGTTGATCCTGACGTACTCATAACTCAGGTCGCAGCCCCAGGCCGTAGCCGAAGCGTCGCCTTCGCCCAACTGGACTGTGATCTTCACTTGGCCTGCGGCCAGCGTCGCGTTGGCCTCGGCCTCCTCGTGCGGCACGGGCTGTCCGCCTGAGAAGACCTTGATAGGACCGAACCAGAGCTCGACTTCTTCAGGATCAAAAAGCTCCCCTGAGTAACCCATCGCCGTAAGCACCCTTCCCCAATTGGCGTCCTCGCCGAAGACCGCGGCCTTGACCAGGTTGCTCCCCACGACGCTCTTCGCCAGCGCCGCCGCGGATTCTTCGCTCGCCGCGCCCTCGACAGCGACCTCGACGAGCCTGGTCGCCCCCTCGCCGTCGCGTGCGATCTCCCTGGCCAACGTCTGCGCCACGTCCTCTATAGCCTCCACGAAGATCGGATAATCCGGCGAGTCGAGGGTAAGCGGCTCATTACCCGCGGCGCCGTTCGCCATGAGGAGGGCCATGTCGCTCGGGGAGGTGTCGCCGTCCACGGTAACACGGTTGAAGGTGCGGACCGTGACCCGGCTCAGAGTCCCCTTCAGACAGTCCTTCTCGACGACGGCGTCCGTGGCCAGAAAGGCGAGCATTGTGCCCATGTTCGGGTGGATCATACCGCTCCCCTTGGCCGTCCCCCCGACCGTGATGGTCCTACCCCCGATCTCGACCCGTGCTACCGCCTCCTTTGCACGAGTATCTGTGGTGAGTATGGACTCGGCGAAGCCCTCGCCGCCCTCATCCAGCTTGCCTGACGCCGCCCTTATGCCGGATGAGATCCTGTCCATCGGCAAGTGGACGCCGATGACACCGGTCGAAGCTACCGCGACCTCTCCGGCTCTTATCCCGAGCGTCTCAGCCGCGAGCGCTTGCATCGCGCGGGCGTCCTCGATGCCCCGCCCGCCGGTCGCCGCGTTGGCGTTGCCGCTGTTGGCCACGACCGCCCGCACGCCACCGGTCTCCACAGCCTCTCGCGTCACAACGAGCGGCGCGCCCTTGACGGCGTTGCGGGTGAACACGGCCGCCGTCTCGCACGGAAGCTCGGAGAAGAGAAGACCGAGATCCCGCCTCCCAGCGTCACGTACCCCACAAGCAACCCCAGCCCCCATAAAGCCAGCCGCAGCAGCTACGCCACCTGAGAGAGACTTTATTCTGATTATTGAATCTTTATTCAGCACGGGGGCGTATTGTCGCATCCACGTGCGAGGACGTCAACCAGTTTATGCAGAAACTTGAATAAATATCCGGAAGTTCTACAATGGACAGCATGGGACTGAAGGTCGGCGTCTATGGAGGGAGTGGGTACGCGGGGATCGAGCTCGTGCGGCTGCTCGCCAGGCATCCCGAGGTTGGGGCGATGAGTGTTGCGTCGCGCGGGTACGTGGGGCGAGGAATCAGGGAGGTCTACCCGCAGCTCGCCGTCGATGAAGCCTATGTGGCGCCGGAGGAGATCGAGGCCTCTGACCTCGACGTAGCCTTCGTGGCCTACGGGCACGGCGAGAGCGCCGGCGCGGTAAAGGAGTTGCTGAGGTCGGGGACTCACTTGGTGATAGACCTCTCTGCGGACTTCCGGCTGCCCCACGAGGAGCTATACGTGGAGTGGTACGGGGAGCATCCCGCGCCCGGGCTTCTCGCTGAGGCGCACTACGGGTTGCCCGAGGTCTTCGGGGCACCCGAGGGGCGGCTCGTCGCCAACCCGGGTTGCTATCCGACGGCGGCTATTCTGGCTCTTGCTCCCGTCGTGAAGCGTATGGGGGCGGGGATACGCTCCGTTACCATCAACGCTCTTTCCGGGGTTAGCGGGGCCGGGGTGAGGCCGAGCGTAAAGACGCACTTCGTCAGCGTGAACGAGAGTGCGAGCGCCTATGGGGCGCCACGGCACAGGCACACGCCTGAGATCGAGACGATTCTGCGGCGTGTGGGAGAGGTGCCCGAGGTGACGTTCGTACCGCACCTCATCCCCATAACGCGTGGAGAACTCGAAACCATTGTGGTCGACGTCGAGGACGTGCCTGAGGCGGAGGAGGTCTTCGGCTGGTACGCGGAGGACTATGAGGGCTGGGCTTTCGTCGAGGCGCGGGAGGAGTACCCACACGTCGCGCACGTGGCTAACACCAACAGGTGCAGGCTCTCGGTTGCGGTAGATGGCCGGGCAGAGAAGTTGTTGCTCTTCTCGGCGGTCGACAACCTGCTCAAGGGCGCCTCGGGAGCGGCGGTACAGAACATGAACCTGGCGCTTGGCTACGAGGAGTACCTCGGGCTCGAGTATCTTACCTAGGAGGACTGTTTTGGGAGCGACGAGCACGCACGTGGACAAGACTATGAGGCAGGACCTGATACTGCGTTTGATCTCGGAGCGCGACCTCGGCACCCAGCAGGATGTCGTCGGCGCACTCGCAGACGAGGGGGTCGAGGTCGCGCAGGCGACCGTGAGCCGCGACCTCGCCGAGCTGGGCGTCCTCAAGGTCGGTAGCCGCTACCTGGCGCTGCCGCACGATCCCGGTTCCGCAGGCATCGAAGTCCTACCCAGTTTCGTCCTCGGCCTCGTGCCAGCGCAGAACCAGGTCGTCATCCACACCCGCGACGGGACCGCCGGTGCCGTCTCCAGCGTCCTCGACAGGGTGAAGGGGCTCAAAGTGCTCGGCACCATCGCGGGCCAGGATACCGTGCTCGCCATAGCCCCAGATGCAGCCGCGGCCACAGAGGTGGCGAACCTCATCGCCGACGTCTGCCGGGCGAAGACGCGGCCCGCCGGCAACCTCGAGTAGTTGAGGGCCGGACCCTCGGAGTTTACGGACGCCACTGCGCCTGAACCCGAACTCGCCCTGACGGTGCTAGAAGAACCAATCACCGTCTGACGCCATAGATACGTTTCAGGAGGAATCATGTTGGAAGGAAAGAAGGTCGTACTCGCCTACTCGGGTGGCCTTGACACCTCGGTCTGCGTCAAGTGGCTCGAGCAGCAGGGGGCAGAGACCTACACGCTTTACCTGGACCTCGGCCAGGGAGAGCCCTCGGAGGACGTAAAGACGAAGGCGCTGGAGATAGGCGCCACAGACGCTTTCGTGCGGGACGCGAGGGCGGAGTTCGCTAGAGAGTACGTCGCCCCTGCGATAAAGGCGAACGCGCTATACGGCGGGAAGTACCCGCTCTTCACGGCCCTCGGGCGCCCACTCATAGCGAAGAAGCTAGTCGAGGCCGCGCGGGAGGTTGGGGCGACGCACATCGCGCACGGCTCGACAGGGAAGGGTAACGATCAGGTCCGCTTCGACGTGACAACAGCCTCCATCGCTCCAGACTTGACCGTCGTTGCCCCCGTCCGCGACTGGAACATGAGCCGCCCCGAAGAGATGGTCTACGCCGAGGAGCATTGCATCCCCGTCCCCACGACGAAAGAATCCCCCTATAGCGTTGACGAAAACCTCTGGGGCCGCTCTATCGAGGCTGGGCCCCTGGAAGACCCCGACTACGAACCCACCGAGGACGTCTTCGCGCTCACGACGTCCCCCGAAAACGCCCCTGATGAGCCGCAGTACGTCGAGATCGGCTTCGAAAGAGGGCTGCCAACGACGCTCGACGGAGAGGAGCTGCCGCTTGTGGATCTCATATCCGAGCTTGGCGCCCTCGCCGGCGCAAACGCCGTGGGCCGCATCGACATGGTCGAGGACCGCCTGGTCGGAATAAAGAGCCGCGAGATCTACGAAGCCCCCGCAGCCCTCGCCATTTTAGCCGCCCACCGCGAACTCGAGACCCTGACCCTCACGAGAGACGTTCTCCGATTCAAGACGACCGTCGAACAGCGCTACGCAGAACTTGCCTACGAAGGCCTGTGGTTCACCCCCCTCAAATCCGCCCTTGACGCATTCGTCGCAGAGACCCAGAAGACCGTAACAGGTACCGTCCGCCTCAAGCTCTACAAGGGCAACAGCACCATCGTGGGCCGCAAAGCCCCAAACGCACTCTACAGCGAAGACCTTGCCACCTACGATCCTAACAGCACCTTCGACGAGGCCGCAGCAGCAGGCTTTATAGCCCTCTGGGGCCTCTCAGCCCGCCAGTGGGCAAACGTCAACGGCGGTACAGAATTCAGCCCGGCATCCTCACAACATTAAACTCACGGTTCATGCTGCAGATTAAAACAGGTTGATTTGCAGCACATTTAGCACAGAAGAACGCGAACTTGGATCAGCCTATAGTATAAACGTATACTTCAAGTTGAGTATAAACTTCTATTACAGATTTATGCCTAGGTATTCGAGATTCTGGTGGGGTGCTCGGGTTTCGAGTTCAGTGGGATTCGGCGTCTGGAGCGTCGCTACTGCGCTGAAGGCTCCTGGCCGATCCTTGACGTATCGACGTTCTTTGATCTATATTTGGATCAAAATTTCTTGATATGAGGAGTGATTATGGATGAAGGTCTAAAGCAAAGAGTACGGGACAGGTACGCCGGGGCGGCGAGGAGCGTACTTGGGGAAGCTGAGGATAGCGGTTCGTGTTGCGGGGGCGGTGCCTCCTGTTGCGGGGGTGTGGAGTCAGGGGAGCGGGCAGCGCTCGGGGTGGATATGTGCTGTGGGAGCTACTCCGAGGCTGAGAGGGGCGAGTTGCCGCAGCTCGCTGCCGATGCGTCGTTGGGGTGTGGGAACCCGGTAGCGCTGGCGACGCTCTCGCCTGGTGAGGTCGTACTTGACCTTGGCAGCGGCGGTGGGATAGACGAATTGCTCTCGGCGAAGCGGGTCGCTCCCGGAGGGAGAGCTTACGGTCTCGACATGACTGAGGAGATGCTCGAGCTTGCCCGGAGGAACCAGGCTGAGGCTGGCGTGGAGAACGCAGAGTTTTTGAAGGGTGAGATCGAGGACGTGCCCCTTCCCGACGGGCAGGTCGACGTCGTTATCAGCAACTGCGTGATCAACCTCTCTACAGAGAAGGAGCGGGTGATAGGTGAGGCCTTCAGGGTTCTCAAGCCGGGAGGTCGGTTCGCCGTCTCCGACGTGGTGTTCCTCGGTGAGAAGAACAAGTTGGCCTCTGGTGTAGCGCGGAACGTCGAGCTGTGGTCGGGGTGCGTCTCAGGAGCGCTGGAGAAGCGCGAGTACGAAGCGCTGCTCTCAGAGGCCGGGTTCGAGGCGGTCGCGGTGGAGGTAACCCACACATATCCCCCCAAGCAGATAGCAGGGCTCTCCGGCGGAGACGCCGAGGCTCTGCGTGAGGTCCCTGCGGCCAGTGCCTTTATCAGGGCCCGCAAACCGGAGGCACGGTAACTGTGACGCGACGGCAACTACCAGTTCTCCAGGAGGGTAGTGCACCCGTATTAGGGACCATAGATATCGGCGTGGAGGAGCGCGCGGGACGGCTCGCAGCTGTGGGCCGGGCGCTCTCCGACCCGATCCGGGTGAGGATGCTTGGGATGCTCGCCGAAGGACGTGGGTGTTGCGAGCTTCCTGACTGCGGCGTTCCGGTTAAGGATCATCAGGACGCCGGTATCTGCGTCTGCGAGTTCGAGAGGTATTTCGACGTGGGTCAGTCGAAGGTTTCCTATCATCTCGGCAAGCTCAGAGAGGCCGGATTGGTGCATGAAGAGCGACGTGGCAAGTGGAGCTTCTACTCACTCGACCGGACGACCGCAGGGCAACTCCTCGCCGAGACCGCGGCCCATCTGGATAGCAGCCCAGGCAAAGATGGTTGACTGGCGTGCAGGAGACAGGATGCATGTCCTGTTCCTGTGAACCCACAACTCGGCCCGCTCACAGATGGCCGAGGGATTGTTGAGGGGTATGGCTGGAGACCGTTTCGACGTGTTCAGCGCGGGCACTGAGGCCACGCGTGTCAGGCCTGAGGCTATCTCGCTCGTGGCCGAAATAGGGGTGGACATCTCCGCCCAGGAGTCGGAGACACTGGAGCGCTACCTCGGAGAACCCCTGGATCTCGTGATCACCGTCTGCAACGACGCGAACGAGGCCTGCCCGATCTTCCCAGGAGCAAGAGAGCGCCTGCACTGGTCCTTCCCTGACCCTTCGACGGCCGCCGGTGGCTACGAAGAGCGCTGCGGACGTTTCGGAACGTGCGGGATGAGATCCGAGCCCGTATCGGGGGCGAACTGGCGAAGACAGGGTTGTGATCCCAACCTGGCTCCATCCTGAGCGACATCATCGAAGGACAGGCTGCTATCATTGGCCTCGTGCCGGAGCCACTGACACACGATCCTTCGGAGACCGACCTCGCCATGATGCGCCGCGCCATACTCGCGGCTGAGGATGCTGCCGAGAAGGGTGAGGTTCCCGTCGGGGCCGTCGTCGCCAGGGGAGGGGAGATCCTGGCCGTCGCAGCCAACGAGCGCGAGGCCACAGGGGATCCCACCGCCCACGCAGAGCTCCTCGCGATCCGTCAGGCATCCGCCGTCACAGGCGGCTGGCGACTGACAGGCTGCACCCTCTACGCCACCCTAGAACCATGCCCCATGTGCGCCGGCGCCGCCCACGCAAGCCGTCTCTCTCGTCTGGTCTACGCTGCCCCGGATCCCAAAGCCGGATACGCCGGTACCCTCCACAACACGCCCGCCGACTCCCGCCTCAATCATACCCTCATCGTTGAAGGCGGCCTTCTCGAAGAAAGAGCCGCCGCACTGCTCCGCGATTTCTTCCTGTATCGTCGCCAGAGACCCGGAAAGACCCCCGAAACCCCTCTTCTGTAGGGTCGATAACGTACTATACAATGTACTTAAACCTGAGGTAAATAGTTCTTGATGTAGTAGTCTTAGGCTCAACGAGTACTATAAGGAAATCAGTGGACCTGAACATAACGGTGCGTCATTTGCGGCACATTCCCGGTAATTGCGTAGTTCTGAAAAATTCTTTGAAAAAATCTGTGGTAGGAACGCGAGGCGCGTATTCCGCTAGCGAAGGGGCATTCGAGCGTTTAGTGTCAATTTAACCTTAAGTTAAGGTAAATTCCAGGGGTATTGCATCTCGAAAATATAGTGTGCTAGGTTTTCACGGTACCAGATGTGGTGTTGGAGTGATGGGGGTTATGAGATGCAGTGTCCCTACTGTGATTTCGAGGACACGAAGGTGATAGATTCGCGACTTTCTGAGACGAAGGACGCTGTTCGCAGGCGGCGAGAGTGTCTATCGCCCTCGTGCGGGAAGAGGTTCACCACTTATGAGCGGCGCGAGCCTTTGAGGCTAATGGTGATCAAGCGCGATGGGGGCAAGGAGCCATTCGACCGGGAGAAGTTGAGGTCAGGGATGACGAAGGCTTGTGCCAAGCAGCAGGTCACAGACGAGCAGGTCGATCTCATAGTCGATGAGATCGAGGCCGAGCTCCGCGAGCGGCGGCGGCACGAGGTCACCTCGAGGCGTCTCGGGGACATGGTGCTTTTGCGGCTCAGGAGGATGGACATGGTGGCTTATCTGAGGTTCGCCTCCGTGTACAGGCAGTACACGGACGTGGACCAGTTCCGCACCGAGCTCGTGCGTCTCGCCGGCTCGGGGATGGGCAACGGCAGGTAGGGACCAGAGCGCCCGCAATCGGAGGGTAAAGCGGGCGAATCCGGTGATGGAATAAGAGCAACGAGCGGTAAAATGGGAAGGATGGGTATGGAGGTAGACCGTAACAGGCTGGCAGACATAGATCTCACCGAGAACGCGCGCGCCGTTTTGGGGAAGCGCTACCTGAAAAAGAACGAGAAGGGCGAGGCTATAGAGGAGCCCATCGAGATGTTCTTGCGGGTTGCGTCGAACATCGCTGAGGGCGAGTTCCGCTTTAAGGGTAGCGATGGATCAGCCCGCGAGGAGGCCCAGAGGCTCTACGAGGAGTCGAGAGAGAGGTTCCTCCAGATCATGCTCAGCCGGAGGTTCATGCCGAACTCGCCGACCCTTATGAACGCTGGCAGGGAGCTGCAGCAGCTCAGTGCGTGCTTTGTGTTGCCCGTCGAGGACTCCATAGACGGCATCTACGACACCCTCAAGCACCAGGCCGTCATCCACAAGAGTGGCGGCGGCACGGGCTTCGGCTTCTCTCGTTTGCGTCCGAAGAACGACCTGGTGAAGTCCACGATGGGCGTTTCTTCCGGTCCAGTCTCGTTCATGGCCATATACGACGCTTCGACGGACAAGATCAAGCAGGGCGGAACCAGGCGAGGGGCGAACATGGGCATCCTCAGGGTTGACCACCCCGACATAGAGGAGTTCATCGACTGCAAGAGGGACAATGACCAGATCAACAACTTCAACATCTCTGTCGCCATAACCGACGGGTTCATGAAGGCCGTCGAGGGTGATACCGACTTCGAGTTGGCCAACCCCCGCGACGGCGAGGTCATGAAGACCGTTCGGGCCAGGGACCTGTTCAGGAAGATCGTCGAGGGGGCGTGGCTCAACGGCGAGCCAGGCGTTGTGTTTATAGACAAGATCAACGACGACAACCCGACGCCGCAGTTCCCGATAGAGTCTACGAACCCTTGTTCGGAGGCGCACCTGCCGCCGTATGACTCGTGCAACCTCGGTTCGATCAACCTGGAGCGCTTCTACCGCGAGGATACGGGAGACGTCGACTGGGACGACTTGAGGGAGACGGTACACACCGCGATCCGCTTTCTGGACAACGTAATCGAGCAGAACAACTACCCTCTGGACGAGATCGACGAGATGAGCCGGGGGAACCGACGTATCGGGCTCGGGGTCATGGGCTTCGCTGACCTCCTTATAAAGCTCGGCATCACCTACGACTCGGAAGAGGGCCTCGCCTTCGCCGAGAGAATAATGAAGTTCGTGGACGACGAGGCCTGGGAGGAGAGCAGGGCCCTCGCCGAGGAGCGCGGCGTTATGCCCAATTACGAGGGTTCGCGCCACCAGGCCCGGGGAGACCTGGTCCGCAACGCGACCGTCACCACGATAGCCCCGACCGGAACGATCTCCATGATCGCCGGCTGCTCTGGTGGCATCGAGCCGCTCTTCGCCGTGGCCTTCATGCGCCGTCAGGCCGACATGGAGATGCCCGACGTCAACCCCGAGTTCGTAAAGCTCGCCAAAGAACGCGGCTTCTACTCCGAGGAGCTGATGAAGAAGGTCGCGGAGCACGGCTCCGTGCGCGACGTCGAAGAGGTCCCTGACGACGTGCGCAGCGTGTGGGTCACCTCGCACGACATCTCCAGCGAGTGGCACGTCAGGATGCAGGCAGCTTTCCAGAAGTACACCTCGATGGGTATCAGTAAGACCATCAACCTGCCCAACGACGCAACACCCGAGGACGTCGAAGACGCCTACCGCCAGGCCTACGCCCTGAACTGCAAGGGGATAGCGGTCTACCGCGACGGCTCGCGTGACGCCCAGGTCCTGTCCACGGGCAAGACGGGCGGGGAGAAACCAACCATGACGCCGGCCTCCCCCGAGGCGCCGACGGCGCCCCCCGTTACCCCCCCGGCGGGCGCGGAAGCCCAGCCGCAGACCTTCTCCTCGCTCGCCGAGGCGCGCAACGGAAGGCCGCGCACCTTGACCGGAGTGACCAAGAAGATACGTACCGGACACGGCTCGATGTATGTAACGATGAACGAGGACGAGTTCGGGCCGAGGGAGTGCTTTGTCATCCTGGGCAAGCCGGGCGGCACGGCCGCCGCGTTCTCGGATGCCCTCGGGCGTATGATCACGATGGCCCTTACCCACGGCGCCTCTCCCGCCGAGGTGGTCCACCAGCTCCGCGGCATCCAGGATGGCCACCCCGCGGGCGTAGGACCGAACGCTGTCCTCTCCGTCCCCGACGGTGTGGCGAGGGCCATGTCCGAGAACTACCTGATCGAGGACAGCCTGCCCGACACCCGCGAGCTCCCGATCATCGGGGCCTGCCCAGACTGCGGCAGCGGCCTGACTCGCCAGGAGGGCTGCGTCGTCTGCCACTCCTGCGGTTACTCGAAGTGTAGCTAGAAAACCGACGGTGGCCTGCGAGGGACGGACCTACCCGGTCCGTCCCTCTTATCATGCCTCTCCGTCCCGGCGCTCCCTATCCAGGCTTTGATCTTCGAAAGACGCAGGGTCTTCTGAGGGCTCTATGTGAATGAAGAAGGTGCTCTGGGGCAACGCCTCGGCGACTTCTCCTTCTATCTTCTCGGAGAGGTCGTGGCCCTGCTGCACGGTCCAAAGGCCAGGCACGAGCACGTGCATCGAGACGAAGCGGCGTTGTCCGGCCGCCCGCGTGCGCACGGCGTGGACCCGGATCCCTTGTCTTTCGTAACGGGACAAGATTCTGATGATAACTGCCTGGTCTTCCGGAGGCAGGGCCCGATCCAGCACTCCTTCCGCGGTGTCACGCAGCAGCCGGAAGCCTGTCCAGACGATGTTCGCGGCGACGGCGAGCCCGATCAGAGGGTCGAGCACGAGCCACCCTGTGAGCTGCACCATCACGACGCCGAGCACAACGCCCACCGAGGTCCATACGTCCGTGAGCAGGTGCTGCGCGTCGGCCCTGAGCGTGATCGAACGCAACCTCCGTCCCGCCCGGAGGAGCACGAGCGCGACGACCCCGTTTAGCGCCGCAGCGCCGAGCGTGATGGAGAGGCCAAGCCCCACGTTCTGAAGTGGTTGCGGGTCTATCAGCCGGTCCCACGCCGTAACCCCGATCCAGGCCGCAGCGATTATTATCAGGGCGCTCTCCAACCCGCTAGAGAAGTACTCCGCCTTGCTGTGGCCGAAGGCGTGCTCCTCGTCCGGCGGACGTACCGCGAAGGTCAGCGCCCACAGCGCCGCCACCGCGGCGACGAGGTTGACCACAGACTCGGCCGCGTCGGAAAAGAGACCGACGGACCCCGTAAGATAATAGGCCCCGAGTTTGAGCCCAATAGTCGTTGCCGCAGCCGCTATGGAGAGCACAGCGTAGCGGCGCGCAGACCTGCCGCTCGTCGCGCTCCCTTTCGTCACTGCCGCCTCAGCCGGGGACATGCGCCCCTTGAATCAGCAAGAGTCTCAATGAATGTCGGGATCGCAGCCAACACTTCCACTTTCTACCATCTTCCCGATAAACTCAGCCACAAACCCCGCGACCCACTCTTTCCTACACTACGAGATCTTTTATTCGGCCCGCAGAGGTCTGGGGGCTGCTAGTGTGCCTGCCGGTCCCTGGTGGTCGTCTCGGGACGCAGCCACAAGGAGACGTGCTCAGGTTGCATCGTCTCCCTGACCACTCCTACCAGTTCGTTGTTTAGCGCCTCCAGGTCCGTCTCGTCCCTGAGCCTGGCCGAGAACGCTTCGAGAGACTTTCTAGCGTCGTACTTCCTGCGGTAGAAGCGGCGATCGATAAATGACTGGATGCGGCGCCTCAGGGGATTGAACAAGGCGGCTATCGCCAGGGTGGAGACAACGATTACGAGTTGCTGCTGTTCCTCATGACCAGTCAGGACGCGGGAGGCGTACTGCAACGAGGCAACGCTCCCTAAATACACTAGTCCCAGCATCACGGTCAGCGAGCCGTAGACGAGGGTGCGGTTGATGACGATTTATATGTCGTAGAGACGGTAGCGAAGGATAGCGATGCTTAACGACAGCGGCACTATGGTCAACGTGAGGTTCCAGCCAGCTGAAGTAACGAGAGTCCACCAGGGGAGAGGGCTACCAGATGGAAGGCTCAACTCGATACTGTAAGGCACGCTGAGTATCCCCATCAGCAGCAGCCACAAGAGGATGCCAAAGAGCACCCATTTGGTTTGTTGTCGCTCGGTGGATGTGGAGACGTGCCGGTAGCGATAGATCTGCGCATACACCGCGCCGATCATGATTATGCCGACAAGAGCCCACGAGTAGGCGGGTGGCTGGTAGATCGTCGCCATGCTCAATGGGATCGAGAAGAGGATCAGCCATCATGTCCAGCGGGGGACAAACCCACCGTCGGGAAAGAGAACGAAGAGTGCTATGGTTGGGGTAGTGAAGAACAATGGTTGAAACACATCTATCGCTAATGAGGGCCATCCAGGGTAGAAGACTTCCGCTCTCTCCAAAGGGCCAGCCAGCACTGTCCCGTATACAAGAAGGTACGATGAGATAAATATGACCATCCAGTCGTCTGATCTGCGCCGGAAGAGCACGACGGCGAGGCTCAGGCAAACCAGGACCGCCATGATGGATGCCAGCACACCAAGTAGATTGAGCGCGAATACCAACGCCGCAGGAGCATCGACAGGAGACCCCATACAATCACCTTGGCCGAGTTCGAGAACGTAGAAAACGTAGCTAGGGATAGAAGCGACGAACAGGCCCAGCGCCAGCGTGGCGATGATAAACCATGCCGCGCGAGCATGGAGGAGCCAGCGCCCACGCAGGGCGGTGGCTGATGGCGAAGCGAGCATGCTCATCCCACCGACCCCTCGTCCTGCTACTTTACTCCTTCTGTCACAACAGCACTCTACAGCACCACCGTCTCCCAAGTGTTACGACAAACGTTACGAACACGAACTCATACGTGAGGACCAGGTGTGTTTCCGAGAACTCCCGAGAAGGCGGGTTTATTGATGCAATGGGGTAGCCCCTTGCTAACCTAGAGACCTCCAGACGAGCATCAAGAGCACGAGCTCCGCGATCCCTAGCAGTGGTCCGAGGGGCAGCGCAAAACCGTACCAGAAGATCGTGCTAAGCCCCAGCAGGATCAGACCAAGAACCGCGCCGTCCATCCTGGAATGCCACAGCCAGTACGCGGCCAGGATCCTCGTTGCGCTTACAACCACGAAGATTATGCCCAGGACTGTCAAGACAGCAATGCCGAGCACCCGAGCATCGCGGGGCCACTGAGCTTATTCTTCGCGAGAATGATCATGACCTCCCGAAGTGTCGGCCCAGGAGCAGGAACCAGAAGGGGGTGCCGAGCATGCCGACCGCAGTGAAAACTCCGCCGACACTGAACAAGGCGAGTTGCGGCCGCGCCGACATCCAGGGTAGCAACAACCCGAGCCCGACGGCCGCGCCACCGGCCTGGGTGCCAGCACCCAGGAACTCACCGAGGCGTGCCAGCCGAGGCAGTAGGATACCCGACAATCGTGACCACCTGTTTATGAGTAACAACCGGAGGCTGAGGACCATCCAGGCTGCCACCGCGATCGGTGCCTGCACCTCGAAATCCAGCACCCCGAGCACAAGAAGCGGACCGCCCACCGTCAGGACCGCCATCGCCGACAGGCCGAGCACCCGGGCGATCCGGCCCAAGCGCCGGTCGGGCAACCACGTGGATAGCGCGAGCGCGACAGGGATCATCAACGCGGTCCCAAGCGATCCAACGAGATCGTTGGCCGAGCCGAGGGAAGTGCCACCCTCCGGGTTGCCGGCCTGCAGGACAAAGAAGGCGATGAGGAAGAAGTTGGCGAGAATGCCTGTGGCCCCGGCCGCGTAGGCGAAACCGGCAGCCATCCTGACGCCAGGCTTCCCTGACTTACTCCCGACCATCGTTCTCACTCCTTCCGAGCTGCCCGGAGCGCTTCTCTGTCTCACCACCATAGTGGGCGTGCGTCTGCCAAGCGTTACGAAGAGCGTTACGAGCAAGAGCTTCAAGAAACTTTCCTGGTAAAGCCTCTGAGAACCTCGAGTCGAACGTCGCGGAACTCTTGGGCCGAGAGGCTACCCTCAGGCAGCGCACGACGGCGAATTCACAGACTTTTCCTGAGGTGCATGGTCAATGTTAGATAGACGACCGGATCACACCTCGCAAATACGTCGATGTGCAGGTATTTTGTCTATAGATGCTGGGGATTGCTGGTAGAGGTTCTTGGGTGGGAAACCAGGTAATCCGGACCGTGTGAATAAACTGGAGGTCGAGGTACAGGGTTGTGGGACATGATCCTGGAGGGGGAGATGTGGTTGAAGGGGCTGGCCCTGGTGGATACACTCTGCAACGGAGAGGTGGCAGAGTGGTTGAATGCGGCGGTCTCGAAAACCGTTACGTCGGTAATCCCGGCGTCGGGGGTTCGAATCCCCCCCTCTCCGCGCTTTTTAGCCTGTCAGCCGGTCAGCACGCTACGGCCTGCGGCCTCCGGTTGTCAGCACTTCAGTTTCTCGCCAGGCGGAGCCAGCCGCTCCGAAAACGTAACTCTGTTCGTGCCCACGCCCTACCCGCCGGGCGCTTATATCTCTATCCTAAGCTGAAATGCTGAAAGCGCCCGACAGGGCGCGTGCTGACATGCTGAAATGCTGACAAGCTCAAACCGCGTATGATGCTCTTTATGGTCTGGCTTTGTTTCGAGGTGGAGATCTAGGCGTGCGTAAAGCCGGTGATTCCAGGGTTTGGGATGCGGTAATGCTCACGGCCGGCTTCTGGGTGCTTGCGGCCTCGCTGTGGATGGATATCGACTACATGGGTGCGACTCTGGAGAGAATCTCGACGCAGTCCATGGCGTTCCACGTGGACTTCGACAGCTTCTGGCGCTCGGCGAGGGCGATGCTCGAAGGACAGAGCATCTACGATACGGGGGTTGATCTGGTAAACCTCAACCCCCCTATCTGGACCGTGCTCATCTCGCCTCTCGGGCTACTAGAGCCGATTACGGCGTACAGGGTCTTCATCCTGATCTCGCTGCTAATCGTCGTCGGCTATCTGGCGTGGACCGTGGAGGAGTTGCGCCTGAGGGCGGGGTGGACGGTGGTCGGGGTCGTGATGCTGCTCCTCTCTTCGCCGCTACTCGCTACTCTTGCGCTCGGGCAGGTCTATCCTATGCTGGCCCTGGGGCTCGTGGCGGCCTGGGTGGCGGACCGGCGGGACGGGCAGGAGATCTCCGGGGCGGCCCTTGGCCTGGTCGTTGCCTTGAAGCCTTCACTTCTCCCTGTGCTCCTGTGGCCGCTCGCGAGGCAGAGGTGGAGGGCGTTGGTGGCCGCGCTCATCTCCGGGGCGGTGGCCACGCTCGTTGGGGTTATCGTACTCGGGCCTGGGGAGACGCTGGACTACATCGGGGTTTTGAGAGAGCAATCGGTCAGCGCCTACTGGGACAACGCATCCCTGCCCTCCGCGGCGGCGCGGTTGTTTACGGAGAACCCCTACGCCCAGAACGTCGCGACGTTACCGTGGATGATCGGTGTCGGCTACGCGCTTGGGATCATCGCCATCGTCCTTACCGCCATGAGGGTCAGGCACAGACCCGAGGTGGGATTGTGGGCGCTGGTTGCGGCTTCGCTCCTGGCTTCGCCCATCGCCTGGCACAACTATCTGGTGCTGCTAGGCCCCGGTATCCTCCTACTGCTGGCGCGGGGCAGGGCGGCGACGGCTTTCCTGCTGCTCGCGTTGCAGTCTATCCCGGCGCAATGGCCCCTGATCTGGAACGACAGGGGCACGGTCGCGGCCTCCCTGGCGATGACCCTCTATCTGTATATCCTGATCGCGCACTGGCTCGCCCTCCTGGCCGCAACGAGGGAGCCCGCAGATGCGTTGCGGCCCGAGCCTGCTGCAGAGAAGCCAGGATAACGGGAGTCACGATCCTCCTTGAGAGGCGTGGCATACTTCCATGCGGATAGCGGTCCCTAAGGAAAGGTTGAAGAGATGGCAGAGACCCTCATGCAGCGCGTGGTCGACGCATTGCCCTTCCTGGACGACATCGCCGAGGACGTTCAGCCGAAGGTACAAGAGGCCGTCGACGCGGGCGGCACGACGGCGCGTAACGTGCTCGACGGCGTCTGGTTCGAGGCTCCGCTGCACCCGGCCCTCACGGACGTGCCTGTGGGATGCTGGACGGCGGCGCTCGTCTTCGATGGACTCGATGTTGCTACTGGGAAGGAGCCCGTAAGGCACGCGGCAGACGCCTCGCTCGTCCTTGGGACGTTGGGAGCGCTCGGGGCGACCGTGACCGGGCTCTCCGACTGGCGGTACTTGAGTGGAGGATCGAGGCGGATGGGAGTGGCGCACGGGCTTCTGAACACGATCGGGCTCGTCCTTAGCATCGTCTCGCTTATTCTCCGGGCTTCGGGGCGCAGGAACGCCGGGCGGCTGACCTTTCTGACGGGGTACTCCATCAGTGGCATGGCCGCCCATCTCGGTGGAGAACTCTCCTACCACTACGGGCTGCGGGTGGACAGAAACGTCTTCGAAGAAGCCGGGCCCGATGAGTTCGTTCCCGTCTTGGGCGAGAGCGAGTTGGCGCAAAACGATCTGCGCCGGGTCGAGGTCGAAGGGGTGGGAGTCCTGCTGAGCCGCTCTTCTGCCGGCGAGGTCTGCGCGATAGCCGCCACGTGCAACCACTTCTCCGGCCCACTACAAGCGGGCGACCGCCAAGGCGACACTGTAGTCTGTCCCTTGCACAACTCTCGCTTCGACCTGTGTAGTGGCGAGGTTATCGACGGCCCGGCCGTCTTCCCCCAATCTCGCTACGAGACCAGGGTGCGCGACGGAAACATAGAGGTCAGGGCCGCCACGGAGAACGTTCAGAAGAAGGTCAG
>DASQWQ010000036.1:0-3483 GCA_035640175.1 Rubrobacter sp. | reverse complement strand
CCTCTCTACCCTCCCTGACGTTCTGACGTAGATCGCAGGGACGGACCTCGAGCCCCGGTCCCTCTCGGCCCCTCGTCCTCTGGTGCGCAGCCGCAGCCCTGATCGTCGCTGCCAGCGCCACGTCCTTTGGGATCTCTTTCGGCTCCCTATCCGCGACAGGATGCCCGGTCTCACCCGAGACCCGGCTCCTGTGGCCGAGTGGTCCCCCCTTTCCCTGCTCGGTAGCCTCGAGCTGCACAGGGTCGAAAGGCTCCGAAGCAGCGTGACTCCGCTCTCCGGCTCCCGTCCGTGCCTCCGACGGTTCGGAATCTCGCACGCTACTAGAAACCTCGCGGTCGTCCTCGCTCGTGGAAGGCGGAAGCGTACCACCATCAGGGCCATCCGGCGGGTCGGGTCGGTCTTCGGAGAGGGCGTTCTCCAGTTCCTCGAGGTCTATGCCTGGCTGCTCGAAGGGGCCACGTCTGCGGCGGTGCGAGAGGGCCAGCAGGGCCGCCCGTTTCACGTCGTCGATGACCACCTCGTTCCTGGCGTCCCAGGCCGCCAACGTGCGCGCGGTCTTCGCCGTTACCAAGTCGCCGCGCAGGCCGTCGACGCCGAGTTCCGCGCAGAGGGTCGATATCCTGAACAAGATGTCCTCGTCCAGGCTGACGCTTGGAAGCCGCAGACGGGCCGATTCAACGGAAGCTGCGAGCTTCGCGTCCACGTTGGACCATTCTCTGGAGAACTCCTCAGGGTCAGCCTCGTAGCGTAGCCTGCGCCTGACGACCTCGGCCCTGTCTGCGGGATCTGGGTTCCCTGAGACCTCGACGGTGACGCCGAAGCGATCCAGTAGTTGCGGGCGGAGCTCGCCCTCCTCGGGGTTCATAGTGCCGACGAGGATAAAGCGCGCAGGATGCCGCACGCTCACGCCCTCGCGCTCGACGTGATTCACGCCCATAGCGGCTACGTCGAGGAGCAGATCCACGAGGTGGTCGGAGAGCAGGTTCACCTCGTCCACGTACAGGATGCCCCTGTGCGCCCCCGCGAGCAACCCTGGCTCGAACGCTTTCCTCCCCTCCGAGAGCGCCCTCTCGATGTCCAGAGTACCGGCCAGACGGTCCGTGCCCGCCCCTACGGGTAGCTCCACAAGCCGGACAGGCCTCGTCTCGGCAGAGGCATCGAGCGAATGAGGCCCTGCCGGACATCCCGGGTTGGGCGCTTCCGGATCGCAGGAGTAGGGACAGCCAGAGATGACCCGTATGCTGGGCAGTAGGCCCGCCAGCGCCCGCACCGCTGTGGACTTTGCCGTCCCCTTCTCCCCGCGTACGAGCACGCCCCCTACCTCAGGCGAGACTGCGTTCACGAGCAGGGCCAGTTTCAGATCTTCCTGGCCCACGATGGCTGAGAATGGATAGGGATGCAGGTACGCGTTCACGAGATACCTTCCTCAAGCATCCCCTCGTTCTCCAGATAAACCTGTTTGAGAGCTTCAAGGTCTTCGGTGTCTGGTTCGTGCCAGAGGCCGCGTTGCGCCGCCTCGAGCAGACGCTCCGAGATGGCGCGGAGCGCCCAGGGGTTGGACTGCTGCATGAAGTCCCTTACCTCCTGGTCGAGCACGTACTTTCTGGTTACGTCGCTATACATCCAGTCTTCGACGACGCCTGCTGTGGCGTCGTAGCCGAAGAGGTAGTCCACGGTAGCGGAGAGCTCGAAGGCGCCCTTGTAGCCGTGGCGCTGCATGGCCTTTATCCACTTCGGGTTGGCGACGCGGCTCCGGAAGACGCGACGGGCCTCTTCGGAGAGATCCCTCGTCTTCACCCTCGACGGGTCTGCGGAGTCTCCGATGTACGCCTTCGGGTCGCGGCCCGTAAGGGCGCGGACGGCCGCGATCATACCTCCGTGGTATTGAAAGTAGTCATCCGAGTCGAAGAGGTCGTGCTCGCGGTTGTCTACGTTCTTTACAGCGACCTCCGTCCTGCGCAGGTTGGACTCCATAGCCTCCCGCGCCTCTACGCCATCTAACTCTCTACCATAGGCATACCCTCCCCAGACGGCATAGACCTCGGCCAGGTCCTCATCCGTACGCCAGTTGCGGGCGTCCATCAGCGGGAGAAGTCCAGCGCCGTAAGCGCCTGGCTTGGACCCGAAGATGCGCGTGGTCGAGCGCCGTTCGTCGGCGCCCCGGCTCCTCTCCTCGCCGGCGTGCCTTTTGACGAAGTTCATATCGTCGGGCTCGTCGAGCCCTGCGACGGTGGTAAAGGCTTCGTCGAGGAGGGAGATCAGGTTCGGAAAAGCATCCCTGAAGAAGCCGCTGATCCTGACCGTTACGTCGATCCTCGGACGTCCCAGCTCCCCCAGCGGAATCACTTCGAGTCCGATGACCCGCCGCGACTCCTCGTTCCAGACGGGCCGCACGCCGAGCAGAGCCAGTATCTCCGCTATATCGTCGCCCTGGGTTCTCATGGCTGCTGTGCCCCACACCACTATGCCGACTGTCTCCGGATAGCGGTCCTCTTCTTCGAGATAGCGCCGAAGCAAGTTGTCCGCGAGCCCCTGACCGACCTCCCACGAGAGCGCGCTCGGCAGCGCCTTCGGGTCCACGGAGTAGAAGTTGCGCCCCGTCGGGAGCACGTTGATCAGCCCGCGCGTCGGGGATCCGGAAGGTCCCGCAGGCACGTACCCACCCCCGAGACCGGAGAGCAGATTCCCCATCTCTTCGGGCGTACGCATCAGGCGCGGAACTACTTCCTCGGCCGCAAAACGCAAAGACCGCTCCACGCCAGCATCGGCGAAGCCTAGCGTCTCCTGACACACCGCGCCTACGGCGTACGCGTCCCAGCCACGCTCCTCCATCCCGCGGAGCAGTGCCTGCTGCACTTCCTCCAGCCTGTCGAGGAGATCTGAGGCCGTTACCAATGTACCGGGGAAGTACTCGACGAGTCCGGGCGGAGCCTCGACCTGCGTGCCGCCGTTCTCTGCAAGAACTCTCTCGTCGAGGCCGAAGGCGGCGCCTGCGGCCTGGCGCAACCCAGGTACTTCACCGGCGCCGAGGCGCAGGATCGAGGCGAGGAGGTGCCGCAGGGACTCACCATCAGGCGTCTCGCCAAGAGTGTGGAGGCCTCCCCTTATGGGCAGATCTTTGATCTCACAGAGGTATCCATCAACGTGGGTGAGGAAATCGGAAAACTCCTCGGGCTGCACCTCGACGCCGAGGTCGCGGTGGAGCTCCGCATTGCGGAGAGTCTCCCAGATCCTGACCCTTATGGCCGGCAGCTTCGAGGGGTCAAGCGTCTCTACCTGATAATACTCGTCCAGGAGTTGCTCGAGCTTCGCCAGATCGTCGTATGTATCTGCGCGAGTCATGGGTGGGATCAGGTGGTCGACGACGGTCGCGTGCGCCCTCCTTTTGGCCTGCGTCCCCTCGCCAGGGTCGTTGACCACAAAGGGATAGAAGAGCGGCACGTCGCGCAGGGCGGCATCAGGGGCGCACGAGGGCGAGAGGCC
>DASQWQ010000035.1:0-4544 GCA_035640175.1 Rubrobacter sp. | reverse complement strand
GTGGTGGGTCCTCAAGACGTGGCAGACGTCCTGGCACATAAAGCACTCGATGCACTTCTTCGGCTCGTAGAGACGCTCGACATCCTCCTCGTACATCGTGAAGGGCGCCTGCTCGCTGGTCTGGAAAGGCTTGATGCCCTTCGAGACCTCGTAGTTCCAGGAGACGTCAGAGACCAGGTCCTTTATGACGGGGAAGGCCCGCATGGGACCTACGTGTATCTCTCCCCCTTCGTACTCCTCGACCCGCGTCTTGCACAGCAGCTTGGGCCTGCCGTTGATCTCGGCGCTACACGAGCCGCAGTGGGCCGCCTTGCAGTTCCAGCGCACCGCAAGATCGGGGGCCTGTTGTGCCTGGATCGTGAGTACTGCGTCGAGTACGACCATGCCCTCGACCAGTGGTATCTCGTACTCGACCTCCTCGCCGCCCTCCACGTCGCCGCGGAAGATCCTCAGCTTCGCCATCTTGCCGCTGGTGCCAAGTTCCTCGTTCGGTACCGGGGAGTGGGCCTTGGAGGTCACTCCCCCTGGATTATTGCCGTTGCCTTCGCTCATGCCTTTGCCTTTGCCTCCTCCACAAGCGACGCCAGGTGCTCAGGCATCGGCGGTATCTCGCGCCGCTCGATGCCGACCTCGCCCTGCCTGTCCTTCTTCACGATAAAGTTGATCTTCCCGAGCTCCTCGTCAGGACCGTCGAAGTCCAATCTCCACTGCGCTCCACGGCGCTCCTTGCGCTCGAGGGCCGTCCTTATGATGATCTCCGAGATCTGGACCAGATAACGCACGTCCTGAGCCGTGTGCCAGCCGGGATTGAAGAGCCTGGATCCCGGAACGCTTATCTGCGGCAGCCGGTCCTTGAGCGCGAGTATCTTGCCGAGCCCCTCCTTCAAGGAGTCCCCGTCGCGCATCAGGTTCGCATGCTCCATCATCACCTCCTGGAGCTCCTGCTGGATCAGGTAGGGGCTCTCGCCTTCTTCTTTCTTCTCCAGAGGCTCGAGCACACGTCCAATCTCGTGCAGCACCTCACCCTCGTCTATCTCGGCCGAATGGACGCTCTCCTCGATGTAGGCCGCCGCACCCTCGCCGGCCCGCCGTCCGAAGACGAGCAAGTCGGAGAGCGAGTTGCCTCCGAGGCGGTTCGCGCCGTGCAAGCCCCCGGCGACCTCGCCGGCGGCGAAGAGTCCAGGCACGCTCGAGACGGCGTTCTCGGGGTCGATCTTGATCCCGCCCATCGTGTAGTGGACGGTCGGGAAGACCTCCATCGGCTCATTCGAGATATCTATGTCGGCGAGCTTGAGAAACTGCTCGTACATGGTTGGCAGCTTCTTCATGATCCCGTCGTAGCCGAGGTGCGTAATATCCAGGTAGACGCCGCCGTGCTCGCTGCCGCGGCCCTCTTGTACCTCCGTGTAGTTTGCCCGGGCTACCACATCGCGCGTCGAGAGCTCCATCTTCTCAGCGTCGTAATTCTCCATATACCGCGCACCCTCGGAGTTGCGGAGCAGTCCCCCCTCGCCGCGCACGCCCTCGGTGACGAGCAGCCCGCGCACGCCAGGAGGCCACACCATCCCGGTCGGATGGAACTGCATCATCTCCATGTCCACCAGCTCGGCCCCAGCATCGTAACTGAGGACCACGCCATCCCCCGTCCCCTCCCAGGAGTTGGAGGTGACCTTGAAGATGCGTCCCCACCCGCCGGTCGCCATAACGACCGCCTTGGCCTTGAAGTGGACGAACTTGCCGTTCTCTCGCGTATAGGCGAGGGCGCCGACCACCCTTCCTTCCTTCTTGAAGAGCTTGGTGACCGTCGTCTCCATGTAGACCTTCGCGTCTGTGGCGAGGACCTTCTCCTGCATGGTCCTGATGAGCTCGAGCCCGGTCCGGTCCCCGACGTGGCAGAGGCGCCTGTAAGTATGCCCGCCGAAGGGCCGCTGGCTGATTTTGCCCTCAGGCGTCCTGTTGAAGAGCGCCCCCCACTGCTCGAGCTCGTAGACCCTGTCTGGGGCCTCTTTGGTGAAGGTCTCGACCATCTTCCAGTCGTTGAGGAACTTGCCGCTCCTCATGGTGTCGATAAAGTGCTGGCGCCAGGAGTCGTCTGGGTCGACGTTGCCGACCGAGGCCGCTATGCCGCCCTCGGCCATGACGGTGTGGGCCTTGCCGAGCAAACTTTTCGTGACTATGCCGACCGAGAGGCCGTGCTCGGCCGCAGCGACTGCGGCCCTGAGACCAGCTCCTCCGGCACCGATGATCAAGACGTCGTGCTCGCGCCTCTCGTAAGCTTCGCGGCACCCGTTTGCGCTTCCGTCTCTCTGCATGGGAAACCTCTCTCGATCAGCCGCCAAAGTGGATTATTACGAAGTCGGTTATGACGCCGGTCTGCAACAACCTTAGGTACAGGTCGGTCGCCACCAGCGAGAAGAGACTGTACCAGGCCCAGTTGGGATGCCTGAGGTTGAGTCGGCTCACGAAGTTGTAGGTCTTGCGCCGCGCGTTACCGGCCCGGATGCAGGTGTAGCAGTCCTTGTTGCCGCCTATAAGGTGCCGGAAGGAGTGGCACGAGAACGTGTAGGCCGACAGCAGCACGATGTTCAGGAACCACAGCAGCGAGCCGACGCTGACCTGGAACCCCTGCGGCCCGAACAGGGTCCGAAAGGCCTCGTACCACAGGAACGCCACCACGATGATCGAGGCGTACAGAAAGTACCGGTGTACGTTGTTCCAGACGAAGAGCGCCCGCTCTCCTCTGTACCCCTCCGCTGCGTTCTTCCCAGCCCAGAAGCGGTCCTTCTGCTGCTCACCCGCTTGGCACGCCGGCGGGTCGAAGAAGAACGCCCGGTAGTAAGCCTTCCGGTAGTAGTAACAGGTCGCCCTGAACCCGAGCGGTATCCACAACACCAGCATCGGCGCCGTCACGAACCCCGGCATCCAGTTCGGCAACGGGACCTCGGGCGAATAGAACGGGGATACAAACTGCCCGAACTCACCCGGAAATACGGCGATGATGATAAACGAATAGAGGCCGAAGGCGCTCAACGCAAACACCACGGCCGCCGACTCTACCCACCACGGCAACCTCTTCCAGGCGGCGGTTATACTCGACAAGTTCTTTCTCCCATCTACATGCTTGTAACGTTTTGTGTCCGAGCGTTTGCTGCGCCCGAGTAGTATAGAGGATCGCATAAAGGCTCGTTGTGAACCCGTTCCACGAGTTCTACGATCTACATAGATGTGCTAAGTCTGGACCATCCTATAAGCCGGATTCTGCTCTAAGAAGACTAGTATGTATCCGGGTGCTGGTTCGTGTCGTAATTAGCTCTATCTGTGCGGGACCAGATGCGAAGTTCGCAGAATGCACCTTCCACGCACTCGGGTGAATAATCCGGTTAACTCCGGGGGGATGGGGCACTGACTGCTGAGGAACGCGTACGCTAGGCTGGGCCGATGCGGGTTTGCAGGGAGCCCACGGTGCGCTCCCAAGCGAGGCGAGCAGCTCCCGCGTCGTAGGCCGGACGGTCCTCCTCGAAGAACCAGTGTCCGACGCTGGGGTAGGTGTAGAACGTCACCTCGTGTCCGGCGGCACGCAGTGCCTCCTGCGTCCCTCGCACTTCTTCTACTGGCTCCCACTCGTCGACCCCGGCGTAGTGCCACAGGTAAGCCGCCCGCGCCACGGAGTATTCGCTCTGTAGCCACAACCTTGTGTCGTAGAAGGCGATGACGGCCTTCAGCAGATCGGGCTTGCGCACCGAGAGCAACAGCGCCCATGCGGCCCCCGGCCGAGAAACCCAACGCACCCAGTCCCTCTCCGACCACGGCCTCATGGGCACTCTGGAACTCCACCGAGGCCCCAAGAGCTGCCTCTGTGCGCACCGGGTCCTCCCGCTGTCGCTGCAGGGCCTCGGCCTCTTCGATCGTCGCTGCAGTGGGACCGCCGTAGCGGTCCGGGGCGAACGCGACGAAACCCTCGGCGGCGAGCTGGTCGCACACGTTCTTGAAGAAGGGTGTGAGCCCCCACCAAGCGTGCAGGACGAGCACCCCTGGGCCGTGGCCCCTCTGAGGCACGGCCAAATACCCCAACGCCGTTCTGGTGCCGCCCTCGAACTCCGGCATACCCTATGCCTCCCCGAATCGGAAAACTCTCGATGAATTGTTCGAGAAAGCACTAGTATTTCAAGAGCCAGTTTTGTATCGCCAGAACTTCGCAGAATTACCCTTCCGAAACTGTTTGGAAAATAGATGGAGGGGCCTGGATCGCGTGTTTTTGGTATCGCAGAGCACCGATAAGGGTGCTTTACAGCCCGTTTTTCCGACCCATAGAACCTCAGAGTGGAGTCCATTCAGATTTTCCAAACAGTTTCTCCCCGAAAATAGGGGTATAAAGGGCAGAAGCGCGATCCGGTCCTAAGACAGCATGCCTACACGGCGAATGTAAGCACCGGCCAGGGCCGCCGATCGGGGAGAGGTCCGCTCGCGCCGTGGCGTAGGCCGTCAAGAGCGCGGTATCCTGCGGGGTGATGAGGAACTCGTGCAGGTCCCCCTGCAAGCTGTTG
>DASQWQ010000034.1:0-14399 GCA_035640175.1 Rubrobacter sp. | reverse complement strand
ACCTCGGCGACGCCGGCCTTGCCCGGGAGGTCTTCGAGCACTGTCTGGCCCAGGGCGTCCTCGTCAACCTGGTGGGCGGCACGACCATCCGCATAGCTCCGCCGCTCACCGTAAGCAGAACGGAGGTACGGGCTGCGCTCGATACCTTTCGAGGCGGCGTTTACGCAGCGATGAGCGAGGTCGAGACCGTGCCCGAGGCGGCGGTAGCGTGAGCGTGGTGATCCCTGACCTCCAGAATGCTGCGCCAACCCCATCCCCCATATCGGGCCGCGACTGCCTGACGCTGGGAGAGTTCACCCCCGAGGAATTGTTCCTGATCCTGGACGAGGCCTTTCGCATAAAGGCGCTGCAGAGGAGCCGCATCCCCTACAGGCCCCTGCGCGGACGTACGCTCGCGATGGTCTTCCAGAAGCCATCCAACAGGACCCGTGTCTCCTTCGAGGTCGGGATGTACCAGCTCGGCGGCCACGCGCTCCATTTGAGCCCCGAGGAGATCCAGATCGGCAAACGCGAGACCCCGTCCGACACAGGCCGCGTCCTGGCCCGCTACATCGACGCCATCATGGTCCGCACCTTCGACCACGGGGACCTGGAGGAGCTCGCCGGCGCAGCCGACGTCCCCGTAGTAAACGGCCTCTCGGACACCTACCACCCGTGCCAGGCTCTCGCCGACCTCATGACCGTGCGTGAGGAGTTCGGTTCGGTCGAAGGCGCCAGGATCTCCTACGTCGGCGACGGCAACAACGTGGCCCATTCCCTCGCCATAGCCTGCGCTATGACCGGCGCAGAACTCACCATCGCCCATCCCGAAGGACACGGTCCGGAAGGAGAGATCGTCGAGCTGGCAGGATCTCTGGGCGCTCCCCCACACCTTACCGAAGACCCCGGCGAGGCCGTCAGGGATGCCAGGGTCGTCTACACCGACGTATGGGCCAGTATGGGACAGGAGACCGAGGCCGAGGAGCGCAAGGAGAAGTTCGCCCCCTACCAGGTCGATGAGGGGCTAATGGCCCTCGCCGCAGAAGACGCCATCTTCCTGCACTGTCTGCCGGCGCATAGGGGCCAGGAGGTCACGGCCGGGGTCATAGACGGTCCGAGGAGCCGTGTCTTCGACCAGGCCGAGAACCGTCTGCACGCCCAGAAGGCATTGCTCTACTTGTTGATGGGTTGATCGCACCCTTACAGAAGCGCAAAGGCCGGGGTTTGTACCCCGGCCTTTGCGCTTCTTGGTTAGCTTCTCGGGTTCTACGCCGGAGTAACGTTCTCCGCCTGCATTCCCTTACGCCCCTGGGTCGCCTCGTACGTCACCTTGGCGCCCTCGTCGAGAGTCTTGAAGCCCTCGCCTGCTATGCCCGTGTGGTGCACGAAGAGGTCCTCACCCCCATCGTCTGGGGAGATGAAGCCGTAGCCCTTCTCGTCGCTGAACCACTTTACTGTTCCTTGGGCCATATACCGGAGCCCACCTTTCGTATTCCTGGGCCCCACTAAACGAAAAAACCACCCTCTTATCACGGGGTGGCGCTCCGTCTACTGTAAACCCACCTTACGTTACCGGCACGTAGTATACCAGAATCTCGCAGAGGGGTGTCACTATCTCACCAGGATGCACGGCGGACGAACGCGCTCCTCTCGCAGCACCCCCTCCGAAATCCTCTCGTTCACCGTTCGCAGACCTCCTCAGGGGTAGTCTGTGATCTGTGTTACCGCGCCACGGTACTACAGAGAAATGAGGGTTAACAGTGGACTCGGCGGAGGCTACCCATCGCGCCACACCTCGACCCGAACGATGTCGAAGTGGTGATCGTACGACCAGACCGGCAGCCCGAGCCGCCGACTCAACGAGGCTGTCACCGCGTCGAACATGCTCAACGCCTGATCCTGGTAGCCACGTACCAGGTCGGCAGCCTCCTCGAAATCGTCGGGGGTGGGGTTCACCAGGGAGGCATGGTCTCTTACGTCCCTCAGCCAGCCGTGCGCCGCACCGATTCCCAGCTTGTACAGAATCACCGAGTAACACTCGCACAACGTGGGGTATGCCACCATTATCCCGATCCCCTCAGCGTTCAGACGCTCGATCTCTTCTCGCGCTCGATCATGGTTGTCGTCCGAAGGGTCTAGAGCAGAATAAAGCGGACTCGTGTCCGCCAGCACTGCTTTTCTCACTCCTCGGCGGCTTCCGCGAAGTATCGGTCATGATTCGCACTGACGTCGTTCGCCCCGCTCCCCTTCTCTACCGGGGTGATCACAAACGGACGCCCGACAGTAGATGACAGGAATCCTCGTCTCGTCAGATATTCCCGCAGAGCGGCCTGGGTCAACGCGGTAAGAGGTAAGGGTAAATCCTGAGAACGTCGGTAAGCCTCCAGCGCCTCTTCGAGCTCGTCAGGCAGCGTGATGGTCGCCCGCTTCATATCTCCAGTCTACCACCTCTGGTGAAACAGGTGAATGTGGTGAACGCTTGAGGACTTGGTTACACAGGCCGGACCCTAGGTTTCCCGTACGAAGCGCGCCAGCGACTCGGTAAAGTTCTCTACTTCTCCTTCGGTGTTGTACGGGGCGAGGCCGGCACGGACGAACCCACCGCTGTCCCTGATGCCGAGCTTTTCGGCGAGCGTCGAAGCGTAGAAGTCGCCGGCGGCTATGAAGAATCCGTGCTCCAGCATCCGCGCGCAGACTACTTCAGGCGCCTTTCCCTGTACCGTGAAGGCGATGGTGGGGGTCTTGCGGACATCATCAGGAGTGGCGTAGAGCTTTACGCCGGGGATATCTCTGAGTGCTTTGCGGAAGGTCTCGGCGAGTGCGGCTTCGTGATCTTCGACAGCTTTCATGGCGCTTGTGAGTTTCTCGCGTTGTGAGGTACCTTCGCCCAGGGACGAGATGAAGTCCAGGGCACCCTTTACGCCGGCGATCCCCTCGTGGTTCTGGGTACCCGTCTCCAGTTTGTCCGGGATATGATTCGGCGCCGGGTCGAGCCTATAGACGCCCATCTTCTCGAAGAGGTCGCGCCTAATGGCCGTCACGCCGACGTGAGGGCCGAAGAATTTGTAGGCCGAGCAGGTGATGATGTCGGCCCCTATGGCGTCGCGGTCTACGGGGAGGTGCGGGGCCGCGTGAACGGCGTCGACAGCTATGAGGGCGCCTGTACTGTGGGCTCTCTCGGCGACGGCGGCCACGTCGTTTACGGTACCGACCGCGTTCGAGGCTAGGCCGATGGCTACGAGTTTCGTCCTTTTGTTGATGTTCTGCTCCAGGTCTTCCTGGTCGAGGGTGAGGGTTTCGGGATCTACCCTGACCCAGCGTACTCTCGCCCCCTGCTCTGCTGCGGCGATAAGCCAGGGGTCCACGTTGGCGCGGTGGTCGAGCTCTGTGACGACGATCTCCGAGTCTTCATCCCACCCGCGGGCGAGGGCGCGGGAGATCTCGAAGGTCAGCGTGGTCATGTTTGCCCCGAAGGCGACCTCGTCGGGCGCGGCCCCGAGGAAATCCGCCGCAGCCCCGCGGGTATCGGCCAGGATCTCCTCGGTCTCCGTGCTCGTCGGGAAGACGCCGTGCAGGTTCGCCCCGCCGCGCTCCATGTAGCCCGTGATGGCGTCGATAGCCTGCCGCGCTACCTGCGAGCCGCCTGGTCCATCGAAGTAAACGACACCGCGGCTGTTATGCGTACGGCCGAGCGCCGGAAACTGCTCGCGGACGGCCTGTACGTCGAACGTACGCTGCATCGAATCTCCTCCCGCCTCCAAACCCTCGTGCTTGGCGAGTTTACCGCGCGCGGGCCCCAGGCGGATGCTACCGTACTCCCTGCAGTGGAACAGAGCCAAGGAGGTCATTTTGTCAAGGCGTGTGATCAGTAATCCCAGCCTGCCGGCGCCCATGCGTGGGGGTGCGTTCGCCTCGGGGGTCGAGGCCCCATCGGGGCGCACGATCTACGTCTCGGGTCAGGTCTCGATGGACGCAGAAGGAAACGTGGTCGGGGAAGGAGACGTAAAGCTCCAGACACAGACGGTGCTCGAGCACGTGAAGACCGTGGTCGAGGAGGCCGGTGGCGGGATGGACGACATAGTCAAGGTAACCGTCTTCATAAGGGACATGCGGCTCTACGATGAGATCCACGAGGTCAGGAGGAGGTACTTCGAGGAGCCTTACCCCGCGTCCTCGATGGTCGAAGTCTCCGCCCTCATAGACCCCAGGCTCCTCATCGAGATCGAAGCCGTAGCGGTGATCGGATAGATGGTGCCAAGCAACATGGCCGCCGGGTGCGGCCTCCTATAGAATCCAGGCACGGGATTTTTGTGTGGGTAGTCCACAGAGATGGAATCGTACCGCCGGGACATCAGGGGGTTTGCTTTGCCGCTCGATTACACTTACCGCATCAAGGTGCCGCACCGCACGGGGCAGTTGGCCAAAGTCGCCGGGACGATTGCAGAAGGAGACGGTCTGATCGGGGACGTGACGACGATAAACGTCGGCCGCGAAGCTTCGGTACGCGAGATCACGCTGGAGGTCGAGGATCACGATCAGGCCGAACGGATCGCCGATATGCTGCGCGAGCTGGAGGGCGTCGAGGTCCTGTGGGCGCGCGACAGGGCGCTCCTCAAGCACGAGGGCGGGAAGCTCGTGATCGAGTCGGCCCACCCCGTCAGGACGGTGCAGGACATGCGCGACGTCTACACCCCGGGGGTGGCGCGAGCGTGCCAGGCCATAGCCGCTGAACCCTCGCTGGCGCGCGAACTGACCATGATCGGGCGCAGCGTCGCCATCTGCACGAACGGGACGCGTGTCCTGGGCCTTGGGGACATCGGGCCCGTCGCCTCGATGCCCGTCATGGAGGGCAAGGCGGTCTTCTACCACCAGCTCGCCGGCGTCTCGGCGATGCCTATCCTCATAGACACCCAAGACGTGGACGAGTTCATCGAGACGGTAGTGCGCATCTCGCCGACGTTCGGCGGCATCCACCTCGAGGACATCTCGGCGCCGGAGTGCTTCGAGATAGAGGCTCGCCTGATAGAGGCACTCCCCCAGCCCGTCATGCACGACGACGTCCACGGCACGGCCGTCGTCACGCTCGCGGCCGCGCTCGTGGCCTGCCGCCACGCGGGACTCGCGCTCGCGCAGGAGGTCGTCGGCCAGATCGGGCTCGGCGCGGCCGGCTACGGTATCGCAAACCTGATGGTAGACGCCGGGGCGAGGCGCGTGTTAGGCTCGGACCCGAACCCGCTCTCCCACGAGCGCGCCAGCGCGAAGGGCATCGAGATAACCGACATGCAGACGGTCATGGCGGAGGCAGACCTGGTCGTCGCGACGACAGGCGTACCCGGCCTCATCAAACCTGAGATGGTGCGCGAGGGGCAGGTGATCCTGGCGCTTACCAACCCCTACCCCGAGATAGAGTCCGACGACGCCCTGGCAGCCGGGGCGGCCTTCGCTGCCGATGGCCGGAGCGTGAACAACGTCCTCGGCTACCCAGGCATCTTTCGCGGCGCCCTGCTCTCGGGAGCGGAGCGGATCAACGCAGAGATGAAGCTAGCCGCCGCCCAGGTCCTCGCCTCTCTGGCTACCGGCTCGGAGCTCGTCCCCGACACCCTCGACCCGGACGTACACCTGCGGGTAGCCGACGCCGTGCGGGAGGCGGCGATAGAGAGCGGGGTCGCCCGCCTCGACCAGGCGCCGACGGGTTTGTAAGACAACAGGCCGCGCTCGTCTCAACACTTGCCAACCCGAGCCTGTGGAGGCCGTCAGAACGGATCCTGACCCCTCTGAGAGGGTTTTGGCGGCCCATACCATCCCTCAAGCGAAGGCCGCCCTAAATACAGGCCACGCATCGCTCTTACGCCGAGACGCCTCCCGCTCTATTGAGTGGCAACCAGGAGTGAAACGCCCGCTCTCATTGTCCGTACGTCCATATTATGACCGGTCTTCATAGAAACAAGCGGCCGTCTCTCCAGAGCCCAAGGGCGAGATCTTTCTTCCTCTCTTGCTTCTTTATGCCTCGACGTTTTCTGTGATCCTCAAGTCCAGGAGGACGTAGGAGATGTGAGACTTGGTGTCGGGTGTAAAGTCGTACTCTGAGTGATCGGAGGTATTAATGGAATGTGACTTGCCGGAGAGACCTTTCCCGAGGATCATCTTAACAAGTAAAGTGGGCTTCTCCGCGAGAGCGCCTCAGACAAAGGCTAAACCTAGCTTGACGCTCTGCTGCGGGTTGCGGTCCACGTACTCCTCGTAGGCGTAGGGTGCTTCGTCGAAACGTACGACCGGGTCGATGATCCTTTCGCAGTCGATAGCCTCCGTGGCGAGCAGGCTCCAGCAACTCATCGCGATGCGACGACGGTCCCAGCGTGGATGGTCGCGACTCGGCTCGCTGCTCGCCCTGGAGAATACCAGGCTGGCGTTATTGAAGTGGGCCTCCCTACCCAGGTTCAGGGTGCCGCTGAAGGCTCGCGCCCACCCGACGAAGGCTATGGTGCCCCCATAGGCGAGGCCCCTGAGCGCCTCCTGCAGGGCCTGCTCGTTGCCGCTAGTCTCGATGGCTGTGTCGACGCCCGCTCGACCCGTAGCTCTCTTTAACTCGAGCCCGACGTCCTCACGCAACGGGTCGAAAGCGGCGTCGGCACCCGCGTCGACGGCAGCGTGCCTGCGCTTCTCTATCGGGTCGATGACAGCCACGTAAGCGGCCCCTGCAACCTTCGCCATCTGGGCGGCGATCGCTCCGATCGCCCCGAGGCCGAAGACGGCGACGCGGTCTCCCAGCCGCACGTGACCGTCGCGGATCCCGCCGAGGGCAAATTGCGCGGGGTCGAAGCACAGCGCGTTCTTCCACGGCATGATGCCAGGTACCTTCAGGAGGTAAGGGTCGTCCACAGCGTCCAGGACCTGGGTCTCCCTTATGCTCCCGTAGCCGCACACGCGGTCCCCTACATGGAACCGCCCGACGTCGTCGCCCTTCTCTACGATGACACCGACCCACTGGTTGCCGAGTGCCGGATCTTCTCCGTTTTCGGCCTCCTGACCCCCTGGTTCACGCTGCAGGAACAGCCTCCAGTCCTCGTCGAAGAGGTCGGCGACGAACGGGTCATCCCCACGGAAAAGGTTCACCTCCGTGCCGTGCTTCGGGGAGGCGTATTCGACCCTGACCTTCACTTGGTTACGGCCGGCCGTAGGTTCTTCGTAGTCAACGAGCGCGGCCTTCCGAGGCGCAACGGCGACTAGCTTCCTGGGCATGTTCGTCCTGTTCTATTCGAGGGTGTGGTGCGTAGACCACGCCGCTCCCGCACGCCTTGCAGGCGATCTCTCTCGTAACGTGTCAACCTGGGTACATCTCCTGCTGGCTGTGCGTTAGCCGACGCTCGACTTCGCACATGTGGTCTATAGCCTGCCCGGCGACATCGTCTAAGGAGGTCAGCCCCGGCTCGTCCTCCAGAATGTTGGGGAGGGCTGGGATCAGCTCGAACGCCAGCACTCCCCCATACCTCACATCCCGCAGGGCCTCTAAGACATGTGTAAAGTCTACGTGGCCGAGGCCTGGGGCGAGGCGGTTGGAGTCGGAGAGGTGCACGTGGTTCAGCAAGGCGCCGAAGTCGCGGATAGCACCTGGGATCGAACGTTCCTCTACGTTCATGTGAAAGGTATCGGCCATGATCCCACCGTTCGTGAGGCCCGTCTCCCGCCACATCCTGGCGCCCTCGTCGAGCCTGTTGAGCATGTAGGTGCCGTAGCGATTCCAGCACTCCAGCGTGAGGTCGACCCCGAGGGAGACGGCATGCTCGCCGGTTTTACGTATTGCCTCTACCGCCCACTTCCACTCGTCATGCGGATCGGCGACGGGTTGGACGCGAGAGTACGCAGTCGGGGCGACGATGAAGAGCGGGGCTCCGAGCTCGGCGGCGAACCCGGAGACCTCGCGCAGGTAAGACAGGGCGGCGTTTCGAACGTCCTCGTCAGGGTGGGCGAGGTCACGTTCGGCGGTGAAGTTGGGGCACACAGAGCCGACTGCAAGCCCGGCGTCTTCGGCGAGCCTCTTTATCTGCTTCGGGTCATGCGTCTCCGGCTCCCCTTCGACCTCGACGGCCTCGTATCCGAGGCGGGCAAGGCGGTCGATAGAATCTGCGATGTCCTCGCCCTGGAAGCCGATGACGTTGTACGAATAGCGGAACTCCTGCTTCATCCCTTCAGACCACCCGCTGTCAGCCCGCTGATAAACCGCCGCTGCAGGATGAGGAACAGGACAACGATGGGCAGGATTATGTAGATGGCGGCGGCGCTCGTGAGTCCCCAGTCCTGGCTGAAGTTGGTCTGGAAGGCCAAGAAGCTCGTCGTTACGGGTTTGAGGTTGTTGTCCTGAATAAAGGTTATGGCGAAGAAGAAATCGTTCCAGGCCGCGAGCCCGGAGATGAGCGCTACGGTCAGGAGGCCTGGCCAGCTCAGGGGCAGCACCACGCGCAGCATCACCTGAAGTTCGTTCGCGCCGTCTATGCGGGCGGCGTCCTCGAAGTCGCGTGGTAGTCCGACCAGGTAGGAGCGCAACAGCAGCGTTGCGAGCGGCGAGAAGATGGCCCAGTAGATCAGGATCAGGCCGAACCGGGTGTTCGTCAGGTTCAGCGTACTCCACAGGAAGAACAGCGGGACGAGGAAGAGCTGGAACGGAACAGCACTGGCCACAAAGAGGTAGAGCAGAACCGCGTCGGTGCCCGGCAGGTCCAGCCGGGCCATCGCATAGGCGCTCGTCCCTGCGATGATACACACGCCGACGACGGTTCCGCCGGTCAGGATAATGCTGTTCACCATGGTCGTCGCGAAGTCGCCCTGTGTCCACGCCGCAGGGAAGTTCTCGAAGACGGGAGAGAGCGGCAGACCAAGGGGGTTGCGTCCTATCTCGGCGTTGGACTTGAGCGAGTTGAACGCCAGGATTACGAGTGGCCCGAGGGCGAAGAGCGCCAGGAGGACTAGGATCATATAGTAGGGTATCTTGGACGGCTCACGTCTCTGGCGGCCCCCGGAGAAGATGCTCAAACCTCCCACCCCCTTCTGCGCAGGAAGACGAAGATCAGGATGATCAGGCCGCTCACGAAGCTCAGACCAAGCCCCATGGCCGCTGCGTAACCGGCTTCGAAGCGCTCGAAGGCCTGCTTCCACATCAGGGTGCCCACGACCTCGCTCGCGCCGGCCGGTCCGCCGCGGGTGATAATGTAGACGTAGTCGAAGACCAGCAGCGAGTTGATGATCGACAGCAGGATGACGAACACGAACGTCGGCCTTATCCCTGGCAGCGTCACGTTCAAGAACTGCTGCCAACGGCCAGCGCCGTCCATCCTGGCGGCCTCGTAGAGCTCATGATCCACGGACTGCAGTGCGGTCAAGAACAGCAGAAGAATGAAGCCCCACCAGGCCCAGATATTGACGAAAGCGACCGAAGGCAGCGCGAGACGCTCGCTTCCGAAGAAAGAGACCCCGTCGAGAAACGGGATGCCGATAGACGCCAGCGCCGACCCAATGCCCCGGGTCGGGTCGAGGATGTTTTGCCAGAGCGCCGCGTTCACGACGCTGGCCAAGACGTAGGGCACGAAATACGCGATCCTGAAGAACATCTGGAAACGTTTTATCTGCGAGAGCAGGAACGCCCCGAGCAGACCCATGAATACGGGGACAGTGAGGAAGAGGACGGTCCAGATCACATTGTGCCACATGGCCATCCAGAAATCCCCGTCGGCGAGCAGGTCCCTGTAGTTCTGGAGACCCACGAATTCTGCCGGCCCGATCCCGGCCCACTCCGTAAAGGAGTAGTAGATCGTCGCAACAGACGGCCCCAGGATGACGAGTACGTTGATCACCAGCAGCGGGACCATGAAGAGCCACGCCGTCAGGAGCCGCTTCCGCCTGAGCCCTCTACCTCCGGCGTGCTTTACGATGCCCCTTCCATCCTCCATCGTGCTCCGGTCTGCCTCCACTAGGAGCTCCCGGGCTTGATGATCTTGGGAACGGCCCCCTCCTTGCGGTCCTTCGTGAAGGTCTCGTCGAGGCCGGAGCAGAACTCGGAAGGCGTGATGTCTCCCGTGAGAACCTTCTGCATTTCCTCCTGGATGTAGACGTCGGACTTCGAAGGCCAAAAGGTCCACGCGGTGTAGCCGAAGTTGCCTTTGTCAGTGGCCTGGCTCAGTGACGCCAGTTGCCTGGCCACCTTATTGTCCATGTTCGCTGGGAAGTCCGATTCGGTGAAAGGCAGGGGCGCGTTGAAAGCGGCAGGCACGGCGGCCATCCACTCCGCGGCGCGCTTCTTGTCAGCGACGAGGTAGTCGATAAAGGCGGCGGCGCCTTCGGCGTCCTGGGCACGGGCGTTGACCGAGAGGGTCGACCCCAGGCCAAGCTCGTAGAGTTCGGCGGGGATCCCGTTGCGCAAGGGGGGCAGCGGAGCCCAGTCCCAATTGTCGCCGGAATCCTGGAAGAAGTCGCCTATGTCCGCCAGGAACCAGGAGCCCTCAACATTCATTGCTGCTTCGCCGTCACCGAGGTCGGCGTGGAGGGCATCGAAACCGTTGGAGAAGAACTTCTCGCGGCTCCCGCCAAACCAGCCTTTCTGGACGTAGGTGTCGAAGAGGGCTATCGCCTCCACGAAAACGGGATCGGAGAAGGGGATCTCACCAGTCAGCGCCTGGTACAGCGCATCCGGCCCCGAGTAATGGTTCCAGAAGACGGTCGGGAACCATTCGATCGCCGCCGGGTCGTCGCCGATGCCGGCGGCGAACGGCGTGATACCCTGGCCCTGCAGCTCTTCGGCCATCGACTCGAGCTCGTCGCGGCTTCTAGGAGGTTGCATGCCCTTGCCCTCCAAGAGGGTCTTGTTGTAGTAGAGGAGCATGGTCTGGAGCTGGTAAGGGATCGCATACAGCTTGTCCTCGTAGCGCCCGAGGTCGAGTGCCCAGCCGAGCAGTTTGTCGTCCCACTTGTACTGATCCGAGGACTCGTCGAGTTCCCCGAACAGATTCGCGTCGATGTACTCCTGCGCGTATGCAGGACCCGGCGTCATGATGATGTCAGGACCCTCGCCACCCTGCAACGCCGTGCGTACGAGCCGGTCCATCTCAGTTGGCGGCTGGAAAGTTACCTTGAGGTCAGTGCCCTGGTTCGCCTTCTCGAAGGGCTTCTCTATGTTCTTCTTGAAGTAGTCCTGAGGCCCAGACCCTTCGAGGTTGCTCCAGTAGGTGACCTGCCCGCTGCCACCTCCGCCTCCCCCACACCCCGCCAGGAGCGGGCCGGCCAGCCCGGCTCCGAGGGCCGCCTTGCTCCCCATTGCGAGAAACTGCCTGCGTGATATCTCTGTGTACATTCCTGACCACCTTTCAGACGATGTCACGAAAAGTGACGACCTGGCTGACACCCTCTATTCTGATACGAGGAGACACAGGTCGCCTGGCAGTGGCGTTGTCGTTTTTCACCCCGTTGATGCACGCCACTGTGCGGGCGTTCTCTCTGCTCCCACCTTCTTCCTCTGACATACTAAGCTATATAGGAGCTTGGATCATTGCTTACACGAACTGGATTGTTGTAAAAAACGCTTGCCGATCAGACTGAGAACAGGGCTAGAAAAAGGACGCCTGTGATGCGGGAACCGATAGTTCCGTACGTTCGCGACGCGAGCTTTCCGGTAAGGAGCGCGTGGTATACGGCTCCTAGGCGCCTCCTGGATTACCTGTTGATGTACGTGCAGGAGGGAGAGATGATCGCACGCGTCGAAGGGCGCGGGCACAGGTTTCGGGCTGGAGAGTTCTGTCTTATACAACCGGGCGAGTTGCACACGCTTGAAGGGCCGGCCCACACCATAACACCCTACGTGCACCTCGACGTCTTCTACAACCCGGCGCGGGAGCGCAGCTTCGTCGTCCGCTCCGGGATGGTGGACGTCTCCGGTCTCGATGAGTTCATTCAGCCAGAGCTGCATGAGGCGACAGGGGTTAGGGTTCCGACCAGGTTCGTTCCGCTGAGTCCCGCGCAGTTCAGGGACACCCTGCTCAAGACTATAGGCATCTGGCAGCGTAGGGACTTCCTGGGCCAGCTCGAGTCCCACTATCTCGCTACAGGCCTCGTTCTTTCGGTGCTACAGAGCTACTCCCGTGGACGCTCGGACTCCCCGGATCAGCCTGAGTTCCTGAATTGGATCACCTCGTTCATGTCGCTGCATCTCTCTGAGCCCCTGTCCGTCTCCGACATGGCCGCGCGGGCCGGGCTGTCGGCGTCGCGGTTCTCAGAGGTCTTCCGCAACCGTTTCGGCAGACCGCCGCATCAGTTCCTGTTGCACCTGCGGATACAGCGCGCCCAGGACCTGCTCAACCACACAAGCCTGACGATTCGGGAGATCTCGGGCCAGTGCGGATTCTCGGACGTCCACCACTTCGCCAAGACGTTCAAGAGGCTCTCCGGCCAGACCCCGGCTACCTACCGCCGCACGAATCAGCCGCCACGCTGAGCGGCAAAACGCACCATAGTCGTCGAGACGCGGATCGACAGCGATTCCTCTCATACTCCTCTATGCAACCGCTGTGCCCGCTCACCCAGGGCCGCCCTGTCTGCTTTCATGCCTCGTGGCACCTCCTCAGGCCACGGGTGGAAGGAGATGGGGATCTTGAACCGCGGCAAGACAGGTTCGAGCTCTCTCGCAAGATTCCTTGACTCTCCGTCATTTGTCCTGACGAAAGCGACAGGTCTCGCCCCGAACTCCTCGTCGGGAACGGGCACGACCACCGCCTCGTCGATTTCCTCCAGTCTACAGAGGGCAGCCTCTATCTCCTCGGGCTGGACATTCTCGCCGCCCGAGATAAAGAGGTTGTCCATACGTCCTCCGACCCGCAGGTAGCCGCTTTCGTCGATCTCGCCGAGGTCTCTGGTACGGAACCAGCCTTCCGTGTCCACAGGACGGTCTAACGCCTCGCCCTCGGCGTAGCCCGCAAAGAGCGTCTCGCCCCGAACCAGGATCTCTCCGCTTTCGGAGATAGAGACCTCGCGGTTGGTCAAGACACGGCCAGCGGTGCGCAACTGCTCAGGGCGGGCACCCGGCGGTGTCGTTGTGACCTGCGAGGCCATCTCCGTGAGGCCGTAGCTGGTGTGAAGCGGTAGTCCGCGGGCAAGGGCCTCGTCTACGAGGGAGGGCGGGACCGGACCTCCCCCCATCAGGGCGGCCTCGAGCCCACCCAGATCGGGGCTCTCTCGCAGCAGCCTCGAGAGTTGGGTAGAGACGAGCGAGACGTGCGTGGCGCCGAGGCCGGCGATGGATTCGCCGAGTGAAGTACCAGGCTGTGGAAGCGCGACCGTCGCCCCCGCGAGCAGACACCGGAATAGTATGGAAAGCCCCCCGACGTGATACAGCGGCAACGAAAGGAGCCACCTGTCGCCGGGCCGGAGCGTGATATTGGCGTTCGAGCCGAGCGCGCTGTGGTAGTGGTTGCCGAACGTATGGAGCGCCGCCTTCGGAACACCGCTGCTCCCTGAGGTGAAGATGATGGTCGCAGGACGCTCGTGCGGAATATCCGCCGGCTCCGCACGCTGCTTGCCTTCTCGGAGCAGAGCTTCAGGCGCCGGCCTGCTCAGGCCGGCGCCTGCCGCTTGCAGGAGTTCTTCGTCTTCGGAGATCAGGGCCGAGCAGGCCGCCCTCTCGAGGAGCCGCGCGACGCCTCGTGGTGGGAGGCGGTCGCTGACGGGGCAGGCTACGTGTCCGGCACGGATCAGGGCGAGCACCAACGCCACGTATCGCTCGTCTTTGGGCAAATGGAGCGCCACCCGGCTTCCCGGTTCGAGCCCTCCGAGACGGAGCGCCGCGGCCGAGACCATCCGGTCAAGCTCTTCGTAGGAGATAATTCCCGACGCGCCGACGAGGACTGCGGTTTTCGGAGCGGCGAGGGCCGCCGACCGCAAAGGACAGGGTACGGATGGAGTCTCGTCTCTCACGGCACTATGCTAGCCCGGGCGTCAGGGTGTCCGTTGCGAGCTCTTCCACGAAGTAGCGGTCGTGGGAGACGAACAGTATCCCGCCAGGGAAGTCTACTAGCGCCTCCAGTAGTATGTCTTGGGTCTCTATGTCGAGGTAATTGGTTGGCTCGTCGAGGACGAGGAGGTTGTTGTCCCCGAGAATGAGCCCGGCAAGGAGCACCTTGGCGCGCTCGCCGGAACTCAACTTCGCCACCTTCTTTGTGACGGTCTCCCTCCTCATGCCCATCCTGTCCATGACGGTACGGACCAGGGTCTCGGCGCGCCCGGTCCCGAGGACCGCCTTGAGGGCCGTGACATCGGGGGGCACGAGGCGGTTGTCCTGGTCGAAGTAGCCCACCTTCACGGAAGGTGCGAGACGAACATCGCCACACAGGGGTGGGATCTCACCGAGCGCGGTACGAAGGAGCGCGGTCTTGCCGCAACCGTTC
>DASQWQ010000033.1:0-4036 GCA_035640175.1 Rubrobacter sp. | reverse complement strand
CGACGAGCCTGTACATGACGACCACTTGCGGGTGAAGAGACAAGCGGGTGGCAAGCGCGAGAATATCGAGGAGGTAGATCGTGGGTGACGAAATCAGGCGGGACGTGGCGCGACAGGCGGCGAACGTCGTAGGGACGCTGTTCCAGATAGGGATGACGGCGGCCGCGAGCGCGACGATCCAGGGCGTAGTGGACGAAGGCCCACGTTCGCTGGTCGAGCCCGCCCTGTACGCGTTCACGATCTGGGCTTTCATCTTCACCCTGTCGCTGGCCTACGCCGTCTACCAGGCGCTGCCCACCAAGAGGGAGAGCCCGCTCTTGCGTCGCGTCGGACCTTTCACCGCGGCGGCGTTCTTCTGTACGGGCCTGTGGTCGGTCTTCGTCCCTTGAGACAACTCGGCCTTGCCCAGCTGATGCTCCTCGGCATCTTCATCTTCCTGCTCATCGCCTACCTCCGGCTCTCGCGGTACGCGCTCGAGCGCGACCTTGGCATAGGCGAGCGCTGGCTGGTCGCGCTGCCGCTCGGGCCGTTCCTCGGGTGGGTAACGGCAGCCAACGCCGTAAGCCTCACCGCCGAGGCCGTACGTCGGGGACTGGTAGCACCCGGAGGCGCCAGTGAGGCGGGTCTCGGCACCGTCCTTCTGTTCGTCGGGGCTCTCCTGGCCTGCGCCGTGATCCTGGCTGGCAGGACGGGACCGGTGCAGGGCTACCTGACCTACGGTGCAACCGTGTTGTGGGCGCTCACCGGGATCGTCGTCAACCAGTACGCCCACTCGCCCGTTACGACCGGCGCGGCGCTCCTCGCTGCCGTCTTGGTGGCGGTTGCCTTGTTCGGCGCGCTGCGTGACGGACGCCCAGGTGGAGACGCACGCCGATCGGCGCCACCCGGGACAGCCTGAAGGCGCGCGACATGTGATGTGACGAATCCCAACGTGTCCACCAGAAAGAGGAGGTTTGATCCATGACGATAGACGTGCGGGAGCAACACGAGAAGCAGACCATGCGGGCATTCGGCTTCCGCCGCTACGGGCCACCGGACGTACTGGAGACGCTCGAAGTCGCGCGGCCCGAGCCGGGGCCGGGGAGGTCCTCATAAGGGTCGCCGCCGCTGGGTGAACCCGGCCGACTGGGCTTTGCGCGGGGGCAGGTTGCGCCCCTTCGTGCGGCTCAAGCTGCCTTTCGTGTCCGGCTCCGACGTGGCCGGCGTCATCGAGGCCGTCGGTGCGGCAATGACGAAAATCGTGCCCGGAGAGGCAGTCTACGCGATGACGCCCACTACCACAGGCGGCGCATACGCCGAGTACGTCACCGTGGCCGCGGACAACGTAGCCCGGGTGCCCTCGGGGCTCTCGCTCGAGGAGGTCGCGGCCGTGCCCCTGGTCGCGCTGACGGCGTTGCAGGCGCTGCGGGACAAAGCGGAGCTTATGGCGGGAGATCACGTGCTGATCAACAGCGCCTCTGGTGGCGTGGGATCATTCGCGGTCCAGATCTCCAAGGCCATGGGAGCGCGGGTCACTGCGATGTGCAGCGAGCGCAACATAGAACTTGTGCGCGGCCTCGGCGCCGACGAGATCATCGACTACACCCGCGGCGACATCACCGCGGCAGGGCCACGCTACGACGTTGTGTTCAGCGCGGTCAACACCCTCCCTTTCTTGCGCTGGCGTCGAGCCTTGCGCCCGGGGGGCAGGATCGGCAAGGTCAACCCCCTGTTCGAAAACGCCGTGATCGCACGGCTGGCACGCGCCATCGGTCGCGTGGGTCTGGAAGGGGTTCTCGTACAGCCGAGCGGCGCCGACCTCGAGGCCGTGGGGTTGTGGATCTCCGTCGGAAAGGTGAGGCCGGTTATCGACCGGACCTACCCGCTCTCCGACGCTGCTGCGGCGCACCGCTACAGCGAGAGCCGTCGCGTGCGCGGCAAGCTTGTCCTCATCGTCGATGAGCGGCTCGCCGAGGCGAGCGCCGAGTCCATCTCGCCCGGGGAAGTGCCAGGTGGAACGGCGGCATGAAGAAAGTCCAGTTACACCAACGCGGACAGCGACCCGAAGCGCAGAAGGGGTGCCGGTCTCGCCGCGGAAGAATCCCAGCCACGGCAGCGTGCACAGACAGGCGTGCCAGCGCGCACCGGTATTGGTCGGATCTCGAGCTCAGGAACCGGGGACACGCGATCCACGGGCTCCTGACACCACTCTGACACAACCGGGACCGCAATACGGTGCAACCCAGGGCAACCCGGAGAAGAAAAACCCTTAGATATAAGGGATTTGCAAGCCTGAGCAAACCCCTGCAAGTCTCTGCAACGCATGAATTATCACTCGTAATGAGCACGAAAGCGGTTCGAGTCCGCTCGTCGGCTTTCTCTAATTGCTTTAGATAAGCCGAATATTCAGCGTAGTGCAACGAGTCCGTTTATAGACAAGACTCTTTTACACGTGTCACGGCATGACGCTCGTTACGGTAATTTACAGAAATGTTCTTATCGCTATGGCGCCCGGCTCAAGCTGCCGGACTAGCATGAAATGCCTCCACGTCCCAGCCGGCGGTTTTCGCTCCTGCCTGATATGCGCTCTCCATAAAGTCGAGCAAGGTCTCTCTTGGAGATTCGGTCTTTCGGAGCTCCTCGTACATCAAGAGCGCCGTCCCGCCCTCGGGAGCCCAGGATGCGCTCGCGGGCCGCAGGGGCTCGTCAGTCAGCCCCTCTGGTTCTGGGGCCGTGTATGAGTAGAAGGCCGGCTCCCTCAGGTTCCGGTCACCCGGCCAGAAACCGAAGGAGATGACCTCGTGGGAGTACGCTTCGCGGGTCACCGGGTCTGCGCCGTCCCTCTGCGGCGCGCGGCGGCCGGAGAAGCGGGTGAGGGCAAGGTCGAAGCTGTGCCAGTAGAGCTGGACTGGGCTCTGCTTGCCGTTGAAGCGGCCCGCGAACTCCTTGAAGATCTGGTCTACTTGCACGAGCACACGCCGGTATCGTCCGACGTGGTCGCGGTCGCAAACGCAGTGGAAGACGTTTTCGTCCAGCTTCTGCTCGTCGCCCAGGTCGAAGGGTGTAGTGTTTATGGAGACGTGTATACCGAGAGTACCCAGGCCAACGACGAGCCTGCGGTAGAACTCCGCGACAGGCAGGTCGTCCAGTGCGAACGTGAACCCTGCTCCATCGCTGGAGGAGACCACGAGCCTGTTGTCCAGAAGGTCGAAGGAGATCTCGAACGTAGTGTGGCCGTAGGGGATTGGAGAGGTGGTGAGTCCGCGCGGGCTCACATAGAGCGTAACGTGCCACCAGTGGTTCATCGAGGGCGTGTACCTGACCCGGATCTTGCCTACAACCTGGGCGTAGCGGTGCAGCGTCTCTTTGCTGTCCTCCCAATCTTCTAGAGGAAGGGGCGGAAACATGGACGCGGTGGACCCAGCAAAATATCCGGTCATCTATGATTTCCTTTCGCTTTTATACTCGAGGCCTCCGATGGTCACTAGGCACCCATATATCGGGAGTCGATCGGGCATCGCCTGTCTTGGACTTAACGGAGCTCTCATGCGCTCTGGTCGCGTTTAAGAGGATCGGTCTGTGTCGCTGCTCCCTTTGTCTTGATCGTCACATCACCTTCTAGCAGCAGTCGCCAAATCTCCGTCAACTGTTGCAACTGGGCCTGCGAGAGCCGGTCCACGAACCGCTCGCGCACGCCCGCCAAGTGGCCCGGTGTCGTCTGTGCCAATCGTTCGAGACCACGTTCAGTAATCGCCGCGAAGACCTGGCGTGGGTCCAACGTGCCCCGGCAGCGCTCGAGCAACCCCTCACGCTCTAGCCTGTCCACCGCCCGGGTGAGTGCGCTGCGACTAAGGTGCACTGCGTCTGCCAGCTTGTACATCTGCATCCGCCCATCGCAAGCAAGACTGAGTTGAATGAGCACGTCGTATGAGGAAAGGGGTAGCCCATGGTTCGCCTGAAGCTCTGCGTCGAGCTCCTTGACGATCGAGGCGTGGGCACGCAAGAAACCTGTCCATGCCGCACGCTGCTGCGGCGAGAGCTTGAACCACTCCTCCTC
>DASQWQ010000032.1:0-10628 GCA_035640175.1 Rubrobacter sp. | reverse complement strand
CAGGGACTACGCCAACTGGGAACACCGCATGACCCCAGAACCGGTCGAGGATCCACCGGAGAAGATCACACTCCCAAGGCCTGGTCACGCCGACCTTGCCGGGATGCAGAAGTACGACTTCGACGACCTGCGAAACGTCCTTGAACGCTCCAGCGCCCGCGAGACGACGGCCCGCGTGGCGGCTGGCGGCGTGGCGAAGAAGCTCCTGGCCGAGTTCGGGGTTGAGATAAGCAGTGCGGTCTATCGAATAGGTGCCGTCGCCTATCCCAAGGAACAGGCCGTACTCGACGCCGCAATCGCAGACGAGTCCGAGGTACGCTGCCCCGACAAGGAGGTCTCGGAGAGGATGAAGGCCGAGATCGACGCCGCCCGCTACGCCCGCGACGCCCTAGGAGGCGAATTCGTCGTCGTCGCCAGGGGTTGCCCGGCAGGCCTCGGCTCCTACGTCGACTGGCGCGACAAACTCGACGCCAGGCTAGCTGCAGCCATGATGTCCATAAACGCGATCAAAGGCGTCGAGTTCGGGATGGGCTTCGAGCTCGCGGCCCGCAGGTCCAGCGAGGTGCAGGACGAGATACTCTCAGAGAACGGACGTCTCGCCCGCAACAGCAACCGCCTCGGGGGATTCGAAGGCGGGATGACGAACGGGGAGCCGGTCGTCGTTGCGGCGGCGATGAAACCGATCTCGACGATAGCGAAAGCCCTTCGCACGGTCGACCTCGCCACAGGAGAACCCACCAGGGCTTTCAAGGAACGGGCCGACTCCTGCGCGGTGCCAGCGGCGGCGGTGATCGGGGAGGCAATGGCCGCGATCGTGCTCGCAGAAGCGTTCCTCGAAAAGTTCGGTATGGACAACATGACCGATATTCGCGCCGCTTACGACTCTTACACCGAACGTGTCGCGAGCACAGGGAAGAGACGCTGAAGCATGGACGGGTCCGTGGCTATCGTCGGGTACATGGGTAGTGGCAAGACCACCCTGGGCCGTCTGCTGGCCAGCGCCCTGAGCCTCGAGTTCGTGGACCTCGACCGTGCCATCGTAAAGCGGGCAGGCAAGGGGATACCGGAGATCTTCGCGGAACACGGCGAGAAGCATTTCAGGGACCTGGAGCACAAGGCGCTACTCCGAGCCCTCGACGGCGGAACGCACAGCGTGGTCGCCTGCGGCGGTGGTACGGTAGTTCGTCCCGACAACAGAACTCTCCTGCGCGATGTGACGACGGTCTTCTTGAGGGAGGATACGGACGTTCTCTATCGCAGGACTCGTGGTCCGGGCCGCCCCCTGCGGGCGGCGAGCCGTGAGGAGTTCGGGCTGCGCTACGCAGAACGTCTCCCTTTCTACAAGGAAGTCGCCGATCTCGAGGTCGAGGCCGATGGACGCCCGCCGGCAAAGGTGGCGGAGGAGGTGCTGAGGTGCCTGTCGAGACGGTAGCGGTCCCCGTCACCCATCCGTACAGGGTCTTCATCGGCGCCAGCATCGACCTCTCGGAGATCTTCTCGAGTTCGCTCGAACCTGGTCTCTGTGCGATCTTCACCGACTCCACGGTAGGATCGCTGCATGCGGCCCGGGTGCAAGGAGCCCTAGAGAGAGCCGGCTGGCGTGTCGCAGGGACGATCGAGGTTCCCTCTGGGGAATCCTCCAAGAGCATGAAAGCCTACGCCGGCGCTCTCGGGCGCCTAGCCCGCCTGGGATTGACCCGCGACGGCACCATCTTCGCCCTCGGTGGCGGGGTGGTCGGCGACCTGGGCGGCTTCGTCGCTGGCACCTACATGCGGGGCATAGACCTCGTCATGCTGCCAACATCCCTTCTCGCGATGGTGGACAGCGCTGTCGGTGGCAAGGTCGGGGTAGACCTCCCTGAAGGAAAGAACCTGGTCGGCGCCTTCGTCAGGCCCCGCCTGGTGGCGGCAGACCTGGACTGGCTCGCCACGCTGCCGGAGCGTGAGATCTCCAACGGCCTCGCTGAGACGATCAAGATGGGCCTGCTCTCAGGAGGAGACTTCTTCGGCGACCTCGGCCTGATCGGGGCCGCCCGCACAGGCGACCTCGACGCACTGCAGACGCTCGTCCTCGATTCCGTAAGCTTCAAGGCGCGCGTGGTCACCGAAGACGAGTTGGAAGGCGGGCTGCGCGCGATCCTGAACTACGGCCACACCATTGGTCACGCCCTCGAGACCGCCGCGGACTACAACCTGCAGCACGGCCAGGCCGTCGCGGCCGGAATGGTCGCAGCCGCCAGCCTCTCCCGCGAGCGGTTCGGCCGAGACCTGACCGGCGTGCACGAAGACCTCATAGGAACTGCCGGCTTGCCTCACCGCGTGCCCGGCATCGGCGTCGAGCGGACGCTCCTGGCAATTGCCCGCGACAAGAAACGCTCCGCTGCGGACGGACCCGCCTGGCACAGATTCGTGCTCCTCGAAGACATCGGCAGACCCGTACGGAGCGTGCCTGTGAGCGAGGAAGAAGTTCGCGAGGCGATCGGAGCGATCGTTGAGTAAGGTGTTCGTTCTCAACGGCGTGAACCTCAGCACCCTCGGCACCCGCCGCCCCGAAATCTACGGAACCATGACCCTCGACGACATAGAGAGGCTCGTCAAGGACGAGTTTCCGGCTCTGGACCTGGAGTTCAGGCAGACGGACACCGAGGGTGAGATGGTCGGTTTCATAAGGGAAGCGTCGAGCTCCGACGGGCTCGTCATAAACGCCGGTGCCTGGACCCACTATTCTTACGCTCTGCACGACGCCCTGGAATCTCTGGATGCACCGAAAGTGGAGGTTCATCTGTCCAACGTACACACGAGGGAGGAGTGGCGTACGGTGTCGGTCATCTCACCGGCGGTGGACGCGGTAATTGCGGGTATGGGTCCTCACGGTTATGTCGCCGCAGTCAGATACGTTCTCGACTGGGGGCCTTACCGGAGCCCCTGATCAGGGGCCGTCCGCCGCTATGAGAGCCTCGCCTTCGGTGCTATTATCCCAGCGCGGCACCAGCCTGACAGGCAAAGAAACTGTGCGATAATAGCGCGGCGTCTGCGCCGGGTTTACGCCGCGCAGGATCGCTGAGAAGATCAGGCGCCGTGAACGGGAGCTTCCGACCATGATATCCACCAACCAGTTCAGGAACGGCACGGCCATCCGGGTCGATGGCAAGCGGTTCACGATCCTGTTTTTCCAGCACGTCAAGCCGGGCAAGGGCGGGGCGTTCGTAAGGACGCGGCTCAGGAACATAGACAGTGGGGCTGTGGTCGAGAAGACCTTCCGTGCGGGGGAGAGGCTCGAGAACGTAAGGACCGAGTCGCGACCGATGACATACCTCTACAGGGATGGAGACCTGCTCTACTTTATGGACTCTGACACCTACGATCAGGTGCCGGTGCCCGTCGACGTCGTCGGCGAGGCGGCATGGTATATCGTTGAGGGCGGCACCGTCACCGTGCTATCGGCCGACGGTGAGGTCGTAAGCGTAGAGCCGCCAGCGCACGTGGACCTCGGGGTCTCGGAGACGGATCCCGGCCTCAAGGGCGATACGGCGACAGGGGGAACCAAGCCGGCCACGCTGGTGACAGGGGTTGTCGTGCAGGTGCCGCTCTTTATCAACGTAGGCGACCAGGTAAGGGTGGACACGCGCTCCAACGAGTATCTGACGAGGGTCTGAAGCGCGGTGGACTGGAGAGGCCCTTGAGCCGCCGGACGGCCCGCAAGCAGGCGTTCCTGAACCTGTACCAGAGCGACGTAAACGACAGTCCTCTCGGCCCGACCATGGAGCGCTGGCGGGAGTACAGGGGCAAACTCGAGGAGTATGCGATCAGCCTCGCGCGCGGCGTGAAGGAGGAGCAGGAAAAGCTCGACGCGTTGCTCTCCGAAGTCTCGGTAGGGTGGCCGGTGCACCGCATGAGCGCGGTGGACCGTTCGATCCTTCGCCTCGCGCTCTACGAGATGCTCTTCGTGGACGACGTCCCCCCCGAAGTCGCGGTAAACGAAGCCGTTGAGCTGGCAAGGGGATTCTCTAGCGACGAAGCGCCGGCCTTCGTAGGGGGAGTCTTACGAGGCGCAGAGCTAAGAATGCAGGGCAAGGTTGGGCATGGCGGGCGGGGCTAGCGGGACGTACGGCCAGATCAGGTGGGACGCGCACAGGCGCGCCTTTGAGGAGTACCTGCACGGACTCAGGTTCACAGTAGAGACGCGGCTCAGAGGACTCGAAGAGGCCATGAGGTACTCCATGCTCGCCGGCGGCAAGCGTGTGCGGCCCACGCTGTGCATGGAGACGGCCTGGATCTTCGGGGCCGAACCTTCCCACGTGCTCCCTTCCGCGGCGGCCATCGAGCTCATCCACACTTACTCGCTTATCCACGACGACCTCCCCGCGATGGACGATGACGACTACAGGAGGGGAAGGCCGACAGCCCACAAGAAGTACGGCGAGGCGATGGCCATACTCGCAGGTGACGCCTTCTTCGGCGAGGCCCTGACCCTGATCACGATTCACCAGAGAGGGAGTTGCGAGGAGATCCTCGAGGTAGTGCGGGAGCTCGCCGACTCGACGGGGGTTAACGGGATGGTTGGGGGGCAGGTCTTGGACATGGATCAGACAGGCCTTGCCAAGGCGACCGAGCCGGAGACCCTATACATGATCCACGAGTACAAAACGGGCGCCCTGATCAAATCCTCAGCCCGTATCGGGGCGATACTGGCAGGGGCCACCGGCGAGGAACAGGCCGCCGTCTCGGAGTACGCCTCGCAACTCGGCCTATGCTTCCAGATAGTCGACGACGTTCTCAACGCCACGTCGACGCGGGAGGAGCTCGGCAAGAGCGCCGGTTCCGACGCCGAGCAGGGAAAGGCCACGTTCGCGGGCGTCTTCGGCCTCGAAGGCGCAAGGCGAGAGGCTGACGGAGCCGCAACGAGGGCCCTCGCCGCGCTCTCCAAGGTCGACGGGGACACCTCGGGTCTGCAAGAGCTGGCGTATTTCGTGCGCCACAGGGAGAGTTAGCCCTCAGGCATGGAGAGTAGCCCGAAAGGGAGCCCCAAGCGATTGGACACCTTGCTCGTCGAGCGAGGTCTCGCCGCGAGCAGGAGCAGCGCTCAGGGTCTGATCCTCTCAGGCAGCGTGCGCGTGGGCGACGCGGTAGTGACCAAAGCAGGCTCGCGCATCGGCGCTGATGAGCTCCTATCCGTCGACCACGCCGAACGCTTTGTGTCTCGGGCCGGCGAGAAACTGGACGCCGCCATCGACGAGTTTGGTGTGCTGGTGGAGGGACGTTCCTGCCTTGATGCCGGAGCATCGACGGGAGGGTTTACCGACGTACTCCTTCAACGAGGAGCCGAGAGGGTGCTCGCTGTCGACGTAGGCTACGGCCAGTTCGACTGGTCGCTGCGTAACGATCCACGCGTCACCGTTATGGAGCGGACCAACGTGAGGCGATTGGCCGGAGAAGATCTGCCGTTCGACCCTGACCTTCTGGTGGCAGACCTATCGTTCATCTCGCTCACGGTCGCGCTCGAAGGCATTCTCTCGACCACTCCCGCGCTGCGGGAGGCGATCTTGCTCGTCAAGCCCCAGTTCGAGGCGGGGCCCGAGTCCGTAGGACGCGGAGGCCTCGTAAGGGACAGGGAGGTACACGCCGCCGTGATACGCAGCGTCGCCGGGTACTTCGGTACCCTCGGTTTCGGTGCTGTCGGTGCGACACGGGGGGCCGTCGCAGGAAGGAAGTCGGGGAATCTGGAGTACCCGGTGCACCTGCTGAGGGGAGCGGAGCCGGCCTTGGACGAGGTGCGCATCAGAGAGGTGGTCGGCGGTGGGTGACACCATGAAGGCTGCCCGAATCCGTAGGGTAGGCATCGTCGCCAATCCCAGGGTGAGCGACGGCTACGTCGACCGGCTTGTGGCCGTCCTCGAGAAGAACAGGGTCGAGATCTCCGAGGTCAGGGGCGACGACCAGCCGGATGGAGCCGGAGACATAGACCTCGTCTTCGTGCTCGGCGGCGACGGGACTATGCTGCGGGCATCGAGGATGTACCCTGGGCGGGTGCTGCTCGGGGTGAACCTTGGTAAGGTCGGTTTCATGTCGGGGATGCTCCCCGAAGAGCTCGAGACAGGCGTCGCGAAGGTCCTCGGAGACGGGCTCGAAGTCCAGGAATACAGGATGCTCGATGTGCGGGTCGGTAACGAGGACCCTGGCCTCGCGGCCAACGACGCCGTGCTCATCAAGAAACGGCCCCACCAGCTCATCTCCGTCGACGTCTCCATCGGCGGGGAGGAGTTGTTCGCCTTCCGCTGCGACGGCTTTATTGCGGCGACCCCCCTCGGCTCGACCGCCTACGCGCTCTCTGCGGGGGGTCCGATCATCTCGGGTGACGCCGGGTGCTACGTGCTCGTCCCCATAGCGCCACATGCGCTGGTCAGCAGGCCCCTGGTGCTGGGCGAAGACCAGGTAGCCGAGCTGGCGCTCGTCGAGCGGGATGCGCTGCTCTCGCTGGATGGGGCAGAGCCGCGCGAGATCCCCGGCGGCGGAAAGGTGGAGATCAGGCTCTCCAACCATAGCGTTAGAATAGGCCGTACCGAAGACTGGAGTTGGTGGCGAGCGGTTCGGAGGACATTCCTGTAGTGCTCACGGAGCTCTCCGTGGAGAACGTGGCCCTGATCGAAGAGGCCACCCTCGAACTCTCCCCCGGCCTCAACGTGATCACCGGTGAGACGGGGGCGGGTAAGACGCTCCTTGCTACCGCACTGCAGATGCTCCTAGGTGGCCGTGCCCGCTCCGAGACGGTCCGCTCGGGCGCACGCAAGGCGGCCGTCGAAGGCACTTTCGTCCTCCCTGAAGAGACGGGATCTCGGCTCCTCACGGAAGCCCTCGGCGACCTCGCCGAGGAGGTGGAAGAGGATGATGGCCTCGTCCTGCGGCGGACGCTGACCGGAGAGGGCCGCTCCAGGTGCTATGTGGGCGGTGTCTCGGTCTCCGTAAGGGCACTCGCTTCTCTTGGGGAGAGGCTGGTCTCCTACCACAGCCAGCGCGAGCAGACACGTCTCACCGAGCCGGCCGAGCAACTCGCCATCCTCGACGACTTCCTTGACACTGTGGCTGCCGAGGCGAGGCAAGGGCATGAGGCGATCTGGCGCTCTGTGGAGCGCGACCGCGCCGCGCTTCGGGAGATAAAGACGACCTCTGAAGCGCGGCTGCGGGAGGTGGAGTTCCTCCGCTACCAGGTTTCTGAGCTGGAATCAGCGGGCTACGACCAGCAGGAGCTCTCGGACCTCTCCCGGGAACGCGACCGTCTCAGGAACGTGACGGACCTCCTCCAGGCCACAGCCGCCGCGAGCGCGGCCCTCTCGCCCGAAGACGGCACGGGAGCCGTAGACGCTGTCGCGCGCGCCGCATCAGAGCTGGAGACGGCCTCGGGGTACGACGACAGCCTGAGGGGGCTCCTGGAGCGCCTGGGCGGGCTCTCCGCGGAGCTGGACGACGTACTCTACGAGCTCAGGTCCTACGTGGACGAACTCGAGGCCGACCCGAACCGGTTGGAGGCTGTCGAGAACCGTCTCGCTGCCATGCGGGCCTTGGAGCGCAAGTACGGGGACGTTGAGGGATACCTCCAGGAATCGCGCGAGCGTCTCTCACGCCTCGAGAACCTGGATGAGGAGACCGCCGGGTTCGAAGAAAGGCTCGCGGAAGGCGAGCGGCGCCTCGAAGTCATCGCGGCCGCGTTACGCGCCGGCAGGGAGGCGGCCGCAGAGAGGTTGTCGGATAAGGTACAGCAGAACCTCGGGGACCTCAACCTCGGGAAGACGACCTTCCGCGCCGAGCTCGTCCCCGCAGAGCCTGGCCCGTCCGGCACGGAGCGGGTGGAGTTCATGATCCAACCTAACCCTGGAGAGCCCGAGCTGCCCGTGAGGCGCTATGCATCGGGCGGGGAGCTCTCTAGGATAATGCTGGCCATAAGGCTCGCCCAGGAGCGCGTGGAGCCTGGTGCGACGTACGTCTTCGACGAGGTCGATGCCGGTATAGGCGGCGAGACGGCAACGGCGGTAGGAGCGAAGCTGAGGGAACTCGGCGACCGCAACCAGGTACTGACCATCACCCACCTCCCTCAGATAGCCTCAGGGGCGGGCACGCACGTCGTGGTCGAGAAACAAGAGTCAGAAGGAAGGACGATCACCCGCATAGAGATCATCGAGGGCGAGGAGCGCCGCAGGGAACTCGCCAGGATGCTTTCAGGAAAGATCGACGAGGCCTCCCTGGCCCATGCCTCCGAACTCCTGGTCAACGAAAGATAGGGGTTTTACCCCGTCGCAGTGCATCCCAGGAAAGCCCCAGCTTCCGGCCAGGTACGCTTGGTCCCGAGGTTCGGAGTGGTCTTGCGCGCGTAACCATATGGCTCGGTATGATCTGGCCTCAGCGAGTCAACGTCGACGTAAATTACGCGCATAATATGCTCCTTTTCCCTTCGATGCCCGCAGCTTAGCGAAAGCCGGGGACCGTGTCAGATCCTACGGTCCTCAGAGCACCAGGTCGCCGGGGAGTCCGAGCGCCATCGCACCGAACAGCGCGATGCCGGCGTAGAGGGCGAACACGGGCGCGCTCACCAGCGACAAACCGCCGGACAGCCCATCGTCGCCGGAAGGTGCCGCTCTTCGACGATGGTAAAGTGAGGGCCAGGATTTGGGGATCGCCGGCGACATAGCACTTATCCTGGTGGCCGCCCTCCTTGGAGGCATCGTGGCCCGATGGCTCAGGCTGCCCCTGATCCTCGGGTACATCGCCGCCGGCGTCCTCGTCGGGCCGAAAACCTTTGGCCCGTCGGTCGGGGACGTACACGAGATAGAGCTACTGGCAGAGATCGGGGTGGCCCTTCTCCTGTTCACGATCGGGCTGCACTTCTCCCTGAGGGAGCTCGCACCCGTGCGGCGCATCGCCCTGTTGGGCACCCCGGTCCAGATGGTGCTCACCATCGCCTTCGGTTACGGGGTGGGCCGCCTCCTACTGGATCTGGGGTGGGTCGAGTCGGTGTGGCTGGGGGCCCTAATCTCGCTCTCGAGCACCGCGGTAGTCCTCAAGACCCTGGGCGAGCAGGGGGTGCTCGGCACCCTTTCGGCCAGGGTGATGATCGGGATGCTCATCGTCCAGGACCTGGCCATCGTAGTGCTCCTGACCGTACTTCCGGTCCTCGAGAACGTAAAGGAAGGCCTTCCCGAACTCGGCCTGGCGGTCCTCAAGGCGGCGGTGTTCATCGCCGCCATGCTCATATTTGGCTCACGGATCCTACCTCTGCTCCTGGCGCGGCTGGCGGCCTGGGGCTCGCGGGAGCTTTTCCTGGTCTCCGTGGTTGCTATAGGCGTCGGTGTCGGGTACGTGACTTATCTCGTAGGTCTTTCCTTCGCCTTCGGGGCGTTCATAGCAGGGATGGTCCTCTCCCAATCGGACTACAGCTATCAGGCTCTTGCCGAAGTCGAGCCGTTGCGCGATGTATTCGCCATGATCTTCTTCGTCTCCGTGGGGCTCCTGATCGACCCTTCCTTTCTCTGGGCGAGGTTCGGGACCATTGCGGTCGTCGTTGTGCTGGTCCTCGTCGTTAAGGGCCTGATCTTTGGTGGTCTGACCAGGATCTTCGGCTACGGCAACATAGCGCCTTTCGCGGTGGGATTGGGACTCTTCCAGGTCGGGGAGTTCTCGTTTTTGCTCGCCAGGGAGGGGATGAGCGCGGACGCCATTTCTAGGGAGACCTACTCGCTCGTGCTGTCCACCGCGGCTGTCACGATGGCCTTCACCCCACTGGCCGCAAGACTCGCGCCGGTTCTCTACGGTAGGTACCGGCGGCGGTTTCCCAGAGAGCCTATGCAGACCTTCAACCTGCCGGTAGGAGGGCTTCGGGACCACGCCGTCGTCGGCGGGTACGGTCGGGTTGGTTCCTTCGTCGCCCGGCTGCTCAGTAGGCTCGAGAAGCCGTTCGTCGTCGTGGAGGCCAATCCAGGCCGCGCAGACGAGGCGAAGGCGGAGGGCTTCCCCACCGTTTACGGAGATGTCGCGGCCATACCCGTCCTCGAAGCCGCCGGTATCGTTGCGGCTCGCCTCGTCGTGCTGACCGTCCCCGACGCCCTTGCGGCCAGGCTTGCCGTCGAACGGGTGCGAAGCCTCGCGCCTGAGGCCGACCTCCTGGTCCGGGCTGAAAGCGCCGAGCAGCTGGAAGACCTCGGCCGCCTCGGCGTCTATGAGGCGGTGCAACCCGAGCTGGAGGCTGGCCTGGAGTTGGCGCGCCAGGCACTCGCGCGCTTCGGGGTCGCTGCGGAAGAGGCTCATAACTTCGCCGACAGCGTAAGGCGCGAACTGTACGCCCCCATCTCAGGGGGGGAGGCAGCAAAAGAAGGTGGCGATGGATCTTTCGCGAGGCTGCGGCAGGCTTCGCAGGCGATCGAGGTAGAGTGGGTAAGGCTGCCCGAGGTACAAGTCGGAGGGGAAAACGAGACCGAGAGCCCCACCGGGAGTGGCCTTCTCGGTCACACCATAGGAGACCTCGGGGTGAGGAGCGAGACAGGGGCTTCCATCCTGGCTGTAGTGCGGGGGGACGAGGTGATCCCGAACCCAGGGGCTAACCTGGCGCTCGAAGCCGGCGACGCGGTCGGCGTTCTCGGCAC
>DASQWQ010000031.1:0-9151 GCA_035640175.1 Rubrobacter sp. | reverse complement strand
GGCCCCGCAGGATCGGTCGGTGTTTCGTAGAACGGGGACAGCAGCGCGGACAACACAACGGCAACAGCTACAGCGGCAACGGCGCACACGGGCGCGAGAACGAGGGCCAGAGGCGCGCGCAGCCTCTCGGACACCCTTCCGCGCAGCATGTAGTAGAGGAGCACGGCGAAAACGACGAACACGGATATCAAGAGCCACAAAGGGTATCCAAGGTCGAGCGCACCCACGCTTCTAGTCCTCCCAACGCATCGCAGCGACTACAGAACCAATGCCGGCGGCGATGCCGACGACGAGTACGAGGAAGATCCCTGTAAAGACCCAGACTATGACGCAGACAAGCTCCCCACAGAGCAACGCAAGCGTCAGGTATCCCGTCGGCGGGATCCTCATCAGGTCTCCACTTCCTCTCTCCAGTGGTTTACAGGCCGTAGCCTAGAGGATAAACACGTCCCTTCAACAATCGAGCGTATTGTAGTACGGAAGACGTTCTCGCGAGTCTAGAGATCGAGGAAAAGCCGAGATCCACCAGGGACCCTGGCCCGATACGGCGTGTCGGCGGGCAACGCAGTAGGATCGGGCCGGTAAGGAGGGGAAGGGACCGAAGCCCGATCCTTCGGGTAATGTCGCCGGGCCTCGGGTCCTGAGAGAGGGTTCCTCGCCCGGTCTTGCACTACTCTACGATACCAGGAGCAGGCGGCGCATCCCCCAAATGAGTGATATTTGCGCGATCCGAAAAGATTGAGGCGTTCGCGGCCCGACCGGACTCTATCCCTGATCCAGGTACCTCCGAAGCGCCCTGGCGTAAGCCGGCGCCAGCTTCCGCGCCCTGGCCCAGTCTTCGGGGCTCACGCCAAGCCTTGCGCTGCGGCGGATCTGATGGAGGTCGTCGTCCAGGCTGCCGGCCCGCTCGCCGACTGCGAACTCCTGGCGCATGGCCTCCAAGTCCTCTCTAGCCAACCTCCTCCGACGGTCTCCCATGCATCCTCCTCTCGCCGAAAGAGCAGGGACCGCCCTAAGCGTAACCCCGCCACATCGCAGCGGCAATGGTTGATGCTGTGAATCTTCTCCATAATTCCACAAGATCGACCTCAGGAGCTAATCTTCGGGGTGGTAAGGGACGGCCCTCTCGTGCAAAATACTCTCGTCCGCCGCCGGCGGCACCGTTGTAGGGGGAGCACGGCCGGTTATCGAGGTAGAGGAGGGCCCGGGGTGCGAGCAAGAATGAACCTAGTCAGAGGAGCCGCGACCTCTATAGCGTTCCTGATCTTGCTGCTCCTTTCACCAGTATCCTCGCTCGATCGGGCCGTGGCCCAGGAGAGGACGCCCCAGGCGCCTCCGGGAGCCCCGAAGCTGAACGCCGGTTCCTGGACGCTCATCGACGCCGACACAGGCCTCTACCTGGCGGGCAAGGACCCGGACGCGCAGGTCTCTATAGCCTCGACGACAAAGATCATGGTCGCCCTCGTGGCACTGGATGAGGGTGTCGACCTCAACGAGCAGGTAATCGTCTCGGAGGACGCAGCCTCCTACGCCGGCTCCATCTACAGCAACATTGGCCTCTACCCCTACGACCGCGTGAGCGTCAGGGACCTACTCACGGCGGCCTTGATCCCTTCTGGCACCGACGCGGTCTACGCTCTGGCCGAGCATCTGGGGGACGGTAGCGTGGACGAGTTCGTCGCCAAGATGAACGACAAGGCGAAGGAGTTGGGCCTGGAGAACACTCGTTTCGAGAACCCTGCAGGCATCGACGCCCGCGGTAACTACTCGAGCGCCACAGACCTTGCGAAGATAACCAGGCAGGCGATGAAGTACCCCGAGTTCCGCGAGATCGTCGACGAGCCCGAGGTCACCATATCCACGCAAGATCGGGAGATAGACACCTTCACCACCAACCTGCTCGTTGCTCCCGGGTCGGGCTACGACTACGGGCCGGCGACAGGCGTCAAGACGGGCACCTCTCCCCAGGCCGGGCCTTGCCTCGTGGCCTCCGCAAAGAGCGACGATGAGTCCTACATCGCGGTGGTGCTCGACGCCGCTGGGGACCTGCAACGTTTCGAGGCAGGCCGGACGGCGCTTGAATACGGCTTCGGGGAGTACGAACGCGAGCCTCTCGTCAAGCGCGGAGACCCGTATGCGGAACTGAAACTGCCCTACCGCAGGGGCGAGACGGTGAAGCTCGTCGCCGAAAGGGACGTATCCGCCCTCGCCGGCCCAGGTCTGGAGGTCGAGCGGCGCCCGACGAACAAAGAGGCGCCGCCCTCCGCCGAAACCGGGCGCAAGCTGGGCGCCGTCGCGGTTTCGGTGGAGGGTCACAGCGTTGGCAGCAGTCCCCTGGTCGTCCAGAAAGGTTACGAAGCGGCCTCCCTGTGGCAGAAGGTAACGTACTGGGCTGGGGGGCTGAAGCGGTGGATCCTGTCCCGCTGAGCACCGGCCGGGACTGGCCGGAGTGGGCTGACCAGGCGACTACACCTTCGCTACTCCGGGTGGAGGCTGCAACCAGGAGGGCCGGCGTCTGTTGTTCGCGAAGACGCGTCCTCCAGCGACGAGAATGCTATATTCGCATCCTGGAGGACTCACGATTGGAGGAGCGTCGATTGACCGGGTTGGGTGTCGGGCAGAAGATCACGTACTTTGAGTTGCCGGACCAGCAAGGCTATCCCTGGAGCCTCTCAGGCCAGTTGGAGATGGGACCTGTGATGCTGGTCTTCTACAGGGGCGACTGGTCCCCTTACTGTAACGGGCAACTGGCCAGCTACGCCAGGGAGATCGAAGAGTTCGAGGGGCGGGGGGCGCAGATAGCCGGCATCAGCGTCGACTCCCCACCCAACAACGCGAGGATGGTCGGGAAACTGTTGCTTCCTTTTCCCCTCCTTAGTGACCCCCAGGGAGAACTCGCCCGTATGTGCGGCCTGTGGAATGCAGAGGAGGGTGTAGCCGTGCCTTCCATCGTCATCGTAGACCAGTCGGGGGAGGTACGCTACCTCTACTCAGGCAGAGACGTCGCGGACAGGCCGGGAGACGAGGAGGTTCTCGCCGCCCTCGACGGACTCGACAGCGGGATAGAACGCCTCACAGGCGGACCGGAATTCCAGGTAGGAGCGGCGCAGGCGAGGGAGAGCAGTGTCCGCCCAGATCGGCGCGCCATGGAATTCGAGCAGCTCATCCCCCACTATCGGGGCGTCTACTTCACAACTATGATCCTCAAGGAGAGGTTCGGAGGGTGGGGTCGCGCCGGAAAGCAGGCGTTCGAGGAACTGGACGCCTTCCAGCAGCTGGTACGCTCTTACATCGAGGCCCTGGAAGAGACCATCAGACTGCATTAGCACGCTCCGGCTGACGCCTCCGCTTGTCAGCACTTCAGCACGCCGTCTGAGGGCGGCTCTCAGCACTTCAGCCGGGTGGTAAGCTTCGCCCGAGGCGCGGAAGAACCTCCGAGGGTTGCTCCTATGCGACGGGGCGAGGCCGGAACAGAAAGAAGCTGACATGCTGACATGCGAAGCTCGAAGGGCGTAGCGGGCTGAAATGCTGAAGTGCTTGCAATGAACCACTTTGCAAACTTCTGACGGAGGTTGCTTGAACCCGTTTGTCGAGGAAGGCAAGGGACGGCTCAGGGCGCTGTGGCGGTTGACGATCCAATACTCGGCCTACAGGGTACTTGTCCTACTCTTCTTCAACCTGGTCGTGGTCGCGTGGCTGCTTGCGGATTCCGGCTGGCGGATGGCATCCGGCGGACTCGATGCCTCGGCCGTCTCTGGCTCCCCAGCACTCCCGCTCGTCAGCGGCATAGCAGGCCTGTTGGCAGCCATCCTGACCGTCTGGCTAGCGGGACGCTTTCTCGACAGGCGACCCTGCTCGGAGTTTGGGTTCCGTCTCGGTGCCGGATGGTGGCTCGACTTGCTCTTCGGGATGTTCCTCGGCGCGCTGCTCATGACGGCGGTCTTCCTCGTCGAGCTGGGGTTGGGTTGGGTGGAGGTTACAGGCTCGTTCGAGACCCAAGGCGGCGCTCCGTTCGTGATCTCCATACTCTTCCCCGCCGCCACGTTCCTGTGCGTGGGCCTCTCCGAGGAGACCGTCTTCCGGGGCTACCAGTTGAAGAACGCCGCCGAGGGCCTGAACTACCCCTCCCTCGGTCCCCGTGGGGCCATCTTGCTGGCCTGGGTCTTCTCCTCGATCTTCTTCGCCGTGCTGCACGCCGACAACCCGAACGCCACGCCCATCAGCACGCTCAACATCGTCCTCGCCGGCCTGATGCTGGGCTTCGGCTACGTGCTCTCAGGGGAGCTGGCGATCCCGATAGGTTTGCACATCACCTGGAACCTCTTCCAGGGCGCGGTCTACGGCTTCCCTGTCAGCGGCTTCGGATCTTTCGGCGCGACTCTGCTGGCCACAGAACAGAGCGGCCCGGAGCTCTGGACCGGTGGGTCATTCGGCCCCGAGGGTGGATTGCTGATCCCCGGCATCATGTTCCTGGGAATGTCTCTCATAGCGCTCTGGACACGCCTGCGCACCGGCAAGATCTCACTCCACACCCCCATCGCAGAGAACCGCACCCGCCCACAGATCTCACCCTAACGGCGTCGTGCGTACAGCTTGAGCCTTACGCACGACGACCCATCAGCATGTCAGCAGGATGGTAGGCCTCGCCCGAGGTGCGGAAGATCCTCCGAGCGATGTGCTCCCGCGCGACGGGACGAGGCACCTCAGACAGACAAAGCTGACTAGCTCAAGTGCTGACAAGCGCCCGACAGGGCGCATGCTGACATGCTGCTCTAGCCCGAAGCCTCGTTCATCAGGACTTTGTATGCCTGATGCAGGTGGTCGGAGACGGTTACTATGGCAAACATGGCGGCCAAGAGGCGGGTCACGCGCGGTAAGAGCACGAGACCGTAGGTAAAGAGGGAGGCCACCCACACGCTGAGGCAGAACTTGCACGTAAGGAGCTCTCCTACGGACCTTCGCAAGCCTTCGCCCCTTGGCTTCTCGTCGACCTTCTTGGGGCTCTCCTTCTCCCTCAGTTCGGTAAACGGGGCGCGCAGGGGGCTCGTGATCGCATCTTCAGAGCCAACAAGGCTCAACTTGTGGGTCGCCATCCCGAGCAGCACGATGTCCTTCGCGTCTACCCGTTCCGGTATGGACCTGCCCGTAAGCCTGGCCACCAGAAGGAAACCGGCGAAGATGAGGTTGAAAGCCCCGGCCAGCACACCATACGAGAATAGCTGTATGTCTTCGCCATTCTTGTACTCCTCGAAGATCTCCCCGGACGGCCCGCTATCGCTCATTATCGCTCCTTGAGTAACTATGCTTATTCGTTCTGAATGGATATCCCCTCCACGTCACGATGTCTAAACATACACTTCGGGCTCACGGAGTGGTGCTGATCCTTCATTTTACTCTACCGTTCAGGGGATCTGCCCCCAACTCGAGACCGTCGCCCGCGTGAGTGAGGCGCAGGACGTGCAACTCGCCGTCTTCAGGGTGGCAGAAGTAGCCCTCGGCGGAGTCCCCGGCGCCGAAGACCCTGAGCTCGATCTCAGCCCACTCCATACGCCCTGTACTCTGCGCGAGGCGGGCGTGCGGGATCGCCGCGCCATCCCTGACGAGCATCACGACCGGGATCTCCCCGGCATGTATATGGTGCAAGCGGGCACCCTGCCGCTCGGAATCCGCGCACGTCTTCAGTTTGATGCGGCAAGAAAAAGGGCAAAGGATCGCAAGAAACGAGTGAAACGGCCGCGCGAAAGGATGACCACGATGACAGAAGACCAGCACAGGCAGCAGGACCCCACGCAGCAGTATCCGCAACCCGAGTATCCCGAACAGGACCAGCGGGACCAGCACCCCGGCCTGGAGCAAGAGATGCAGCCCGAGCCGGACTACGGTGTCGAGACCTACCGCGGCAGCGGCAAGCTCGAAGGCAAGAAGGCGGTCATAACGGGCGGTGACTCGGGCATAGGGCGGGCCGTCGCACTCGCCTTCGCCCGCGAGGGCGCCGACGTCGTGATCTCCTACCTCGAAGAGGAGGAGGCAGACGCCGAGGAGGCGGCGCAGGCCGTCGAGGACTCGGGCCGCAAGGCCGTCAGGGTGCCGGGAGACGTGGTCGAAGAGGTCCAGTGCCAGGACCTCATCCAGCGGGCCGTAGACGAGTTCGGCCGGATAGACGTCCTCGTCAACAACGCGGCCCACCAGATGACGGTAGAAGGGATAGCCGACGTCTCGACCGACCTTCTCGACCGCACCTTCAAGACCAACATCTACGCGATGTTCTGGCTTGTCAAGGCAGCACTTCCACACATGCCAGAAGGCGGCTCCATCATTAACGTAGCCTCCATCCAGGCCTACCAGCCTTCACCGACCCTGCTTCCCTATTCGAGCACCAAAGGCGCTATCATCACCTTCACCAAGGGGCTCGCCCAGGAGGTCGTCCAGTACGGGCTAAGGGCAAATACGGTGGCTCCGGGTCCGGTGTGGACCCCGATCATCCCGGCCTCCATGCCAGGCGATACCGTCTCCAGCTTCGGCGGCACCTCCCCGATGGGCCGCCCGGCCCAGCCCGCCGAGCTCGCCCCCGCCTTCGTCTTCCTCGCCTCCCAGGAGGCAAGCTACGTGAACGGCGAAACGCTCGGCGTAACAGGAGGCCAGCCATTGCCGTAGGCGCAAAGCGCCTACAGCGGGTGTCAGGCTACAGGTTTCAGCCGTCAGGCTTTGGACGCCGCTCCCTGGTGAGAACATGCCTGCGCTCCTCACCGGCAGGGGCTTGTGCGGTCCTTACCTGTAGCCTGACACCTGATACCTATTCGACGATGCGCTAGGCTACAGAGCAGAAGGAGCGTTTATACGTCTTTGGGGATCATCGTCCAGAAATACGGCGGGAGCTCTGTGGCGACGGCGGAGCACATAAGGGCTGTCGCCGAGCGGGTGAAGAGGGTTCATGATTCGGGCCACGGCCTCGTCGTGACCGTCTCGGCGATGGGCAAGCAGACCGACAGGCTGCTGCGCCTGGCTGGCGAGGTCAGCCGCGACCCCTCGCCGCGTGAGATCGACCAGCTACTCTCTACGGGCGAACTCCAGTCCGTCGCGCTCCTGGCGATGGCCCTGCACGACAGGGACGTCGCAGCCACCTCACTCACCGGCCCGCAGGCAGGCATGAAGACTACGGGTCGCTACGGGTCGGGGCTTATCTCGGGGATACAGCCTGACCGCCTGCGCAGCCTGCTCGACGAGGGACAGGTCGCCATCGTCGCAGGCTTCCAGGGGGTCAACGCCCTCGGGGACATCATGACGCTCGGACGCGGCGGGTCGGACACGACGGCCGTGGCGCTCGCGGCAGCGCTCGGGGCGGACCGATGCGAGGTCTTTACGGACGTAGACGGCGTTTACACCGCCGATCCGCGCATCGTGGCGGGGGCGCGGCGCATACCCGTCATACTCTCCTCGGAGATGGCCGAGATGTCGTGGCGGGGCGCGAAGGTGATGCACCCGCGGGCCGTAGAGCTAGGGGCATTGCACGGGGTCGAGATCCACGTAAAGAGCTCCTTCAGAGAAGGGCCTGGTACGATCATCACGGGAGGTAACGGTTTGGAACACCTGGAGACGCGCGAGACGGTCGCCGGTATCGTCCACGACCTAGACGTCTCGCGCATCACCCTGACAGGCATAAAGACAGGACCAGGCACGATGAGCCGCGTCTTCTCCCCCCTGGCCGAAGCAGGCATCTCCGTCGACGTCATCGTGGAGAGCGCCCCCAAGAGAGGCGCCTCGGACGTGGCCTTCACCGTCCGTCGCGACGATTTCAGTGAAGCGCTGCGGCTCACGGGCGCGGTCGCGAACTCTTTAAACGGGCGGGTCGAGGGCGAGGAGGAGCTTGGCAAGGTCTCCGTCGTCGGGACGGGGATGCTCAACCGTCCAGGTTACGCGGCGCGGATGTTCGCGACGCTCGGGGAGGCCGGTATCCCCATAAGGCTCGTCTCTACCTCAGAGATACAGGTGACTTGCGTATTGCCGGCGGGAAGGGTAGAAGAAGCGGTAAGAGCTTTGCACAGGGACTTCGAGTTGGAGGAGAGAGATGTTTAGCGGCGCGTTCACGGCCCTCGTCACACCTTTCAGGAACGGGGAGGTGGACGTCGAAGCCCTGGAAGGAATGGTCGAGTTCCAGATCCAGGGCGGCATCCACGGCCTCGTCCCCTGCGGGACCACGGGCGAGACCCCGGCCATGACCGAGGAGGAGGACCGCCTTGTCATAAGCACCGTGGTAAGGGTCGCGAACGGGCGGGTGCCCATCGTTGCGGGTACGGGCTCGAACAGCACGGACATGGCGATCAAGTACACGAGGATGGCGGAAGAGGAGGGTGCCGACGGCTCCCTGCAGGTCGCACCCTACTACAACAAGCCGACCCAGGAGGGGCTGTACAGGCACTTCGCCACGATAGCGGAGAGCACGGATCTACCCATTATCCTCTACAACATCCCAGGCCGGACGGCCGTGACCGTCTCCGCCGAGACCATAGCCCGCCTGTCCGAGATCCCGAACATCGTTGGGGTCAAGGAGTCGACCCTCTCCATGAACATGACGAGCGACATAAAGAGCCTCTGCGGCGAGGAGTTCGCCATCCTCTCCGGGGATGACCCGATGACGCTCCCTCTGATGGCCCTGGGCGGGCAAGGTGTGATCTCCGTCGCCTCCAACGTCGCCCCGGCGGCCGTCTCAGATATGGTAAACGCCCTCTCGATCGGTGACTGGGAGAGGGGCCGCGAGCTTCACTACGAGCTGCTGCCGCTCTTCCGCGCGCTCTTCGTCGAGACCAACCCCATCCCCGTCAAGACGGCATCCTCGATCCTCGGTTTGTGCTCGGACGAGATGCGGCTGCCGATGATACCACTCCAGGGCGAGAACCTGGACACCCTTCGTCGCGTGATGGAGGAGGCTAATCACCTCCTCCCGACTCCAGAAGAAGTTTGACCAGGATAGCCGTAATAGGGGCTGCTGGCCGCATGGGCCGCGAGCTCTGCCGCGCATCCCTCGAAACAGAAGGGATCGAACTGGAAGGCGGTACGGTCAGAACAGGCTCCCCCGAGCTCGGCTCCGACCTGGGCGGGCTCTGCGGCTTCGGCAAGACCGGCGTAACCGCCACAGAAGATCCGCCCGAATCCG
>DASQWQ010000030.1:0-18318 GCA_035640175.1 Rubrobacter sp. | reverse complement strand
ACCCCCAATACCCCGAGCACCACGCTCACCCCCCCCAAAGCCCTTGCCAAAGGCCAGGGCCCCAAGCATGGCCACCCCGAGGGCAATGAGACCTATCGGCACGAGGAGGAGCCCTACGACGAGCAACGCATCGAATATGCTCTGGGTCGCCTGCCACAAGAGGACGAGTGTCGCCTGATCCTCAGGCGTCGCCCCGGGCGCATGGTAGAGGTCGGAGATCGGGACGGTAGCGACGTGCGGGAGAGCTCCGGCCGCGAGCACGCCGAGACCCATGATGCCCAGCGCGCTCCCGAACAGCGCGGGTGCAGGGCTCGTCCCCCTAAGAGCACGATACAAGGCGAGAAAGTGGATGGTCCACAGGGCAAGGACGCCCAGGTACAGGACCTCTTCCACGATGTGCGCCGCCCTGACGTCGGGGAATCTCATGACCGTTTCCGCTGGTTCAGCAGCAGGCGCTCCCACGAACACGCCCACGATGACGAAGACAGCCACGAGAAGGATGCCACCCAGGATACTGGCCAGAGCACCCCATCGTAGAACGCTTTTCTCTTCCTTCACTTTCCGTCCTCCTTCCTCCCACCCAGGTAACGGCAGAGGGTGATTGTGGAGGTAGCGGGCCCCGGTCTAGAAGTAGGGCAGGTAGCGATCCTACGCCCTTACGCAGCAGTCTCGTTGTCGCGTAATTAATACAGCATAACCCCGGCGTATTTGCATAGCCTTGGAGAGAGATTAGGGTTTTCACATAGGACAGCAGGAGTAGGGTCGAGGTTATCGGGCCGTTCTATGATCCTAGAACGAGATTTATGCCAGATCCTGGTTCCGTACTTCCGAGAACTCCGTTAAGGCGAAGTTCGCAGAATGCTTCTTCTGAGACTATCCGAAAAGTCCCGATACGCACCGAACCGGGGCCTCAAAAGGTAACAAAAGGAATTCAAGAAGGCCTATTTCTCTGCAGGACCACTAACAAAAAGTGAGCTCCAGACGCCACTCTATGCCTTTTCGGACAGTCTCTCTGGGCACTTCGGTGAATAAAGACCGAGGCAGAGTATTAACGGCACCTCGCGTTTAGCCAGTGGCTGGTGCCGATATCCGATCGGTTATGGCGAGCCACAGAACGACCAGGTCAAGAACCATCGGCAGTACCTTCGTGGCTCCGAAGAAGCCCCCGAGAGCAGGAGCGAGAGTATAGGGCAGCTGCTAGTCTGCCTGCTCGCGCTGCGGGCCGTTTCGGAACGCAACCACAAAGAGACGTGGGCTGCTCCGACTCCTGGTGGAGCCCCGGCATCTGTGGCGCCGGTACCTGCTGGACAACCTTCTGTTCCTCTTCCGGGTTCTCAAGCAGCGGGTGCTCCCCAAAATGGGTAGACGCGCCGCCACTGGTCCAGATACACTTGTCCGCGTGATGAGGGGGTACACGTCTTGCCGAAGCCTTCGCTGGTCCGTCTAGGAGGAGCGCCGGCATTGGTGCTCTTATGCCTAACGTTCCTCGTTTCCGAGCGGGCCGAAGCGGCGGTGGACTCCTACATAGACTTCGATAGCCACGTCACTCAGACGGAGCTCGCCGCGGGCAGAGAAGATGGAGTGGTATCCAGGAATGGCTCGACCCGGCTCTTACCCGGTCGAACCCGTGGCACGCTGACCTCGAAGACCTACGCTACCGCCACTAAGTTCGACACCCTCATCGCTTCCTGGAACGTCTTGACCCCGTCCAGAACCTGGATGCAGATCGATATCAGGGTGCGCTCCAGTGGACGCTGGACGCCGTGGTTCAACATGGGTGTGTGGGCGAAGGGTACGCAGACCGTAAAGCGCCACAGCGTGAACGGCCAGGGTTCCGGGAGTTGGAAGGTCCTTACCGACACCTTGCAGGCCGAGGGGCCGTTCTTCGCCGACGCCTACCAGTACCGGCTCACGCTCTCCACCAAAAAGCAGAGCAGGTCACCGGAGGTCCGGGCAGCCTACCTCAGCGCCTCCAACTCCTACCGGCACGGGGATTTTCTCGGGGTATCGAGTAGCAGCCAGCTTCTGGGCAAGGACCTGCCGGTACCCCAGCGCTCGCAGATGATCTACCCGAATGGCGGCGAGGTTTGGTGCAGCCCAACCTCACTCTCGATGGTAATGGCCTATTGGTCGAGCAAGACCGGCAACCGTAACCTGAACAAGGCTGTCCCGACGGTCGCCGACAGAACCTACGACTACACCTACCGGGGCAACGGCAACTGGCCGTTCAACACGGCGTACGCTTCGGCCTTCGGCCTCAAGGCTTCCGTCAACCGTTTCTCTTCGCTCGGACAGGTGGAGCGCTGGATCTCCAAGGGCGTGCCGGTGATCGCGAGCATATCTTTGGGGCGTGGGCAGCTGGACGGGGCGCCCATTCCGGCCAGCAACGGCCACCTTCTGGTCATTCGAGGCTTCCACAGCGATGGCGAGCGCATAATAGTCAACGACCCCGCCGCGGACGGCAACTCCGGGGTAAAGCGGCTCTACGACCGCCAGCAGTTCGCCGCCGCCTGGTTCAGGGGCTCCGGCGGCATCGCCTACCTCGTCTACCCGAAAGGCTGGAATATCCCGGGCGAGACCTCCTCTCGCGGCAGCTGGTAGTCGGCGGCTCTAGACGCGAAGCGGCGGTATACCACGTCCTGAAAAATCTTTTGGGGTAGGTCTTGAGAGACGCTCTAATCTATTCATGCGAAGTTCGGAGAATTCTCCTTCCACGCACTCCGGTGAATAAGGGCAAGAACAGGAAGGACCGCACCCAGAGTTCTAGCAGGGCCCTCCAGGATGCGGGGTTGTCAGCATGAAAGTGGAGGAGCTCACCGGTTGGTCCACTTGAGCTGGAACTCGAGCTCCTCTTCGTCCCCTTCCCGCTCGTGCTCGACGTTGAACTCGGCACGGGCGGGCACGTAGACTCTCTCCCCGGCCACCTGTATCTCGAAGCGCTCGCCGGTCTCCAGAGCGTCGGCCAGCCTGCGCAGCTTCGCTACAAACTCGGAGGTGGAGTAGATCTTCTCGACGTCCCTGTCTGGCTTTTCGCCCATCAATGCTCCCTGGGTTCGCTGAACTCTCGACCTTTGGGTATCCTATCGGGTCCGAGGGGCAGAGCCAAGTCACCTAGAGGGGGCAGGCGCATCTCTCAGACGGGCTATTTTTTGAAACTTTCTGCTTGGCGAACTTCGGAGAACTCCGTGAAGGCGAACTTCTTAGAATTCCCCTTCCACGCACTCCGGTGAATAACGTAGGATGTTCACAAGAGAAGTAGGCTACAGGACGTTCGAAAGGTTGTGGCGTGTATCCGATCTTTCGCTGGAACGGGGAGCGTTTCGGATTCGTTCACCGGTGGCGCCTGTTCGACTCGAGAAGCTACTACCTTGGGTGGGTAGACGAAGGCGAGGTCTGGAAGCGCGATGGCACCTAACTCGGGGAGTTGGTGGATGGCTGCTACGTGCTAAGGAGGAGGAATGCGGCGCCGAGGAGCCCACGTGTGCCCATAGATCCGCCGTCGTCTCTACCTGCGCCGCCGTCGTGGGCTCCCAGGCCGTTGAGGATGATGCGGGCAGCATGAAGCGATCTCGTCTCGGCTTTGCGTTTGCAAAACTCCCTCTAGTGATCTTCGGCGCTGAGGTTGGATATCTCGCAACACTTCCCCTCGCACCACAGCCCCTATCCTGCGTCCCGCAAGCTCTGCGTACTCCTCCTCCTCTGCCCCCACGAAGAAGCGCCCAAGCTCCTTTGCCGCTACCCCCGTCGTCCCCGATCCACAGAAAGGGTCGAAGACGAGATCCCCCTCCCTAGTCGAGGCCACCATGGCGCGCCGTACCAGGCGCAGAGGCTTCTGGGTGGGATGGTATCCGTAGAGCTTCTCCCTCTTGGGCACAGAAGGAATGTGCCAGACGGAGGAGACCTGTGCTTTAGGGTCTCTGCTGTTTATGAGGTGGTAGTTGAAGGTGTGCTTCGCACCTTTACTCTTGCTCGCCCACAACAGCGTCTCGTGGGCGTGGGCCCACGCAAGCTGGAACAACGCAGAGCCTGAGCTTCCGGACGGTGATCGGAGCGAACGACCTGACGATGGTGCAGTTGATGTCATAGGCCACTACTTCTACTGCTTGCCCTTCTTTTCCTGCTCCTTCCTCCTCTCTTCCGCCCTCTCCTGTGCTTCCTCTCGTTTCTCTTCCGCCTGCTTCTGCGCCTCCTCGCGTCTCTTTTCCGCTTCCTTGGCCGCTTCTTCCGCCGCTTCGCCGGCTGCAGGCGAGGCTGCGGCCGGTGAAGCAGTCGCTGTGGCAGAGGGCGAGGCCTGGGGAGTGGGCTCTTGGGGCGGGCCCGTGCTGATGACCACATTCACGGCGCTGCCTCGATTCACCTGGGTTCTCGCCACGGGATCCTGCTCGATCACCGCGTTCTCGGCCACCGTACCGCTAGGAGCCTCAACCTGGGAACGGAGTTTGAGCCCTTCCTTTTCGAGACGCTTCTGTGCCTTGTCTTGCGACAGCCCCACCACGCCTGGAACTTCGACCCTCTTCGCAACGACCTCGTCGGGGGTCGCCTGGTTGGAGGTGCCCCATCCCAGAGCCCACGCAAGGCTAACGAGCAGGACCACGCCCAAAAGGAAAGCGACCAGGGACACTACGAGAGTCCCCCGTCGGCCGAGGCTGGCGGGCGGATCCGATACCCTCCTCCCGGGCGCGGCGGGAGCCGGACGTATTTTCCAGGTGTCAAGGGACATTTGCTTGGTCGTCCCGTCCTCGAGCCTCGCCGCAAGTGGCGGAAGCTCATCGCGTACTCGTCGGAGGTCCTCTGAGAGCGAGGCTGCGCTCACGTAACGGTCCTCGGGATCTTTCGCCAGCAGCTTTACGACCAAGGCATCAAGTTCTTCGGGCACCGCAGAGTTCATCTCCTGCGGGTTGCGTGGCGGTTCGTCGAGGTGCTTCATCGCCGTGGCGATAGGATCGTCGCCTTGGTAGGGAAGCTCGCCGGTGAGCATCTCGTAGAGAACCACCCCCAGCGAATAGAGGTCGCTCGCCGGGCCAACTCGCTCGCCCCGTACCTGCTCGGGGGACATATAAGCCAAGGTACCCAGTAAAGAATTCGTCTGCGTCATCGTCTTTGCGGAGGCAGCTCGCGCTATCCCGAAGTCGCTTACTTTGGCCTCGCCCGACGCTGTAAGCAGCACGTTTTGGGGCTTTATGTCGCGGTGGATTATGCCGCGATCGTGTGCGACCGCTAGGGCATCGGCCACCTGCGAGGCTATCCCGGCGGCCTCGCCTGAAGCAAGATTGCCTTTCCCTTTTATGCGCTCCTTGAGCGTGCCACCGGGCACGTACTCCATCACTATGTAGAAGGTGCCATCCTCGGTGCGGCCCCTGTCGTAGACCTGGACGATGCCGGGGTGGTTGAGGGCCGCGACGCTCATCGCCTCGCGCCTGAAGCGCTCGACGAACTCCTCGTCGCCGGCGAACTGCTCCCTCAAGACCTTGAGCGCCACCTCCCGATCGAGGGAATTGTCACGGGCCAGGTACACCTTCGCCATGCCCCCGTCGCCCAGGAGCTCAACCAAGGTATAGCGGTCGCCTAGGACTAACTGCTGCATGAGATTCATTCTATCTGTATCGCCTGGCCTTGTTCGCCGAACCTAGGAGAAGCGGTGTTGCAAACCTCGTATGTAGGCCGTTTTCCATAGTTCGGGGAAGGAATCGGGCCGTAGACCCGCTCAGGGCTAGGATTCCGGCCCGGCACAACGGGAGACGCTCGTGCATGAGCGTCCCGTCCCACAAATTAGGAGGTTCGGCGCCTCAGCAGCATAGCTGCCAAGATCCCTGACCCGATCAACAAGACTCCGGACGCGGCAGGCAGCGCGAATCTCATGGGCGTCCCTCCAGTGTTGGGCAACGCGGTGGCAGTGTCCGTAGCGGGACTGCTAGTAGCGCTGGCCGTGGCGGTCGGCGTGGAGCTAGACGTAGGCGTAGCGCTCGCAGTGGACGAAGCGCTCGCAGTGGGCGTAGCGGTAGCTGTGGGGCTAGCCACCATGTCGTCCCCTGTGGGATTGTCGTCAAAGCCCCGGACACCGTCGCGATCGTCTCTCCTGAGATCACCCCCGCTGGGGTTGTCGTCGAAACCTCGTTCGCCCCCGCGGTCATCCCCACCAAGGTCGTCCCCTGTGGGGTTGTCGTCATGGGCAAACGCGGCCGGCGCGAAGACTAGCGCGGCAAGTATCATTGCCATCACCAGCATCAAGGATCTACGCATCTTCTTCCTCTTTGCGCCTCGGTTGCACAGCTATTCGAGGCTAACATCGCGGCAGCGAGCAGAGGTTACAGAGCAGACAAAACTCGATTACAGAAGGGTAACGGGCCAACTCCTAAAGTGCACAGCCTCGCTCCTGGGCGATGCGTGTCTCTTACGCGAGATGTATGGTGTGGGTGCTCTGTTATGACAGAGTGACAAGGAGGAACATGGCCAAGATGAACAGCCCAAAAGCGTGGGCTGCGCCAACCATGGTGGCGGTGTCGATGTTCACCTCCTCCGGTGTGGCCCTGGCTGCTTCTTCGCACAGCGTGCCAAACAGCGGTGTGAGCCACAATTACGTGGCCACCACGCCGGGAGTCCTGTTTTCAGTATTCCACAACTTGGCACTGAACCTTCTGAAGTTCGGTGCTGCTCCGCTCAGAAAATGACTCTCGTAACTCTTGTGGTAACGTCAAGGAGACGGTCGCGTCCTAGAGTGATCTTGTGACAGCAGACACCGGCGAACTGGAGCGAGTAGATAGTGGGATAAGCGCCCGTGGCGCCGCGTGGCTGGTTTGCTCGGTGTGGGCTGCGAGCCTGTCGCTACTGGCGTTGTCCCTGCTGCTGGTCATCCTCGGTTGGTCCACGCCGTTGTCTGGAGACTGGTTGTGGCTGGAGCAGGCCACTTTGGTTGTCGTCATCCTCGGCGCACCACTACTCGGCGGATTTGTTGCTTCCAGCCGCCCTGATAATCCTTACGGTGGGCGTGGCTGGGTTTCGGCACGGGCCTAGCCCTCTCATCGTTCGGCAGGATTAAGTTCTCTATACCGCGTGGGTGCGACCGGGATCGCTACCCGCCCCCGGAGCGGTCCTCGTCCTAGCGGGTGCAGGATGGGTATCCGCGATGGTTATCCTGCCCTTTCTCTTGTTGTAGTTCCCGGATGGTCGGCTGCCGTCTCCTCGGTGGCGTATCGTGGCGTGGGTGGCAGCATTTGCAGGAGGGGTGATCTTGCTCCTTGGGTGGTTCAGACCCCACCTCGCCTCCACGTTGACCGTTGCCGCTCTCTTCAACCCCCTAAGAGCTTCCGCCAATAGGTGACCCCTTACGGCCTGCGGCGGGGGCGACTCTCCCAACGGTAGCGGGTCCAGGCCTCTCGGACGAACCTGCCTACGGTGATGACCACCTCTGAGAAGGTGATCCAGAAATCGATGACTCTATCCCTGCGCTCGGTACACCACACGAGCTTCTTGTGAGCGTTGTTCCACGAGTTCGTGCGCTCCACTACCCACCGCTTCGTAGCCTGAAGCGGAGCAGGTTTTCCTTTCTCAGAGATCATGGGCTCCAGGCCCCGGCACTTTAGTTTCTCCCGGATAGTCTGCGAATCGTAGCCGCGATCGAGATGAACTCTCATCCGCTCGGGTAGCTCTCCGAGCACCTCCAAGGTGTCAAGGGTCTCCTCCAAGAGCGGCGAGTCGTGGCGATTGGCCGGTGCGGCTATAGATCCGAGCGGGATACCCTTAGCGTCTACGACCGTGGAGCGTTTGATGCCTTGCTTTCCCCTATCTACCGGGCTGCGGCCCGCCTTCTCACCACCACAAGGAGCCTTCGTGATGCAACAGTCGACGGCTACGTCAGAAAGCTCCAAACCAACGATGCGATCGTAAGCATCGAGCGTTATCTCCTGCAGTTTCTCCATTACCCCAGAGCCGATCCATTCATCGCGCTGACGACGCAAGGTAGTCGCCGAACATGACTCATCGGAGATCCTTTCGTAGACGCAGCCGAAAACGAGTATCTGCACGAGTTTGTCGAAGACCAACCTGTCGTCGATGCGCGGTCGGTGAGAACCCCAAGGGTGTTTCACTTCCCGTTGTGGTAATAGAGCGCAGAACTGCTCCCAGATGGGATCGATGATGTATGGTGGCAAAGCGGACACAGAGAGGCTCCTTCTTTGGGTAGCTTCGAGAACTCCCCCAAATGATCGAGCATCCGTGCCCACTTTACATTCGGCCGCATTCCCTATTGGCGGAAGCTCTAAGACGCCGCACCCAAGATTTCATAGAGAGGCGATTCTATCGTGGGAAGTACGACGTGAGGAAGACCTTAGAGGCCTTCTCGTCGAAGCTCAGGGACGAGACAGACCTGGCCGCGTTGCGTGATGACCTGGTAATAGTGGTAAGGAGACGATGCAGCCCGCTCACGTCTCGCTGTGGTTACGCCGCGAGACGGCTCCAGAGGGTAAGCAGCCAGACTAGCCACCGTCTTCGGGTCGGAGGTTAGCGCGTATAAGCCGATGGCTTCGGTCACCCGTGTCTTTCCCGCAGAGCTTTCTGGAGCTCTACGATCTGGTGTGACAACTCGTCGAGCTTCCGCATCATCTCGGCTTCGTCCGGATCGGGTTTAGGGGTTGCACTCGCGCTCCCGCCGTACAGGAAGCGCTGGGCCAGCGCGCCGGTCAGCAGCGCGACGAAGCCGATGCCGGTGGTCATTACGACGGTTGCGACTATGCGACCCAGAGCCGTTGTGGGGTAGATGTCCCCGTAGGCCACGGTCGTGACGGTCTCCGCTGCCCACCAGAGCCCGTCCCAGGTGCTCAGGTCCTGACCAGGCTCGACGGCGACGAAGATCACGCCGCCGCCTACCACGACGGTGAAGACTATCAGTACCGCGTAGCGCAACCCCTGCAGCGAGAAGACGTTGCGGAGGCGGTTGGCCACCACCACGAGCCAGACCAGCCTTACGACCGGTAGCACGCGCGCCAGCTTCATCGTCGCCGGGAGGAACGGCGGAGTAAACACCACTATGAGCACGTCAAGAGGATTCTCGATCAACCAGCGCCGCCGGTCCGGAACTATAGAGAGCATGATGAGCAGGTTGGCCGCGAACATTACCCAGATGCACCAGTCCAGGACCGCGGCGAGGATCTCCCAGAATCCCCCCAGGTCGGACTCCTGTACGATGATGGTCGGAATGGCCAGCAGCGCGGCGATGATAAGCGGCACTCGCAGCCACCCTGCCACGCGCTCGGCGCGCAAAGCGGCCTGCGTTTCCGTCGTGGGCTCACCCGGCGCCTGCATCCTACGTCCTATCGACATACCCTGAGCGCCTCCCCTTCTTCTAGACTCCGCAACTTCTCACCACGATACCGAAGAGGGGCAAGGCTGTGAAGAACGCTGTAGAAGGTCAGGACTCTGCCAGTACGATCAGGCTGTCGCGCTCGGCGAACGTGACGCGCTCAGATTTCAAAGGATTCAGGTGCAAGCCGTAAGAGGTGGTGGGATCCCCGGTCTCAGCCTCCAGGCGGTAGCCGACGGCCACCTCGCCACGCCGGCGGGCAGCTTCCAGGATGGTGTAGAAGGTCAGCGGCACGCCGGGTTCCACGTACTCGGATACGGGCTTGAGGTACAGTTCCGAGCCGTCGGAGGAGATCAGATCCTCGAACACCGTCGAGAGCTCTCTGTTCTCCGAGACCTGGCACATCATAAGGCTTGCCAGATGATCGCTGACGATAAAGTCGTCGGCGCCTGTCACCTCGGCGAGCTCGCGGTTGCGGACGTCGAGCATCTCGCTGACTATGGAGAACCGGTGCTCGCTGCCGTGGGCGATCTCGCGCAGGTGCAAGAGCGTGACCAGGGTCTTCGAGTCGGCCGCGTTGGGATCCGGCTCGTCCGGGTGGCCGAGGACGATCACGTGATCGTAGGAGGAGACCTCGAGTTGATCCAGGATGCGGCGGTCCGTGATGTTGCCCACTCTGGACGTGACCTTCTGGTTTCTGAGCGCGTCGAAGCGGGAAGAGGGGACGGCTGCGTCGAGGGTCACCACGGTCACTTCCGAGCCGGAACGGACGTAGTTGTCGAGCTCGGCGACTATCGTGGGTGCGCGGTCGTTCCAGCCGAGAATCAGGGTACGCTCGGGCTTCGGCTCACGGGGTGGAGGTTTTCGTATGGCCCAGATTTCGATCTCAGTGGTCTGGTGTTCGGAGAGATGTATCGCGCTGTCGTCCTCCGCGATGAGTACGATTTCGTCGTCCGCGGAGATCTTGGTGTCTGGCTTTGGGTTCAACCTGATCCGGCCATCCCCTTGGCGGAGTCCGATCACCGAGCAACGCTCGTAGGCCGTGAGGGCTTCACTGAAGGACATGCCTGCGAGACGGGGCTCGCGGATAAAGTAGATCTCATCCCTCCCGAAGTCCAGGAGGTCCGTGTAGACGAGGGAGAGGCCTGACTGGCGGCAGGTCTGGGCCGTAATGCGTGCGATGAGATCATCCACGGCGACCAGCCTCAACTCGGCGCGTCCGACCATTTGCGCCACCCCGAGGTTCTCCGGATCACTGATCCTCGATACGATTTGGTACGACTCCTCGCGCCGGTTCGGGTTGTTGGTGAGGGCGAGGATGGTTTTGATCACCTTCGAGTCGGCTTCAGGCTCCTCGGGAGGAAGCACGATGATCGAGCGCGCCTCGTTGGGGTTGACGATCGCGACGTCGTCTATGTTGATGGGATCTCCTGTCCTGCAAACCACGCGTGTTCGCCCGGTCTTGCCCACCCTGGCACGGATCTCATCTTCCATCTCGACCTTATCGGTCTCGGCGAGGATGGCGATGCACGTGCTCCCGCGGCTTTCGTTGGCCTTGACTAGTTCGGCCACGATGGGAAAAACTTCGGGCGACCAGCCGTAGATAACAGTGTGGCCCCGCTCCACGACGAATGAGCGGCCTTTGCGCAGATTCGCAAGTTTCTCGTCTATGCCGGCGAATATGACGCCGATAAGGGTGCTGAAGACCAGGATGCCGCCGGCCGTGACGACAAGCATCGAGATCAGGTAAGGCCAGCTTCCCCGGTCTCCGCCCACGTTGCCTGGGTCTATGGTCCGCATAAGGTCGAGCCAGAGCGTCTCCAAGAAGCCTGGCCTTTGGCCCGCGCTAGCCGGCGCCAGACCAGTCAGGTAGAGGAACAGGGTACTCGTAAGGACCAGCGCCGCGAGCACCAGGAAGAGCCAGCCGATCAGTGCGATGGTGCCCTTGGAGATCGTGTTGTCGAACCGGTATCGCAACCGGTCGGCGAGTGTGATCTTTCGCATACCCCTCCGCACAAACCCCCGAGCGGCCGACAGATGGATGGTGGATTATATCGTTATCGTAAGGTCTGGGAAGCGAATACGTGGCGTGAGTGCGGCAGGAAGTCTCCGGCTCCGCAAGCACCGTTGTCTGGAAGGATCCTGGCTTGAGCACCATAAGGTACGCATGTATCCTCAGTGGTACCGGGCCAATGGGGAGGGCGGATTGGACCTGACCATGCGTCTTGCGGAGGATATAGCCGAGAGACTCGGAGAGGTGCCTGGGGTGGCCGCCGTGGTGCTCGGTGGCTCGCAGGCCCGCGGCGAGGCCCGTCCGAACTCCGACGTGGATCTCGGCCTCTACTACCTTCCGGACATTCCACCTGTCGTCGAAGACCTGCGCCGGCTCGCGCGAGACCTCGACGACCGTCGTCTGCCCGACCTCGCCACTGACATAGGTGCTTGGGGGCCTTGGATCAACGGCGGCGGCTGGTTGCGGGTGTCCGGCCGACCGGTGGACTGGCTCTACCGCGATGTTGGCAAGGTCCGGGCTACCATTGAAAGGTGCGCCAGCGGAGAGACCGCCTGCCACTACCAGCCTGGCCATCCTCACGGCTTCCACGAGCACATCTACCCTGGGGAGGTCCACCACTGCCGTATCCTCTGCGACCCCGAGGGCCTCTTGCGGGAGATGAAGGCGGCCGTCGCGACCTATCCGCCGAAGCTGAAGCACGAGATCGTCCGGCGGTACCTGTGGGAGGCGGGCTTCTCGTTGGAGACGGCCCGCAAGCCGGCGGCCAGTGGCGAAGCCTCCTACGTCTCCGGATGCCTGTTCCGGGGCGTGGCGTGCATGGTGCAAGTTCTCTACGCCGTCAACGGGGGCTGGTTCCTCAACGAGAAGGGCTCAGTAGCCGCTGTGGAGTCTTTCCCAGCGAGACCAGAAGGGTTTTCCGAGGAGGCTTCGCGGCTGCTCGGGTGTCCCGGCCACGATGCCCGTATCCTCGCCGAGAGCATCTCCCGCCACGAGGCGCTCCTCGACGAAGTCCGCCGGTCCTGCAACGCAGAGAGCCTTTAGTCAAAATGCTTCCGGGTAGGGAAAGGGCGCCTTTCGAGAACGACAAAGCATCTCCCCAAGAGCCGTGATCGGCTGAGGATCGCCGAACATCCAGGTTCGTGAATCGTGTCATGGGGCGTGCTTGTGATCGGCGAGGACTTCGTCGATTACGCGTCCGGGTTCTCCTGCTTCTGGGGGGCCGGTCTCGACGTGTTCGGCAAGTGTGATCAGGGCCTTCCACAGCGTCCAACCACGACCTCTGGCCCAGGTTGCGTCATCTAGTCGAAGAGCCTCGCGGAACGCGTCCCTGCTCTCCCCTCCAAAGAGGGTCCACGCGATCGCCAGATCGCATGAGGGATCTCCTACGCCCGAAGTCCCGAAGTCGATGACGGCGCTCAACCGGCCCTCTTCGACCAGGAGGTTCCCCCAAGCGATGTCTCCGTGGAACCAGACTGGTGAGCCTTGCCATATCGCCGCGAGGGCTGCCTCCCATACCGCACCCGCGGCGTCGGTATCGATCTCGCCTTCGAGGGCGGCGAGTGCTTGCCGGGTTTCGCCATCATAGACCGTCAGCGGTCCGCCGCGGAAGAAGTTGTGTCGCCCTGGGGGCGGGCCGTCTGCGGAATCTATCCGATACAGGGCGGTCAGGAAGCCGGCGAGCGTTGTCGCGAACTCGACCAGATCGTCGATGCGCTCGACGATTGCGGTCTCGCCTTCGATCCAGCGGTAGACGGACCAGGGGAAGGGGTAGCCCTCGCCAGGCGTCCCCTTGCCGAGCGGGACCGGGATCGGAAGCGGGAGGAGCGGCGCGAGCCTGGGCAGCCACCTTTGTTCTTTCTCCACCTGCAGCGCGTACTGCTCAGCACTAGGCAGCCGCACGCTCATATCTTCACCGAGCCGGAATGTAGTGTTGTCCCATCCATCCAATTCGACCGGCTTGACGGGAAGGTTCGCCCACTGTGGGAACTGCGTAGCGACCAACCGTCGCACGAGTGCTACGTCGATATTGATCATGCGCCGCGTTCGTGGTTGGCGAGGACTTCGCGGATCACGTGTCGCGCGTTGTCCGCGAACGCGGGGTTCGTGCGCTGGTAGTAAGGGAGTGCCATGAGCGCCTTCGTCACGGCCCTGCCGCGGCCCCGAGCCCAGGTCGCGTCGTCGACCCGTACGATCGCTTGGAAGGCGTCCCTGACGCTGGCCGGCAGCAGGTTCCCACGCCACGATAAGGTCGCAGGCGGGGTCACTCTCGCCTACGGCGGAGAAGTCGGTAACGGCGCAGCGCTGCGAGCAACCGGCGCACGAGAGATACGTCCGTGTACACTTCATCGTCGTGCATCTTGTTGGCGGACATGAGGATCTCCTTATGGCTCAGATCCGCCGCGCGACTCGCAGCAGGTACTCTTCGCGGTCGAGCGGGTTGTTGTCCGACCGGGGCCGGGTGGGGATCTTGCCACCGACAGCTCTGTAGCTGTAGCGATCGAAGGCGCATTCCAACAAGCCTTCGCCGCGGGTCAGCGCCGGCAGCTGTTGCTGCAACTCATGGACCTGAGCTGCCGGAATCGCACCCTCCAGCGTGTATGACGAATCCCGCATATCCTGTGTTTGCGGAACGGCGCGCAGCCGTGCCAGGACCGGCACAGTCGCTCCGAACGTGTCCGCCGGGATCTCGAGGTGAAAGTGGTGCATCGGCTCGTACACCCTGGTGCCGGCCTGCTTCAAGGCGTTCATCAAGACCAGCGGCGTCAGGTTACGGAAGTCCCCGGCAGTGCTCGACATGCTCTTGTCGAAGCCTTGATGGGAATGGCTCTGCCGCGGCCAGTATCCGGAATGTGTCATGGTAACCGTACAGTCCGTGACCTCCCACCCTTGGAGTCCCTGGCGCAGCGTCTCCTTCACGGTCTCCTCGACCGCCGTGAAGAACGAGGCCGGCATCGTCCCGTGCAGATCGACTTCCCGCATAAACGTTGCGCCGGTACCGACCGGGGCCGGCTCGACGCGCAGCCCGACGGTTGCGAGAAACGGGTTGGGCTCCTTGTCGATGATCTCGAACGCCGCGCCGGTGCCGATGGGCCGTTCGATACAGATCGTCGTCGTCTCGCGGAATGTGACGGCGAGGCCGAACTCGTTCGCCAGCGTTGCCTGGATGACTTCTTTCTGCACCTCACCGTAGAGCGAGAGAAATATCTCTTGCCGAGTATCGTCCTGTCGCAGGTTGATCAGTGGGTCCTGCTCTGCCAACTGGGTGAGCGCAACGTGTAGCGCACCTTTATCCGCGGTGCAGCGGGGAACGACGACCGTTTCCAGAGTCGGCGGGGAGAAATGGTGGCCTTCTGAGGGCGTAATTCCCGGGATACCTATCGGGTCGCCGATCCGCACGTCGCCGAGCCCCCAGAGTCTTCCAATCTGCCCCGCGGTGACCGAAGCCCGCTCGACGGACGAGCCGCGCTCGAAGACGCTGATCGCGGTGACCTTCTCCTCGTTATCCTGGCTCAGTTGCAGCTGATCCCGCACCCCAACTGTTCCAGAGAACATACGGGCGTACGCAATCTTCTCTCCGGCCTGGCCGCGTTCGACTTTGAAAACAGTGCCCGAAACCGGGTCATCAACGTCACCTTCGGCCGCTGGCAGCAACTCTGTGATCCCGGAGATCAGCGAGTCCACGCCGGCACCCGTAATTGCCGAGCCGAAGAACACAGGATGCACGAGCGCCTGCCCGGTCTGCGCCGCAAGCTCGCCACGGAGTCGGCGGTAGGAGACCCTCGTCTCGTCGTCTACGTATGCGGCGAGAAACGCATCGTCGTGGTCAGCAAGTAGATCGACCAGCCTGGAAGTAAAATCAGCGTCGGCGGCGCCGAATGGCGTATACAAAGCGCTGCGGGTGCCCAGTACGCCGGCCGATCCCATCGGGATAATTGCCTCGGTCAATTTCTCGGAGATGCTGTGAAGCAAGCTTTCGTATTGCGCACCAACGCGGTCGATCTTGTTCACGAAGATGAGGGTGGGAATGCGCAACCGCAGCAGCGTTCGCATCAACAATCGAGTCTGCGACTGCACACCCTCCACGGCGGAGACGACAAGCACGGCGCCGTCGAGCACGCTCAACACTCGTTCCACCTCGGCGATGAAGTCCGGGTGGCCTGGCGTGTCAATCAGGTTGATCGTCACGCCATCGATCACGAAAGAAACGACGGCGGACTTGATCGTGATGCCGCGTTGTCGCTCCAGCGCCAACGAATCGGTTTGGGTACTGCCTTCATCGACGCTGCCGATCTCGTCGATGATACCGGCGGCAAAGAGCAGCCGCTCGGTCAGGGTCGTCTTACCGGCGTCTACATGCGCCACAATCCCCAGGTTCAAAGTGCTCATAAAGCGTCATGTCCTCTAGATAGGTAGTAACTCCTTCCTTGGTAGACATGAACGCTCGGCGCATTTCCCTCTCCTTAGTCGATCGGCTGTCGTCTGGAGTACAGCACATGGCCAGGCCTTGCGTCAACCGATTCGTTGGGCGATCCAGCCCACGAGCTGGTGGATCAGCCGGCTTCTCTGAGCGTCGAAGATCACGCGATCACCGCAAGAGGGCCTTGCCCATCCTTTGGAGCGCCTTGCTGATGTTCTCGGGGGAGTTGGCGTAAGAGAGGCGCAGATGGCCCTCCCCGTGGCACCCGAACGCCGTACCGGAGAGGCACGCTACGCCTGCCTCGTTGAGGAGTAGATCGGCCAACTTCTCCGCTGAGTGGCCGGTCTCGGTGATGCGCGGGAAGGCATAGAAAGCCCCCTGAGGCGTTATACATTCGACACCTGGGAGCTCGTTGAGGCCGTCTACGATCAGGTCCCGGCGCGCCCTGAACTCGGCGAGCATGCTCCCCACGGCGTGCTGCGGCCCTCCTAGGGCCGCGAGTCCGGCCTGCTGCGTGGCCGCGCTGGTGCACGAGTTGGAGTTGACCTGCAGTTTGGCCACCTCCTCTGCAAGGGGTTCGGGCATTACGCCGTAGCCGAGCCGCCAGCCTGTCATCGCGTAGGTCTTCGAGAAGCCGTCTAGTATGATCGTTCGCCCGTCAGGGCCGAGTCCGGGCTCCGAGGCGATGCTGGCGAACTCATCCGTGTAGAGCAGCCGAGAGTAGATCTCATCGCTCAAGACGTAGACGTCGGGTCGCTCGCGCAGGATGTAGGCGAGCCCGGCGATGTCATCGGCTGTAAGAACACCGCCAGTTGGGTTGGCAGGGGAGTTGAGGATCACCAGTTTGGTGCGTTCGCTGAGGCCTGCGCTGAACTCGTCGAGGTCGAAGCGGAACCCGTTCTCCTGGCGCAGCGGTACGAAGACGGGCCTCCCGCCGACGAAGTTCACCATCGACTCGTAGATCGGAAACGCGGGGTTGGGCAGCAGCACCTCATCACCCTCGTCGACGAGCGCCAGGATGGTGAAGAACATTATCGGCTTCCCACCAGGTGTGACGACTACCTGTTCGGAACTGACCTCTATGCCCCTGCTACGCGTGACATCAACGGCGATAGCCTTCCGCAGCTCTGGTATACCGGCGGTGGGGGTGTAGTGGGTGTGCCCTTCGCGCAGGGCTTTGCAACCGGCCTCGACGACATGCTCCGGCGTATCGAAGTCGGGTTCGCCGATCTCGAGGTGGATGATCCCACGCCCCTCTGCCTCCAAAGCCTTCGCCTTCGCCAGGACCGAGAAAGCCGTCTCTGTCCCCAGACGCTCCATCCGCCTCGCCAGTTTCACACCGTCCTCCGCTCGATCGAGTCCAGGCAAGCCTCCGCAATTACACCACACCGCAATACAGCAGCATGAAGCGACGAACATCTGATACGCTGGATCTCATGATCCAGGCCCGCTCCCGGCACGTACCTCTTGTTGCCTACGTTTTGCGCTGCTGTTACCGATATGTAACTGAAGTGGTGTAGAAGGGGTATAGAGCGTACCGTTGGCAGATGGAGGCCCTGATGATAAGAGTTTGTATTGAGGTGGATCGCGACACGGCGAGCCCCACGACGTTATTCGTGAGGGCCGAGAGTATCCTGCGGGCCCTCGAGGTAGCAGGGGAGCAGAACCCGGGTCGTGCCTTGAACGTGGTGTTCCCTCTCGACCCTGATACTTTCTTTGTGCGGGCTGCCCCGGAAGGGGTCGAGGCCGAGATGGCAGCTTAGGCTTCCCCAGACACGGGCGGTTGCTAGACTGGCCCGTGTGAAGCAATCCGTTACCGCCCGCGCAGACATCGTCGGCAGTCTCCTGCGTCCCCCGGAACTGCTGGAGGCGCGCGAACGCTACGCCGCAGGCGGGCTCTCCGCAGCCGAGTTCAAGCGTATCGAAGATCGAGCCGTGGACTGGGCTATCGGGCTGCAGGAGCGGGCAGGCCTTCAAATCGTCACGGACGGTGAGATGCGCCGGGAGTCTTTCCAGAGCCAGCTGGTAGAGGCCGTCGAAGGCTTCGGCGAGCATGACATGGACGCCTGGCTGTGGGGAGAGTGGTACGGCGAGGAGGCGGTAGGGGACAAGACGACCGAACGCCCACAGACCCTCGGGGTGGTCGGCAAGCTACGCCGCAGGCGCCACCTCTCGGTCGAGGAGTTCGTGTACGCGCGCTCTCGCACGGAGAGGACCGTGAAGGTCACGCTGCCAAGCCCGAGCATGTACGCGAACCTCTGGTCTCCCGAGCTATCCGCCGGAGCCTACCCGACGCTCGACCTCTTTCTTGAGGACGTGGCGCAGATCCTGCGCGAGGAAGTCGAAGAGCTGGCGCGACTCGGAGCCGAGTACATCCAGCTCGACGCGCCGCATTACCCGCTACTGCTAGATCCCAAGACCCGCGCGTTCTACGAGCGGCGGGGCTGGGATATCGACCGCTGGCTGAGTAGGGGGATCGAGCTCGACAACTATGTGATCGGGGACCACGACGACGTCACCTTCTCCTTCCACCTGTGCAGGGGCAATCAGGGAAGCCGCTGGCTGGTCTCTGGCTCGTACGAGCCGCTGGCG
>DASQWQ010000029.1:0-4984 GCA_035640175.1 Rubrobacter sp. | reverse complement strand
GCCTACGGCCTTCGCTTGTCAGCACGCCGCTTGCAGCGGCTTTCAGCATTTCAGCAAGTGCTTGCGCATGCGGAAGCTGACTAGCTGACTGGAGCAATTTTGCAAAGAGGCTGAACCTCCTTGCGAACATTCGAGCAACACAAAACTACTTCAGCTTGTGGGCGTCTTTTTCTCTCCTAGAACGGTTTTCCAAGATGGTGAGCCCCTTCGAAAACGCCCTCGGGGTTGAGCCTGAGCCATAAGCGGTAGGCCTTTATCTTTTGGCTGAAGTGCTGAAGTGCTGAGAAGCGAAGGCCTTAAAGGCCTGAGCGCGCTGAGGGCTCTTTCTCGGAAAGGTTCATACTTTTCTTGAAAGGCTCTCTAGCTGACTAGCTGAAATGCTGACAAGCACCCCACAGGGCGCGTGCTGACATGCTGAAGTGCTGACACCTAACACAAGGGAGCAGCACGGTCCGTAGGGAGGGGGGAGAATCTACGGATGCCATGCTGCTCCACACATATTCTACCCTCAAAGCCGCTAAAGCGTAAGCTAAACCTCAGGTAAAGACTAAAGAGACCGGCTTCCGTTTTTGCCGGGGGGGTCTTCAGCCAGGGGGAGGAGAACGGAGAAGATACTTCCGGCGCCGGGGCGGCTGTGAACCTGGATCTCACCTCCGAGGTGGTCGGTGATCTCATGGGCGAGGGCGAGTCCGAGGCCTGTACCATCAGCGCGCGACGAGCCCTGGGCCCGGTAGAAACGGTCGAAGATATGGGGTATCTCGGATTCCAGGATGCCGCAACCGCGGTCCGCTACGCTGATAGCGACCCGCCCATCTTCGAGGGAGAGCCCCAGGTCGACGGACGACCCCTCGTCCGAGTACTTGAGGGCGTTGTCCACGAGGATGGCGATAGCCCTATGTAGCTGGTTCGGGTCGGTCTCCACGGGCGGCACGCCCTCCTCGGCCCTGATGTTCAGTGAACGGCCCGTATAGCCGAAGTCCCTGCGCAGCCCGTGGAGCAGGTCTTCGAGGTCGACCTCCTCCGTCCGGAAGGTGACGGCGTTGGCGTCGAGGCGCGAGAGGTCGAGAAGGGTGCGTGCCAGGCTCTGCAGGCGTTCGGTCTGGGCGCGCATGTCGTTCAGGAACTCCGCCCTGACCCGTTCATCCTCCTCGTCCTCGAGCATCTCCAGGTAGCCGGAGAGGGCCGTCAGAGGCGTCTTGAGCTCGTGGGAAGCGTTGGCGATAAACTCGGCCTTGACGCGCTGCATGTGGCGCTCCTCCGTGACGTCGCGCAGGATGGCGAGCGCCCCGTCCTCGAGGGGGGCAGCCCGGATCTCGATGATCCTGTCCCCGGCCTTTGCCTCGGACTCTGTCACGGGACCGCTGTATCGGGTCTTGGCGAGTACCTCCTGCAGGCGGTTGTGGAAGGCATGATCGGAGGACTCGAGAAGCTTCCTTGCGCGGGGGTTCAAAAAGACTGGGTTCAGGTCTCTGTCCACACCAACGACCGCGTCCGTCATGCCGTCGAGTATGGCGCTCCCGCGCTCCTTCTCCTGCCCTATCTGGTCGAAAGCCCCCTTGAGGGAGACTGCCATAGCGTTGAACGTTGCGCCCAGAGAGCCGACCTCATCCTCGATGCGCGTCGTTATCCTCGCGTCGAAGTTGCCGGCGGCCAGGTGCTCGGCGGCAAGCCCCAGGCGGCTGACGCGCCGGGAGATCAAGACCGCCGCGAAGTACCCTGCGAACCCGGCGATGAGCAATGCCAGGGCACCGGCGAGTAGGGCCAATCGCTCTAAATTCCTCATCGCCGCCCGCACGTTTTCGACGTCGCTCTCTGTGAAGAACTTGACGAAGACTAGGGCCCGAGGCTGAGGCTCAGCCTTGCCTTTGACATCCACGTTTATGGGATGGGCGTAAGTGGCCTGCAGCTGTCCTTTGTGGACGCCCGTCTCGATCGGTTCCATGTCGTCGCTCGGCCTTCTGGGCTCCTCTACGGCACGTCTCACCGGCCCGGAGGACCAATTCTCCAGGTCCCCTTGCGTCTGTTGGCCATTCTCGGCCCTGACTATGCCCCACTGCAACCCGTGGGAGCGGGCGAACGCGTTGATGCGCTGCTCGGTTACGGGTTCGCCGCGTTCCCTCAACCGTTGCACCTGGTCCTCGAACTGGTCCCCGACCTGCTTGAAGGCGGCCTCGCTCGACCGGTTGAGTGTCTCATAGAGGATGGGATGCACGATCTCGTAAGCGGTTATCGCCGCGAAGGCAGTTACGAGCACGAAGAGCGCCGTGAGCCAGATGCGCATGCTCAGGCGGGGCCTGAACTCGCCCCCCGTCGTCGAGGCGAGCAGCTTACTGGCCTTTCGCCGGAAGTCTAGATCCGGGCTCCTTCCCGAAGACCGTTCTTTAGCGGAAAACATATCCGACACCCCGCGCGGTGTGGATGAATTCGGGGTTCCTGGGATCGCGCTCTATCTTCTCGCGGAGGTGGCGGATGTGAACGTCCACCGTGCGTTCGTCGCGGAACTCGTCGCCCCACACCCTGCGCAGAAGCGCGCTGCGCGAGAACACCCTGCCGGGGCTGGAGGCCAGGGTCACTAGGAGCTCGAACTCGGTGTAGGTGAGGTCCACCTCTTCACCGTCGGCCGACACCCTGCGGCTTGGCAGGTTGATCCTGAGCCTGTCGTAGGTCAGCTCGTCGGGGCGCTGGCCCGCCGGCACCGCGGCCCTGCGCATGATCGCCCTGACGCGCGCCACCAGCTCCCTGACGGCGAAAGGCTTGGTGACGTAGTCATCAGCCCCGAGCTCGAGCCCGACGACCCTGTCTATCTCGTCGTCGCGGGCGGTCAGCATGATGACGGGCACGTCGCTCTGCGCCCGGATCCTCCTTATAACCTCCGTGCCGTCGAGCTTGGGGAGCATGATGTCGAGTATCATCAGGTGCGGCTCGAAGGTCTTGAACGCTTCCAAAGCGGCCTCGCCGTCACCAGCGACCTGGACCTGGAACCCCTCGCGCTCGAGGGCATGCGTGAGCATCTTCTGGAGCGAAGGCTCGTCGTCGACCAGAAGTATCTTGCGCGTCACACCCTGTAGATCCTGTACCATCCCCGGCTAAACTCTCTTCTTACACACAGGAACCGACAATTCGCCCTGGTTCTATTTTAGCACGATGGAGTACAAAGCCTCCCGACCCGAGGGGTCCTCACGCCAGCGGGGCCGCGGCTTCAGCGACCCTTTCAGCCGCCTTCAGGAGATCCCGCGCTTCTTTTAAACGCACGGCCTCGACCACCGCCTGCCGACGCCTGAGATAAGCCGCGACGATTCGCGCCTCGTTCGAGCCTTCCTTCTCGGGATGGGAACCGTTCTCCTGGGGTCTCGTAAGCACCTCATCGGCGAAGCGCACTAGTCCGGTCGCGTCTCCCGGCTCGAAGCCGCGGTGGGCTGCCAGACGGCCTGCGCACAGGATAAAGACCTCGACCACACCAGGCTCCGTGGATGGGGCGACGACGGCCTGCACCCCCTCAGCGTCCATTACCGTCCTGGAGAGGCGTATCCGCTCTATGCCGGAGATCAGGTCGCGCAGCCTGGCCGCAGCCTCAAACTCGAGCCCGGCGGCCAGCCGTTCCCGCTCCCTGACAAGCGCCCTGAGATGCTCCTCGCCACCCTCGCCACGCAAAAGAGCGACCACCTCGTCTATGACCCGCTTGCGGTATTCCTGCTCATCCATGCCCATGCATGGCGCGCAGCGTCCCATCTGGCCGTAGAAGCAGACCTCCCCATCACCAGAGCACCTCTTGAGTGGGAAGATCCTGCCGAGCGCCTCGATGCAGGTGTCCAAAACCCCGGCGCTCCTGTAAGGGCCCAAGTGGATGAGGCCGCTCTCAGGCGAATTCGCGGAGACCCGCTCGGGTACAGGGTAGTGCTCGCCCAGGTCCAGCCTTATGAACCAGCTCGCCTTGTCGTCCCTGCCGACGGAGTTGTAGCGCGGCAAGAGGCGCTTTATCTCCCTGGCCTCGAGGATGAGGGCGTGAAGCTCGCTCTCTGTCTCCCTGACGCGTACCTCGGCGACCTCCTCGACGAGACGCCCTACCTTGCGGCGTCCGTCCCCGCCGTTGAAGTAGGTCCTGACGCGGGCCTTCAGGTCCTTCGCCTTGCCGACGTAGAGGGTGGTGCCGTGCTTATCGACGAAGTAGTAGACGCCCGGCGCATTGGGCACCCCGCTTGCGAGGTGCTGCTTCTGGGGTTTGATGCGGCCCCCTCCCCCACGGATAGTTACAGCCTCCCCAACGCTCTTTATGCCCGCGGAGCCGAGGAGCTTCAGCAGTCTACGGAACACCTCCGTCGTCGCCGCAGCGTCGGAGAGGGCCCTGTGGTTCGGCACCTGGCGCACACCGAAGTGGCTGACGAGTGCGCTCAGACGGTAGCGTTTGAGGCCAGGCACCAGACAACGGGCGAGTTTCAGGGTGTCGAGTACCTCGTTTGGGAGTGGACTGCCACCTCTTGCGGCCGTGACGAAGGAGCAGTCGAAGTGGACGTTGTGCCCGACAAGGACACACCCCTCGACAAACTCCTCGAAGCGTGGCATGACCTCAGAGATGGAAGGGGCATCCGAGACCATGCGGTCCGTAATGCCGGTAAGGCGCACGACGAAGGGGTCTATCGGGCGTCCCGGGTTGACGAGCGACGAGAACTGGTCTACTACCTCCCCGCGCACGAGCTTGAGGGCTCCGAACTCCGTGATGGCGCCCCCCTTCCCGACCGCAGAACCGGTGGTCTCCACGTCGAAGATGACGTAAGGAGCCTCCCCGAGCGCGAGCGAGCCGGCATGCGTGGTTCTCAAGTCCTCGCCCTCCCAGATGAACCTGGAATCTCCTTCGACGAGCCTCTCGACGAGGGGTCGGGCATCACCGTTCGGGCTCGCTAGCGAGAGGAATTCTGTGAAGATCTCTTCCGGGCTCACAGGCTCGTGTTCTTTCACGAAACCGTAGATGCTAGGAGACACGGACCTC
>DASQWQ010000028.1:0-5399 GCA_035640175.1 Rubrobacter sp. | reverse complement strand
GCTCGTACGGTAATAAGCTGAGTGAGGAGGATCTATGACGGAGCAGGAGATACAGGAGAAGGGTTACGCGAACCCTGACGCCCTCGTAAGTACTCAGTGGGTTGCAGAGCACCTGGACGACACGGAGAACGTACGCATAGTCGAATCGGACGAGGACGTGCTCCTCTACGACATAGGCCACGTCCCCAACTCCGTGAAGGTAGACTGGGTCGAGGACCTAAACGATCCTCTAATGCGTGATTACCTGGACCCAGAGCACTTCGCCAACCTCATGGCAGAGCTGGGCATCTCCCCTGATACGACCGTCATCTTCTACGGTGACAAGAACAACTGGTGGGCGACCTACGCCCTTTGGGTGTTCGGGCTCTTCGGCCACGACAACGTGAAGGTTATGGACGGTGGAAGGGTAAAGTGGGAGGCGGAAGGGCGCGAGATGACTCAGGAGGTGGCGTCTTTTCCCAGGGCTGACTACCCTGTTCCCCAGAGGGACGACTCCAGGATAAGGGCGTTCAAGGAGGATGTGGAGAGACACCTGGAGGCCAGGGGTCAGTTGGTAGACGTGAGGAGCCCTGGCGAGTACAGGGGAGAGCTACTTCACATGCCTGACTACCCCCAGGAGGGCGCTTTGAGGGGAGGGCACATCCCCGGTGCCGCGAACGTGCCGTGGGCGAGGGCTGTGAGGGAAGACGGGACCTTCAAGAGTGCCGATGAGCTGAAGGAGATTTACGAAGGTGAGATCGGCCTCAGCCAGGGGGACGATGTAATAGCCTATTGCAGGATAGGAGAGAGATCTTCCCACACCTGGTTCGTCTTGAAGTACCTCCTTGGTTACGAGGGCGTGCGCAACTACGACGGTTCCTGGACCGAGTGGGGCAACCTCGTGCGGGCTCCCATAGAGAGATAGAGGTTTTGGAAGCGGAACAAGGGGAGCCGGCTCGCAAGAACAACAGTGGCGCGGATCTCCTGGTCGAGCATGCCAGGAGTCCTCGCCACAAGAACGAGGAGGGCATCCCCGAAGACGCCGACGTTGCCATACCAGGCGGCAGCCCCGAGTGCGGAGGGTCGGTCGTCGTCTACCTCAAGGGAGGTAACGACGGCAACGTAGAGTGGCTCTCGTGGACGGGACAGGGTGACACCATAAGCATGGGGGCTACCTCCATAGTGGTCGAGCGCATCCTGAGTGAGGGCCTCAGCATGGAAGACGTACTGAACCTGGACTACGAGGAGTTCGTCGATTCTCTGGGTAGAGAGGTTATAGGCAGCCGCACGAGGCATGCTACGCTCGGGCTTTCCACCATAAAGGCCGCTATCAGGCAATACCAGCGGGCGGGCCGTTCGGGATCGGGCGGGCGTGCCGCCGTGTAGGCTCCGCGTCTGAGGGAACCCTCTCTACAAAGGGGTAGATACTTTCTCGGGTCAGGTCGACTAAACTGCGGACCGTGAGCGAGCGTTACAAGGGACCACTCTGGGGAGGACGGTTCGGGGCCTCACCGGCCGAGGCCTTCGAGCACCTCAACGCCTCCATTCCCTTCGATATTCGCCTTGCTCCTCACGACATACGTGGCTCTATCGCCCACGCGAGGATGCTGGGTGCGCAAGGGATCCTCTCTGATGACGAGTCGGCGACGCTGGTGCGTGGCCTCGACGCGGTGCTGCGGGAGGTCGAGGAGGGGGAGTTCGCGTGGGACCTCTCGGACGAGGACGTGCACTCGGCAGTGGAGCGCAGGCTGAGTGAGCTTGTGGGTGATGTGGCGCTCAAGCTACATACGGGCCGCAGCCGCAACGATCAGGTAGCCCTCGACCTGCACCTCTTCGTCAGGGATGCGGCAGAACGGATAGGCGCAGGCGTGCTCGCCGCGATGCGGGCGCTCGTCGAGGTAGCCCAGACAAACAGAGACCTCGTTCTACCCGGCTACACCCATCTCCAGCGCGCGCAGCCCATCCTGCTCTCCCACCACCTGCTCGCCCACTTCGAGGCGTTACGCCGGGACCTCCGAAGGTTCGAGACGGCTGGGGAGGCGGCGAACGTCTCGCCGCTTGGCGCGGCTGCGCTGGGCGGCACGCCGCACCCAGTGGACCCCTCGTTCACCGCCGCAGAGCTTGGGATGGAGCCGTTCACCAACTCGCTCGATGCGGTCTCGGAGCGGGACTTCGTCCTCGATCTGCTCTACGCCTGCGCCGTGCTCGGGGTGCACCTGAGCAGGCTCGGGGAGGAATGGGTGCTTTGGACCAGCGCCGAGTTCGGGTTCGCCAACATCGACGACGCCTACTCTTCGGGCTCATCCATCATGCCCCAGAAGAAGAATCCCGACGCCTACGAACTCATGCGCGGCAAGACCGGCCGCCTCATCGGGGGCCTGAACGCGGTCCTGATCACCCTCAAAGGCCTCCCGCTCGGCTACTCGAAAGACCTCCAGGAGGACAAGGAGCCTCTCTTCGACGCGGTCGACACGGTGCTCGTGATGCTCGCCGTCCTGCCCAAGATGCTGCTGACGGCGCGCTTCCACGGCGGACGCATGGCCGAGGCAGCCGGGGGTTTCGCCCTCGCCACGGAGCTGGCGGACTTCCTCGCGGCAAGGGGCGTTCCTTTCAGAGAGGCCCATCACGCCGTAGGGAGGCTCGTTCGGAGGTGCGAGGAGTTGGGAGTGTCGCTAGAGGACGTTCCGCAAGACGAGCTCGCGGCGGCGCATCCCGCGCTCTCGGAGGTGCCTGAAGGGTTGCTTACGCCGCGCGGCAGCGTGCGGAACAAGATCTCCGCAGGCTCCACGGCCCCCGGTTCCGTCGGCGAGCAGCTAAGGCAGGCGAAGGCGTTCCTGGAGAAGATGGGAGGCTTTCCGGAGGGCCAAGTTTCAGAAGGGAGTGACAGATGCGGATAGTACAGATGTCCGATGTTCACGTGGGTTCGGGACTGTTTCGGCCGGATCTTCTCGAGGCCACTATCGAGGAGAGCAACGCTCTGGAGCCTGATCTCGTCGCCATCGTAGGGGATCTTACGATGGAAGGATACCGTTGGGAGTTCGAGGAGGCGAAACAATATTTCGACCGTCTGGAGTGTCCGAACGTGATCTACGCGATGGGCAACCACGACGCCAAGAATGTCGGCTACAGGCACTTCGAAGAATTCTTTGGCATAAGGGAGAGGTCGGCCCAGATCTCCGTCCCCGAGGGAGAGGCGAAGGTTGTCGCGCTCGATTCGACAAAGCCTGACCTCGACGAGGGAGAGGTCGGACGCGAGCACTACGGCTGGCTCGACTCAGAGTTCCGGGGCTGGGAAGGTGGGCCGAGGATACTAATGATCCACCACCACATCCTCGCCGTCCCCGGTACGGGACGCGACGTCAACAACCTGCGCGACGCGGGCGACGTGATGGCCATCCTGCGCGAGCTGAAGATCGACATGGTCCTCTCGGGTCACAGGCACGTCCCTTACGTCTGGAGCATCTCGGGGGTGAGAATCGTTCACTCAGGCACCGTGTCGACCATGCGCGTGCGCGGCACGATGCCTCCTTCTTACAACGTTATCGAGATCGACGAAGAGAGCGTCAACATTACACTGCACCAACCCGGCAAGGGTGAGGAGGGCAGAGAGCCCCTCGCCTCCTTCTCCCGCACCCCCGTCACGACGAGCGAGTTCTACCCCGACTTCGAGCGCTTCGTCGTCTACGATCAGCTACCGTTCTTGAGAGCATCACCAAACACACCCCCCTCGGAAGAGTAACCCGCGGCTCCCGATGCGGGTGGCGGACCGAAGCGGTAGGTGATTCGGACCTCAGTCTCACCGTTCTCGGGCTTCTTGCCGACCGGGACCTCGGCTACGAGTAGCGCCTCAAGACGACCAGCATGGCAAGGGTGACCCCCGCGTACAGCACCCACACCACCACCAGCGTAAGGAGCCCGCTCCTCAAGGGTTTGGGGTCTGCCAGCGTCTTGGGTGGGCTGACCTCCCCATACACGGTGGCCCTTACGTCGTAGCCAGCCGCATTCGTTTCGGAGATGCGCTCGGAGGACACCTCGGCGAGCGTGCCCACGATCCGTTTGGTCTTTTCCGGTTTGGTGTCTTTGTAGGTGAGACGTATGAGATTCGTGCCCTGGACCTGCTCTACGCTCAGGTCGTCCAGCAGTTCGGTGGACTCCATTCGTAGTTTCAGGCGTCCTTTGGCCTCTTCGGCCACGGGGCGGGTATCGATGATGTCAATCACCTTCAAGGTAGTCGTTTGGAGTAGGTAAGGATCGGGGAGGGAGTTAACCTGTTGATCCCCTTGCCGCAAGTGTACCCACACCTGGGCGGACGCCTCGTATGCTGGCGTTCGCAAGAGGCTTACTAGGATCACGATGAGGGCTGCGGGGACGGCGATGAGCAGCGCACCCACCGCTGTCCTCGCAACCGCCCCCAGGTCCGCGTTCACAACGCTTCAGGCACCCCCTCCACCATGAAAGTCGGAGGTCCGCCTCTGTATTCGGGGCTCGGCGACTGTCCCAACAATCTTATCCTTTCTTTCCCGAGCCCCCAAAAGGTGCCCACCCGTATATACGGGCACCGAGGCAGCTTTATTCACCCAAGTGGTTAGAAGGTGCATTCTCCGAAGTTCGCGTGCAAGGGGCTCTCGGAAGGTCAGAGTGCCTTGGGGTGAACTTGACACGCCACATCCTCTTGCTACTATACGCACTTAGCGACGCTGGTGACCGCGATCCGGAGTGGACATGAGACAAGAAACACCACAGACGAGCGACACTCCTACTATGGAGAGGATGAATACCAGCGCTCAAGAAGCCGTCGGCGACAGCATTGCCCAAGCGGCTGTATATCTAGGTGCTGCCTGGGAGGAGTACACCCAGCATGAGTTCGAAGCACACAGCGTCGAGGACACCCAAGAAGTCGATTGGCAAGGAACACGGTATGTCTTGGGAGAATCGGGTTACTACCTACCTGATAGCACCCGAGCTAGCCGGTCTATAGGCGGCCAGTACAACCAGGGCAAGGAGGGGGTGGCGACGGCCTACGAGTGGTTCCTTAACTTGCCGCCGGTGGTGCTGTTTTGGTTGCTGTGGGTCGGGGGGGTGGCACTCTTGGGCACATGCGCGCTCGTGCTGTACTGGGTCGGGCGGGTGCTGGTAGGGTTTATGGCGGGGTCTATCTATGAGTCCGTAGCCTTTCCTCTTGCCCTTATTCACCCAACGTCTTAGAAGGTAAATTCTCCTGAGTTCATTTGCAGGATCGTGCATAGAACACCCTCAGTGAGCCGCGAGGATGGCGTCTTAGGCCCCACCCCCGCGGCGTGGGTGGGGCCTACACTTTGTGGTGGTGCATAAAGATCCGAGGGCGTGAATAAGTCTCAGTCCTGTCAGGTAGTACTCGACCGGGGCTATGCAGTTTGCTGGATATGGACTACGGAGAATCC
>DASQWQ010000027.1:0-3177 GCA_035640175.1 Rubrobacter sp. | reverse complement strand
CGCAGAGGCTCAGCGCGTGCCACGCCGACGAGGTCGAAGCCAGCCTCTCCCGCCCGCTCCTCGAGAACGCGCCGCATCTCTGCCTGGTCCTGTACTGGTCGCATGCTGCTGCCGATTGTACCCGGCGGCTTGCAAAGACGGCGCCACGTGAAAGCTCTTGCTGACTTTTCGGCCATTGGAGGTTAAGTTCTAGGGCATGATGGCGAATACCAGCAATGAATACCTCGTCTTCCCCGACCGCGCAGCGGGTGGACCGTGATCCTCTTGCGTCTGTTGGGGATAGGGGCCGTCTACGGCGTTGGCTTCATGTTCGTCAAATCACTGTTCCCTGAACCTTTCGTTCTCCTAATCCTGCAGGGCGGACAGAGCAGCGAGGGCGACCTGACCACGCTGGCCCTCGTCTACATGGGCGTCGGGTTGCTCGCCGGGCTCATCGCAGGCCCCGTATTCGGCGGCGCCTTGCTCCTGCGGCGCGGCCGTTCGGAAGGCTCGGGTCTCCGCTTCGTCCTTAGCCTCGCGCTTGCGCTGCTGACGGGGTTGGTCTCCGGCGTCCTCACCCTCATCATCTACGCGACGGGCATCCTCCCTGGTGGCGGCGTCCTCGACCCCCTACGCCTCATAGAAGATTCCAACCATCCGCCGGGAGTGCCGCTCCTTGTGGCCTGGACCATCGCCCGCGACCTGCTGCCGGCAGGCCTCGCCGGACTCTTCCTCTCGCCCCTGGCCGGAGGCGCGCTCCAACGGCTCTACGCCGCCGAAAGACCGCCGGAACAGAAACGCTACTCCTGGGAGGAGTAGCTTGTCAGCACGCTCTGTCCTTCGGGCTTCGCTTGTCAGCACTTCAGCACGACAGCTCCGCCGCCTTACAGCAAGGGCTCGGGCACGAATGCTGACTTGCTGAAATGCTGACAAGCCGCCGATAGGCGGCGTGCTGACTAGCTGACATGCTTCTAAATTATGCTTACTAGCGCGGAGATCTTGCACTCCGCCAGAGTGTAGTCGTTGCGCCTGCCGGTGGCGCTGACCAGGTATTCCAGGCAATTACTGCGGCAATCTACTTTGCCGCAGGGGATCTCGACGGTCCCCAGGTCCTCCACGATGCGAACTACAGGGTCGAGGCCGTCGCCCGGCTTTGCTTCCACGCGGCGTACGTACTCCCCTTCCTCGAAGTGCTCCCGCCCGTAACGAAAGACCGTCATGCACAGATTGTACACCGGTTTGACCTGGGATCATATCGAGCAGCCGGATGCTTCGCCCGCAGCGATTCCGGGTTTCCCGCTGGACTTGCTCTATGATTGTCTGTGCAAGCGAGCGCTATGCAGGAGGAGAGACTGAGGCGGACGTTAACGCGAAGAGAGTTCTTGAAGATGTCTGGCGAGGGGGTAGCCGGGGCATCGTTGCTCGCCGGGTGCGAACGCGCGGGTGTGCTCCCTGACCTCCCAGGCAATACTCCGTCCGCGGACAGGGCTGCCAATGTGGTGCTTATCATCATGGACAGCTTGAGGAAGGATCATGTCGGCGCCTACGGCAACGATACGATCAAGACTCCGAACCTCGATGCTCTGGCGAAGGAGAGCCTGCGCTTTACCAGGGCCTACCCCGAGTCCGCGCCGACGATCTGCGCGAGGAGGGCCATACACACGGGCCTTAGGACCTGGCCTTTCGAGGGCTGGCGACGTTACAAGGGTATAGACGTCGGTCTGCAGGGCTGGCAGCCGATTCCCAACGACCAGATCACCCTCGCTGAGACTATGCGAAGCGCGGACTACGAGACGCTGTTCGTCACCGATAACCTGCAGCAGTACGACGCCTCCATGAACTTCCAGCGCGGCTTCGATGCCTTCGATTTTATCCGGGGGCAGACCACAGACAGCTACAGACCACTCTATGCCTGCCCTCCCGGGAAGGTCGAGCAGGCGCTGGTGAAGAAAGCCGTTGTGGGAACGGGAAGCAGACTGTACTTTCAGCGGTACTTCGCCAATACGGCGTACCGCAGATCGGAAGAGGACTGGTTCGCCCCTCAGGTCTTCACTCGTGCCTCCGAATTCCTGGAGACCACCACATCGGAGAGGCCGTTCTTCCTGACCGTGGACTGCTACGACCCTCACGCGCCGTGGGACCCTCCAGATGAGTACGTAGATATGTACGATGAGGGTTACGACGGCCTCGAGCCTTTCGCACCGGTCGACGGGGGCACCGACTACCTGAGCGGGCGGCAGATCCGGCGGATGAGTGCCCTCTACTCGGGCGAGGTGACGATGATGGACCGCTGGCTCGGACGCTTTCTGGATAAGATGGAAGAGCTCAACCTCTTCGACAGCACCCTCCTCATCGCCCTCTCCGACCACGGCATCGCTCACGGGGAACACGGCGTCGTCGGTAAGCTTCCCTCCACACTCTGGCCTGAGGTCACGGACATCCCGTTTCTCATCCGCCATCCAGAGGGTAAGGGAGCGGGGACGACGAGCGACTACTACGCCTCCACACACGACGTCGCGCCTACGATACTCGGGTTCCTCGGGATCGAACCTCTGCAACCGCTGGATGGCCAGGATCTCTCCGTGATGCTCGAAGGCGGAGAGACCGAGGCGAGATCCCACTTCACGCTCGGATACCACGACCACGTCTTCACCAGGGACGAGAAGTACGCCATGATAAGCCGCAACGACGGGACGGAGGCCAGACTCTACGATCTGAGAGAAGACCCTGGCATGTACGAGGACGTCGCGGGAGATCTTCCCGACGTCGGGAGGCGTATGTTCGACGACTACGTCCTGGAAGACGCCGGAGGGCCCCTGCCCAGGTACTGATCGAGGTCTTGAACTCGGTCCTGGAGGACCACAGTACTCCGTGGTTGCGCAGGCTTCCGCATGACCTGCACACTGTAGGAGAGGAGTCGATGTCATGAGGGTCTACATCTCGGCGGATATGGAGGTCGTGACGGGGGTGACGCACTCCCAGGACGTAATACCGGGCCGCTCGCAGTACGAGCGCTTTCGGGGACTCCTGACCGCCGACGTCAACGCCGCCATTGAAGTCGGCCTCGTGACCGGTGACGACCTGGCCTGCGCGGAGGCAGAATCCCTCTACGCCGGCGTACAGACCGCGCGGGTGAAGACCGCAGTCGACCGCTACACGGCCCGATGCCTCTCCCCACAGGTGGCTAGGGAGCGCATT
>DASQWQ010000026.1:0-2847 GCA_035640175.1 Rubrobacter sp. | reverse complement strand
GAGGTCGTCGCGAACCCCGCGGCGATGATCGCCGCGGTCCCCAGGGTCGGTAAGAGTGCTGCGTACCCCGGGAAGAGGGTGTCGTTGTTGAATCGGAAGGTCGAGTACGCGATCGCGCCCAGGCCCGCCCAAGCCAGGGCGAAAGCCACCCATCGGGGCTGCCTCCCCAGGCGAGAGGCAGGCACGAGCGCCAGCATTCCCCCGAGCGCGAGCTCCCAGCCGCGGGTCAGCGTGGAAAAGTAAGCAGCTCCGGCTTGCAACTCCGTGGAGTAGATGCTGTAGGTGAGGGAAGCGACCGCGACGACCACGAAGGCCACCACGAGCACCGGCCGCAGGCCCTGGCCCGTGCGGCGGCACCACCACGCGGCGGCCAGGAGTAGGGCCGGCCACAGGAGGTAGAACTGCTCCTCAACAGCAAGCGTCCAGAAGTGCTGGACTGGGCTCGCCTCAAGGCCTGCGGCGAAGTAGTCGGCGGCCCGGGCGGCGAGCAGCCAGTTCATGACGTAGAGACCGGACGCGACCACTCCCAACGAGACCTCGTCCATGCGTACGGGGTCCAACAGTAGCCAGGACAAAACCGCTACGACGGCGAGCACGATCACCGTCAGCGGTAGCAGGCGCTTGGCACGCCGTGAGTAGAAGCGCGCGAGTGAGAGTGTGCCGGTCTTCTCCAACTCTCTCACGAGCAGTCCGGTGATCAAGAAGCCCGAGATCACGAAGAAGACGTCCACGCCGACGTAGCCGCCTGGCGCGAATGGCACCCCAGCATGGTAGAGCAAGACCACGCCTACGGCCACGGCCCTGAGACCCTCTACGTCCGGACGGAACCCCTCCTTCGGCGGCTTCAGGTGCGCTTCGGCAGGCGATCCGTCGGGGTCGTCAGCTGGCTTGTCGGAGGCGACGGTATGACCAAAGGCGCTCCGGACGACGCGAAGGTAGGTGATAGTTCCGCTGATGATGCTCAATGGAGTCTCACCAACCCACGAGCGTGATGACGCGAGCTCGCCCCCGAGGAGAAGGAGCACGGGCTATCGACAATCCAGCTTACGAATCTCTCCCGCCTTACACTGACCTGGCGGATCGTCTCTGCCGCCATCTCCGGTAACGGATCGAGTGCCACGCTCCCTACACCCGTGCAGGGCCCGTAGAGAATCGAGACGAGTTCCCCGGCCGAGGTCTCCCTGACGTACCAGCGTTGCTCGAACGTCTCTTTCCCGAGTAAGAGAAACATCTCTGCTTCGCCCTTTCCGCTGAATGCCGGCAGGGTACACTCGCCGGCGCCATTCAAGGTGAGCACCTCCATTCGGCACCTCCCGCTCTTCACCAGCAACCACCAGGTCCAGCGTGGGTGCCTTCCCCGTGGACGCAGAGCTGGTCGCATTCTTTCGCTTTTGATCATTTTCTCCTCCTCGTGTCTCGGTCGTTCTTACCTGTGAGGACGCCCCTTAGGGGAGCTTCGAACACAAACGGCTTCCTGGGTCCCGTACGCATCGGGACCAGGCGGGGCAGGACCACGCGGGGGCAGGCGCAGTGGCAGACTGCGCGCAGCGTTCCTCGCGGATCGTGTTCTACTGGCTCCCGAGGGGACTTTCCGTCGTGTTGTCCTGAGCCGAGGGCGGAACGACGAGCACGGGTCCATCTGCCGCTCTCATCACCGCGGTCGACACGCTGCCCAACAATGCCCGTTTGGGCGCACTAAGCCCGCGGCTGCCGAGCGCAAAGAGCGTCTGTTTACCTTCACTTTCCTCGGCCACCAAGTTTATGGCGGACGCGGCCTTCGTTTTGATGAGCTTGGTCTTCGGTCGGCACGGTGCGATCTCTTCGATCTGCTCCGCTCGCTTCTTCAGGTCCCGGCGGTTGCGCCGGAGCACCTCGTCGAGTTTGCGGCGATCCTGGGCACTCCAGCCACCTACCGGTTCCGGGGGGTGTTCGTATGCCCGTACAACGACGACCTCGGACCCGGATAGGCTGGCGATCTCCGCAGCGAGGTCGCCGGCCCTCCTCGCCGGTTCCGATCCATCGTCGGCGACGACGACCCTCCCCACCGGCCACGTCCCGCCGCATACGACCAGCACCGGACACGAAGCTCGATGCACCACGCCTTCGGAGACGCTGCCCACGATCAGCCGCTTCACTCTCCCCATCCGGCTGCTGCCGACGACCACGAGGTCGACCTCCAGCTCCTCGGCGAGAGCGATTATCTCCTCTGCTGGCTGACCTTCTCTGAGGTGTTGTCCCGCAACCCTACCTCCTGTGATTCGCGCGTTCCACGCCTGCCTGCGCAAGAGCCTTTCAGCTTCTTCTTTGGTCAGGCGAGAGTAGTTGTCCAGCGACACACTGGGGTAGGCTGGGGGTAGTACGTCTGTCCACACGTGCACCAGGTGCAGTTCCGCGGCCGTATTGTTAGAGAGATCCGCCGCTGCTCTGCCCGCGAGCGCGGCCTCCTCCGAGCCGTCGGTGGCCAGCAAAATCCTCGTTACTGAGGTGGTCATGTGGCGTCACTCCTTCGAGTTTTCTCGTTAGGTTGTGCGTCTTGCAGTCAAGCCGTAGAGGTACAGCAAGATGACGGCACTCAGCGTTGCCACCAGCACGGACCAGACGTTGAAACCCGTCGTCCCGGACCCGCCGAGGATGCCCATGACGAGGCCACCGACGGAGGCGCCAGCCATCCCTAGGAGGACGGTGATCATAGAGCGGCCCGGATCCGGTCCTGGCACGATCCGCTTGGCCAGCAGCCCCACGATGGCTCCGACCACTATCCAGCTGATAAGACCCATAAGCAGCCTCCTCCTTGCCAGGTTCTTGCCTTTCGTACCGTACGGGTAGTCTGATCGCCGGGGATTGGAG
>DASQWQ010000025.1:0-4284 GCA_035640175.1 Rubrobacter sp. | reverse complement strand
TCGGTAGAGGGGGAAGATCTCCCAACCCTCCAGTTCGGGCACTTCCTTGGGGAGCGAGGCTTGCTGGATGCTTCGGGCCACCCTCAGATCTTGCTCTATGCGCTCGCGCTCGATCCTTTCTTGCTCTAGAAGCTGTCCCCTTAAATTGGAGCCGATCGTTCCTATGCCCCACTCCTCGGCGATCTTGCCCCCTGAGATGCGGTGGATGACGATGGCCCTGTTGGTCATCTCCCTGCCGCTGGGCGCAACGCCCATAAGCTCCCCTCGATCGTGGGTAGCGTGAACGAACAAGCGGGTAACCACCTTCTCGTCCGCGGCTACCTGGTCCTCGAATAGTATGCTGACGTTGGAGATGGCTGCAGAGAGTCGGGCGGTAGCCCGTTTTACGCCTTCGCGGTCGGGCGCTTGATCGGGAAACAGTTTGGTGTGGCTGACGAAGTCGGAGGCCAGCATCTCGTCCACGGTGTCCACGTCCCCCTTGACATGTGCCTCCAGGAAACGGCGGGCCAATGCCATGTTCTCCTGTGCCGACATAGAAGTTCTCCTCCTTACCGACTCGCGTTTACCTCCGACGGGTCGGCGACATCCCATGATGCCACCCGAGGGGGTCTGGCGCATCGATCGGAGCCTTATTCACCGAAGTGCCTAGAAGGTGAATTCTCAGAAGTTCGCATCCAGCATCTTGCATGGATCGTCCCGCCGGACCGGGTCCGTGGCTTATTTCCCGGCCCGGCACATAGCAGACGCCACGATATCCTGTGCCGTCGTATAGAGATGCGGGACGCTGAATAGAGCCGCATGTCCTAGCCGCCCAGTACCGTTTTTACAGCTCCTGTGTCGTGCCCTCGAGCCTCCATCGCGGGGACGAGCTCGGCCAGCAACTCCTCCCTCTCGCGCTCCCGTGCCTCCAGCTCCTCGATTCGCCCAAGCACCTGGGCTTTGAGCCCAGCCTAGTCGAGGTTCACGCCGTGCTGAGACGGTGCCTGGTCGGCGGCTTGGCTTTGGTCTATCCTGCCGACGAAGGGGCCTACAGCGAGGAGGGGGAAAGGAGTGTTTGGTTGATGAGGCTACGAGATTCTGCGCCCACCGACGAGCTCTTGAGGGAGATCCCCAAGGCGGAGTTGCACATCCACATCGAGGGCTCCTTGGAACCGCAGATGATGTTCGAGATCGCAGCCCGCAACGGGGTGCGGCTTCGGTACGGCTCCGTGCGGGAGGTTCGCGAGGCCTACGACTTCGCCGACCTGCAGGCCTTCCTAGACCTCTACTACGAGGGCACCAGGGTGCTGCTCCACGAGAGGGACTTCTACGAGCTGACCTTCGCCTACCTGCAGAAAGCCACCTCCCAAGGCGTGCGCCACGCCGAAATCTTTTTCGACCCGCAGGCCCACACCGACAGGGGCGTGGCCTTCGAGACCGCGATCACGGGCATCCACCGGGCCCTCCTCGATGGCCAGAGGCGGCTAGGGGTGTCTTCGCACCTGATCTTATGCTTCCTGAGGCACCTGAGCGCAGATGAGGCCGCCGAGACCATGCGCCGGGCCCTCCCCTACAAGGGGCGGATCGTAGGTGTGGGGCTCGACTCCTCGGAGGTCGGCCACCCGCCCGAGGGCTTCAAGGCGGTTTTCGAGGAGGCGGCAAGACACGGGTTTCGCAGGGTGGCCCACCCGGGGAGGAAGGTCCCCCCGAGTACATCCGGCAGGCTTTGGACGAGCTGGGGGCGGAACGGATCGACCACGGCGTCAGGTGCGTGGAGGACCCCGGGCTGGTACGGAGGCTGCGGGATGAACAGGTGCCGCTCACCGTCTGCCCGCTTTCCAACGTGAGGTTGCGCGTCTTTCCCTCAGTGGAAGAGCACCCCGTAAAGCGGATGCTGGGGGAGGGGTTGTGCGTGACGGTGAACTCCGACGACCCAGCCTACTTCGGCGGCTACGTGGCAGACAACTACTGTGCCGTGAGGGACGGGCTGGGCTTCGCTCGCGAGGACTTCCGCGCGGTGGCGGAGAACTCCTTTCGGGCCTCGTTTCTGGGTGAAGGCGAGAAGAAGGAACTGCTAAAAGTACTGGCCTCCTACTTCGAGACGTAAGCGCAAACGAGTGCCTCTTCTCATCCTCCGATCACCTCTGTGATCGGTGTGGGATCGTACCCGCGATCTTTCATAACTGTCGAGAGCTCCCCTACAAGCTCCTCCCTCTCCCTAGCCTTCGCCTCCTCGCCCTCCGCCCAATCCCTGACGCGCTCTCCAATGTCACTCGGCAGCGCCACATCGCCCGCCCTCGGCCTCTTCCCAGAGTCGATCTCGAGCTCCGCAAGACGAGCGTAGAGCTGGAGGAGCTGGACGACCTCGATGAGGCGCTTTCGGACCAAGGGGTGGAGCTCGTTCGTGAGGGTCAGCACCACGACGTCGCGTACCATCAACCGGACACCCTTGATCTTCGCACCGAAGTTCACTACCACAGAATACTGCTACTCCTCTACCATACCGCGGGGCGTGCTATTTGTGTCTCACTGGGCAAAAGTAACAGCACACTCGTAGCTGGAGCAGGAAAGCGGTTCGAGTCCGCTCGTCAGCTCTCTTTCTTCGGCATAGGTAAGCCGAATACTCGGGATGAAGGTAGGCCTCGGCGTTGCGTCGGGGCTTTTGTACACCAGTAGTACACCAACCACAGAAGATCAGGGAGCGACTCGACGGCAGCGCGAACAAGACGGGGCCATTCCAGGAGAAAACCCGAGGGGATGCATTGGAGGACCTACGATCTCTACAGCATAGATAAGTCGATTGCGTGAGTTAGAGGCAATACTGATTTGCCGCTGTGCGCTTCTTGAATCCACGCCGTTTGTAGGGTTGCGCCGGGGGGTAGGGGAGGAGCATGGCTTACGAGACGCTGTGCGGGGTGCAGCTGAGGCACCGCTACGCCGATCTCGGGGACGTGCGGCTGCACTACGTCGAGGCGGGGGAGGGACCGCTCGTGCTGCTGCTGCACGGCTTCCCGCAGTTCTGGTACGAGTGGAGGCACCAGATCCCCGCGCTGGTCGAGGTCGGCTTCCGGGTCATCGCCCCGGACATGCGCGGCTACAACCTCTCGGACAAACCGTCCGGAGTGCGGGCTTACCGCGTCGAGCTGTTGGCGCGCGACGTGGAGCGTTTGATCCTGGCCTGCGGGGAATGGACGGCTAGCGTGGTCGGCCACGATTGGGGCGCTATAGTTGCCTGGATCGCGGCAATGCGCCACCCTGAACGCGTCGAGAGGCTCGCTATCCTCAACGTCCCCCACCCGGCTCGGTTCCTGGACGGGCTTCTGAGCCCGGGGCAGCTGCTGAGGAGCTCTTACATGTTCTTTTTTCAGATCCCGCGGTTGCCTGAGGCGGTCATCCGCACAGGTGACTTCGCCCTCCTGCAATCCGTTTTCCGTAGAGACCCGGTGCGGCGGGGGGCGTTCACTGCCGAGGATATCGAGCGGTACGTAGAGGCGATGGCACAGCCGGGGGCGCTCACCGCGACCCTCAACTACTATCGCTCCTTCCTCCGGAGCCCGCGGGAGATAGGGATGCTACTGGAAAGGATAGAGGCTCCGGTGCTCGTGATCTGGGGCGAGAGGGACCGATCATTGAGCCGGAGGCTCGCCGAGCCGCCCCGTCTCTGGGTCCCGAACCTTCTGCGCGTCGAGCGGCTGCGGGAGGCGAGCCACTGGGTTGCGGAAGACCGCCCTCGGGAGGTTAACACTCTCCTCCTCGACTTCCTGCGCAACCCTCTTGCTTCCCAAAGTCGCACGTTCCCTAATCGGTAGACCTCATGATCACTACTTGGTAGTCGGCCTGTGCCCTGCGACGTCAACGTCGGTGTGGGAACAAGAATTCACCGGTCAATCGCAGAGGCAAGCGTGTGTGAGTAGACTGAAAAGACCTTCAGGACCCAAGAGAACTAGACGTGGACGACTGAGTTACGTGGATACGAGGGTGCAATTGAGACCACTCTGACACCACCGGGAACGCAATACCGTGCAACGCGCGGCAAGCCGGAGCAAAGCAACCGGCTTAGATATGCGGTCTCTGCAACCCCGTGCAAATCTCTGCAACGCCTGAATTAACACTCGTAGCTGGAGCAGGAAAGCGCTTCGAGTCCGCTCGTCGGCTCTCCTTCTTCGGCATAGGTAAGCCCAATACTCTATTCGATAGAGGTCCCGCAGCTCATGGCCGAGGGCCTCCTGACACTACTGAGGTAGTCCTAGAACGTCATTATCCCTCAGCAGTTCACGCGATGGGTTGTTCTAGTCTTTCGGTCGT
>DASQWQ010000024.1:0-4955 GCA_035640175.1 Rubrobacter sp. | reverse complement strand
GGCCCGGCATCGTGTGCCACGGAGTCTGGCCATATGTGGGAGCTTCGCTGGCAGGTACTGGCTGAAATGCTGACAAGCCGCCGATAGGCGGCGTGCTGACTAGCTGACAAGCGAAGGCCGCAGGCCGAAGCATGCTGATAGCGGGATAGGGAAGGGTGCCCTTCCCTATCCCGCTATCATGCGACGAACCGCCAGCTCACGAACAGCGCGCACGGAAGCAAGGATGCGAGGACGCTCAGGGCCAGCCATCCGCCGAAGAGCGGTTTGTTCCTGGACAGTAGCCCGAGCACGATAAAGATGGGAAACGCGACGAGCACGTACCGTGGGGTACCCATCAGCGGACTCTCCGGCGTCCCGAAGAGCGTGGCTGGGACGACGAGCAGCAAGCCGTAGACGATCAGGGATAGGGACAGCTCTCTCAAACCCGCGAGCAGCACGACCACGGCGAAAACGAAGATAGCCAGGTTGAAAAAATTGCCCGCCCCAGCGAGGTGGTTCGCCACATTGCTGAGAGCGGGATGGGCCCACAGACCAGGGTCGAGGAGCCCACCCGCTCCTTCGACCGCAGACGCCCAGGCTCTAGCCATAGTGTCGAGCGGTCCGGCAGCCTGTCTTCCCCAACTCTTCTGCGCTGAGTAGAAGAGCAGGGGGTCACCGAAACGCACCCATAAGTATCCCATGTATGCTAGTAGCCCACACGGCGCCACCAAAAGGTAAATCCCACGCCAACGATAGTTCTCTATGTCCTTTATCCACTCATATATCAGAGGTACCATCAGAAACACCCCGACGTTGCGCGTGGCCCCTGCAAGAGCGGCCAAAATACACGCAACCAGCAGATCCTTCCTTACCCTCACAGCCCACAGAGCTCCCGCAGACAGAGAGAGGAACAGACTCTCTGTGTAGGCGGCGTTCAAGAAGAAGGTTGTTGGGAAGAAGGCGAGGGTAAGGACGGAGGCTCTTGCCACTCCCTCATCGAATTCGTCCAGGGCTATTTGGTAGATAAAGTAGAGGGCGAAAGGCAGAAACAGCATGGAGAGGAGGGGAGCCCATACGGAGAGGGCTTCCTTCGAGATAGGACCGCCGAAGAGCTCTGCGAAGGATCTGAGAAGAAGCGGGTACAGGGGAAAGAAAGCCGGAGAGACGTTCTCTGGGGGCTGGAGGTACCCACCCATGGCCAGTGCCACGTAGTGCTCACCGTCCCAGTGCGACCAGATGTTCATACTCCTGAAAGGCACATCCAGCGTTACCCTCTGGAAGCTAGAGGTCGGTACGACGTAGGCGAGCAGGGAGCCGGAGATCAGGTAGAACAGGCGGCTCGCGGCGTAGACCGCGAGCACGAAGGCTACACCGGTGCTCTTCCTGCTCTCTTTCTCGTACTCCATCACTGGCCCTGGATCTCTTGCGAAGCCGTGGAGGGGATTATAGCCGCGCCCGCTCTTAATCTGGAGGATAAGCGTCTCTCGACGATCAGCACGTCCCTGTTCTGGAAGGCCGTCCTGTAGAGGTTCGGGCGGGTAATCCGGCCCCAGCGGTTGCTAGTTCTGGCGGGGCGCGAAGATGATGACGCTGTCGTTCTCATAGGCCGTCCTGTAGAGGCCCCTCTGGAGCGCGAAAGGACGCCAGTCTATCCACGGATAGCGCTTGTGGAACACGATGTAGTGCACGTCGTTCTTCTCCAGGAGCTGTGCAGTACGCCCACCCGCCGGGTGCTCCAGCACCCACAGCGCGTCCCACAGCAGAGGGGCCCCGAAGGGCGGGAGGTCCCTCGCCCGCCTTATCCTGGCCGCGTCGTAGGACTGCATCCGCGTGTACCCGCCCATCGCGAGCATGGCCCGGCTCGGGACGTGCTCGAGGTAAGGGGTCGCGACTATGCTTCCCCCGTCGTTGTGCTGCTTGAGCCAAGCGCCAGCGGCGACGACCTCGGCCGGAGGCGGCCTGTCTTTGGGTCGTGTGCTAGGTCCTGCAGCTTGCTCCAGGCTTTGGACGGATTGCGCACCCACGAGGGTCACCGAAAGGGCGATAGCGAGCAGGGCCGCCGCGAAGACGATGCGTCCATCCGACTGAGGCGACCACCGCAGCACGGTCACGAGGGCCAGGGCTGCGAGCAGCGCCAGGGGAACGCCGAGGTCACGCTCGAAGCGGTCGGGAAAGCCGCTGTAGGATGTCAGGCTGCCGAAGAACAGCAGCAGGGTCCACACTAGCAGGGTGAGGCGCGCAAGGATGTCAGGCGTCCCCCTCGCGCTCTTAGTGCCTGCGAGCATGAGCGGCATGCCGAGCAGGCCGAGCCAGAGAACAGGGTGTGACATCGTCGTAAGGAAGTGTCCAGGACCGTTCGCCGGCTTGGTTCCGATCGCCATCGCCACGGCCTCCCCTCCCCTCCCCGTCTCCGACCCGCCGAGCATCCCTGCTACCAGGCTAGGCAGGTCGTAGGTGTCCCAGGCGTAGACCACGGAGAGGAGACCGAGGAGCGCGAGCGAGAGAGCGAGGTAGACCCCTTTCCTGCGGTCCCTTAGGAGCACATAAGGCAGGAAAAGAACGCATACCAATCCGAGCAGTACGGCGAGGCTGTAGCCCGCTATCTGGTGGTAGAGGACCGTCGAGGAGCCGAGTAGTGCGAGCAAGAGACCTGCGCGCGCCGACGACGAGGCGTACATCCCGACCAGGGCGGCGACGGCCAGCACGATCAGGAAATACTCCCCTATGAAGTTCGGGTAGCGGGCCTCCTCGAAGTGCAGGTAAGTGCCGCCGAGGAGCAGGCCCGAGGTAAGGGCTGCGGCCACCCCGTACTCCCAGCCCCAGAGGCGCTTCGCAAGCGCGTAACACGCCAGCGCACACATCAACGGGAGTGTGGGGGCAAGGATCGGGAAGACCTCTAGCGGCCCGAAGCCGCTCAGGCGCGAGATCATGGCGGTAAGGAGGTGGAAGCCTGGTGGGTACAGCATGAACGACTCACTGGACCCTTCCCTCATCATCATGCCAGCCATCACCGCGTGCTCGTAGCGGTCCACGCCCCTGGGGTAGGACCAGCCGTTTACGATGGGGCCGAGGTAGCCGCGCGCGAGCACGAGTAGGAGCACGAGGGAGAGCAACGCGTAGCGTCCCGCCGCGGGGATGGATCTCCCGAGCCCTGCCGGAGGGGCGTCTCTCCCCTGCAGTGTCGACCAGTAGGCGACCCCAGCAGCGAGTACAAGGACCGCTATTGGGATCATCAACCACTCTCCCGGCGCAATACCGAGGAACATTACCAAAGCCAGCGCGAGGGCTGCGGCGAGGGGTGCGAGCGTTGGAAGGCCGGGGGGCGAAGGCGGGATGGAGAGTGGCTCCTCGGGGCCTTTGGCCGGCCCGAACAGCAGGTAGGCGGCAAGGCCTGCCAGGAATACCAGCGCCACCGAGACGACGGTCACCGCGAAGGTGACGCCCGTGGTAAAGAGATAAGTCTGCGCGAGCGCGACTGTAGGCACGAGCGTGAGGGAGAGCGCTACGGTGTAGGCGAGCTGCTCGGCGCGGTCACCTGACGCCAGCAGGCACCGCGTCCAGAACCATCCTGGCATAACCCCGATCAGGAAGGCTGCGGGGAGAGCCTGAAGCAGATCAGAGATCAAACGCCGCTCCGCGAGAGCTTGTTTGTGGCGCCCCGTGGAGCGTCGGGCCCACCTCCGAGCGGTCTTGAAGACCGAAGGGGACCTGCTCTTGCCTCCGGCTCCTTGCGCCTCGCCGGTCTTCTGGAATTGGACTCGCCCATCGCGGGAATGTATAACACTTAAGCTGGAGGAAACACAGACCCGGAAGGTCGAGTGACTCGAAGAAGCTTGTAAGTACCCTCCCCATGGTTTAGCTAAAGGATATCCGAACGGCGCCCCTCGGTGCACCGTCCGGCAATGCGGACGTGATGGCAGTGGATCAGACCAAGAGAATACTCTCGGTAGCTATGTACGCGCTCCTCGGCGTGGCCGTGGCCTGTGCTCTCTCGGCCTGCTTCCCTTCGGCTGAGGGGAAACAGGCCGAGAACCGGAAGCAGGAGCCGAAACCCCCGAACGTAATCCTGGTCCTCACCGACGATCTGGCCGTAAACGACTTGAAACCCCGCGCGCTGCAACACATGCCCAACCTGAAGTCGCTGCTCATAGACAAGGGCACGACCTTCGACAACGCGTTCGTGACAAACTCCCTGTGCTGCCCCAGCCGGGCCACCATCCTGCGCGGCCAGTACACCCACGCCCACCAGATCCTCAGCAACGACCCGCCGCGCGGCGGCTTTCAGAAGTTCCGCTTCCTCGGCCACGAGAACTCGACGATGGCCACTTGGGTCAAGGAGCAGGGCTACAGGACGGCCTTCTTCGGGAAGTATCTCAACGGCTACAAAGAGACCTACATTCCTCCAGGGTGGGACGAGTGGTATGCGGTGACGGGCAACTTCCTCAGCCACACGTTCAACGAGAACGGACATCTGGTCAACTACGATACCGAGTCCTACTACGATACCGACGTGATCTCGGACAAGGCCTCAGACTACATAACACGTACGTCTGGGGCCGACCCGCCCTTCTTCACGGCAGACAGGCCCTTCCTAATGTGGATCGGTACGAAAGCCCCCCACCAGCCGGCCACCCCGGCCCCCAGGGATGACAATGCCTACCCTAACGTTTCGCTGCCGCGTCCGCCTTCATTCGACGAGAAGGACGTCTCTGACAAGCCAGGCTGGGTAAGCGACAACCCCCCCCTGAGCCTGGAACAGAAGAAATACATGGAAGAGCTCTACCGCAAGAGGTTGCAGTCTATGCTGGCCGTGGACGACATGGTAGGAGACCTCCTCAAAGCGCTGCACGACAGCGGCGAGCTGGATAACACGTATATAGTATTCACCTCCGACAACGGCTTCCATCTGGGCCAGCACAGGCTAGGAGCCGGAAAGTGGACGGCCTACGAGGAGGACATCCGTATACCGCTCATCG
>DASQWQ010000023.1:0-2310 GCA_035640175.1 Rubrobacter sp. | reverse complement strand
GCACGGCGGCCCATCTTGCGCCCCGCTCCGTGTGCGCTGGAGCCGAAGGTCTCGCTCATCGCCTCTTCGGTGCCGGCCAGAATGAAGGAGTAGCGGCCCATGTCCCCCGGCACCAGGACCGGCTGGCCTACCGAGCGATAGCGCTCCGGCAGCTCCTCGTTACCGGGACCGAAGGCGCGGGTGGCCCCCTTACGGTGCACCAGCACCTCGCGCCCGTCATGCTCCTCGAACTTCGCGTTGTTGTGCGCGAGGTCGTAGAGCACCCTCAAGCGGTGCTTCTCGGAGTCGAACCCCGCTCCCTCGAAGGCCCGACGCGTGAAGTGGGTAATGAGCTGCCGGTTGGCGAAGGCGAAGTTGGCCGCAGCGGACATAGCCCCGAGATAGGCCCTGCCCTCTGGGCTCTTTATGGGAGCTGCGGCGAGCTGCCTATCCTCGAGCTCTATCTCGTACCTTTCGGCCGCTCCCATGCAGCGCTCGACGTAGTCCTGGCAAACCTGGTGCCCGAGGCCCCGGGAGCCGGAATGGATGAGCACCGTGACCTGTCCCAGATCGAGACCGAAGGCTTGGGCCGCTTCTTCGTCGTAGATCTCGTCGATGTATTGCACCTCGAGGAAGTGGTTGCCCGACCCTAAGGTGCCGAGCTGTGAGACGCCGCGCTCGTAGGCCCGGTCGGAGACATGATCGGGATCGGCGCCGAGGAGGCGCCCACCTGACTCTATGTTCTCCAAATCCTCGGTCTCCCCATAGCCGCGCTTCACCAGCGCACCGGCCCCCTCGACCAGGATCTCCTCGAGGTCTTTTCTGCTAAAGCCGACATCCTTGCGTCCCTTGCCTACCCCCGACGGTATGCCCCCGTAGAGCGCGTCCGCAAGGCGGTTCTTTTGCGGGTTCTTCGCTAATCTACCCTCGTGAGGCTCCATCTCTTCCCGGTTTAGATCGGAGAGTAGAAGCCGCACCCCACAGTTGATGTCAAAACCCACCCCGCCGGGACTGACCACACCTCCCTCCTCCGGATCGAAGGCTCCGACCCCGCCTATGGGAAAGCCGTACCCCCAGTGGATGTCTGGCATGGTCAAGGTCGGCTCGACCACCCCAGGCAGCGTCGCCACGTTGCAGATCTGCTGCAGCGAGGCGTAGCTTTCGTCCTTCAGGTCTTTGAGGATGCCCTCGGAGGCGTAGAACGCTGCCTCCACGCGCATCTTCCCCTCTTTGGGGATACGATACCTGAATCCGGAGAGGTGCTCGATGTTCACTGCTCTGTCCTTTCTCAACGAGGCCTAGACGTCCAAGATCATCTGAGCCCGCCAGCCCAAACTTCCGTGCGTCACCTCCAGCCCGTGGAATGTCGCGCTCTTTATCTCGCCCTGCCAACCGTAGCCTTCTAGGTCCAAAGGGGCGCCGGTCAGACGTGCTTCGAGGGAGAAGCCTTCTTCGCCGGCCTCCTCGATCCGGAGGTCCGCGCCGGCCGGGACGAAACCATCACCCTGGACGAGGAAGACGAGCTCGTTTATCCGGCGCACCAGGAGGGTCTCAAGGTCGGGGGCTGAGAGCCGCACCGAGTCCTCGTACTCGCCCCCCTCTGGGGGCTCCTCGAATACTGTCATGAGCAGCGCTTGTCGGGCCTCGTCGAAGAGGTCCTCGAGCCTTGGGGCCTCCGCCACCTCGAAGCCGACGTCGGCGGTGTGGTCGAGCATCCGGATCATCGCTTTGCGTGCAAGGTGCGTTCCCGCCCCGAGTCCTCGATTCGCCTTTACTCCTACAGCCCTCGTACCCGTACCGATGTTTCCAGGAACCCTTGCTCTCGGCAGCTCGATAAGTAGAGGCAACCTACCTCCTGGATCGGTGCGTTGGGGCTTACCGGTCTAAATGACAGCCTGGCGCTCACGGGTTGCTATGAGCTACTGAAAGGGGCTTTTGCAACCCGTGAGCGCCAGCACCCTTATTCTGCTCGTATACCGAACGCGTTCGGCAATCCTACACGGGGCAATAGTACCGAGGCTATCGCAAAGAGAGGGCTGGGGACCATAGTGTATAGGGACCCCGGCCGTTAGCCATCGGCCTCCTCTTCCTCCTCGTCCAACCCTACGCACCAAGCGCATCCAGGGGGTTCGCCCGCCTCCCTCAAGCGTGCGGCCAATTCTCTGGCCTGCTCGAGACTCAACCCGATCTTCTCCATCGTGGTGGAGCCGCCCGCATTGATCCGGATCACGCTAGCCACACTTCATCTCCTCCTTCCCGACCCACTTTCCCCAGCGGGTTAACCCCTATAGGCATGGTGCCACCGACCGAGGCCTGGCACACCACAAAAAC
>DASQWQ010000022.1:0-12408 GCA_035640175.1 Rubrobacter sp. | reverse complement strand
TCCTCGGCGCTAACGGGCTCATGGTCATACTCTTCCAGCTCCCCGTCTCTTACTTGATCGACCGTGGATCCAGGGTCGTCGCGCTGCTCGCCGGGGCCGCCCTCTTCGCGGCCTCTGCGGCGACGCTCCTCCTGAGCGAATCCTTCCTTGGCATCCTCGTCGCCTTCGTCCTGTTCTTCACGCTGGCCGAGATGGTCCTCGAGGTCGCCGGCGCTTCGTTGGCCGCCGAGCTCGCGCCGGCGCGGCTCAGGGGCACCTACCTCGGCCTTTTCGGTGCCTGCTTCGGCGTCGCCTGCGGCTTCAGCCCCATCGTAGCGGGCACCCTGCTCGAGGCGCGTCTTCCGGCCCTGATCTGGACCATCCAGCTCGCGGCCGCGGCCTCTGCAGCGGCGGGGTTAGGTGCACTAGCCTTGCTCCGCAGGCGCCGCTCAGTCACTGGCGCGTAGGACCAGGATGGCGAGGTCGTCCCGCGGATAGCCCTCCTGGAAATCCAGGACGACGCCTTTGATCCTCCTGGCCAACGTCACCGCGTCGCAGCCGGCGCAGGAGCTGAGGAGACGGCGCAACCTGCCTTCGCCGAAGAAGTCTCCGTCGGGGGAGCGCGCCTCGGTGACGCCGTCGGTGTAGAGGACGAGCGCCTCGCCGGGCATGAGGCGCAGCGACGTGTCCCTGAGCTCCGCGTCGGGGAACACGCCGAGCACCCTACCTGAACAGCCGACCTCCTCCACCTCGCCGCCGGAGCGGACCAAAAGTGGCGGCGGATGGCCGGCCCGTGAGACGTCCACCCCGACTCCCGCCGAGCCGTCCTGGGGCTCGAGACGGACGCAGGCTGCCGTGCAGAAGCGGTCCTCGGGAAGCTGGCGGAGCATAGCCTCGTTGAGGGCAGCGAGGACCTCAGAGGGCCTGTCGTCTTTCAGGGTGACGGCGCGGATGGTGTAGCGGGCGAGGGCCGTCACGGACGCCGCCTCGACCCCCTTGCCACGCACGTCCCCTATGGCGCAGATCCAGCCGTCCTCCACGGTGTTTATGAGGTCGTAGAAGTCCCCTCCCACGTCGTTGGCCTCCCCGACGGACAGGTACTCGGCGCCGACCTCGACGCCGAAGATCTCCGGCAGGTGCGGCGGAAGCAGGCTCCTCTGCAAAACGCGTGCTATCTCACTGTGATCCCTGTACAAGCGGGCGTTGTCCGCCGCCAGGGCGCAGCGATAGGCGAGATTTTCTGCCAGCAGGAGATCCTCTTCATCGTAGTGGCGATTCAGGCTCGACGAGACGAGCGTTATGGCGCCCCTGGTCTTCCCCCTCGCCAGTAGCGGGACGCACATCAGGGAGTGGGGCTCCAGCCGCTTCACGATCTCCAGGTGCTCGCCTTCCAGCTCGCGTTCGTAGAAGGTGGCGTCGGGTAGATCGGGGAGGAGCACGGACTGACCTGTCCTGAGCACCTCGGCCGTGCTCCCAGGGTCTCCCTCCCCGAACCGTCTGTACTCCCTGAGCCTCCTCAGGAGGTCCTCCTTCTCCTCTTCGGCGTGCGCAACGGCGAGTTGGTCCACGCTCCCGTCGTCCTCTACGATGTCGAGCAGGCACCAGTCAGCGAGCTCGGGCACGAGGAGGTGCGTGATATCCTCGAGCGTCTGCTCGTAATCGAGCGAGGCCGAGAGCGCCGGACCGGCCGCTGCGAGCAACGTCAGGCGCCGCCTGGCCGCCACCGCCTCAGCCCGCGCGAGTTGCTCCCTTACGAGCAGCAGGTCACGCTCCTCCTCCGTCTTCTTGCGCTCGCTGATGTCCTCGACCACCGCGATAAAGTAGGCGGGTTCCCCCGAAGCATCTCGCACCAGCGAAACGGTAAGGTTCACCCAGACCTCTGGGCCGCCTTTCTTCAGGTACCGCTTCTCCATCGCGTACGTCTGGAGCTCGCCCAAGAGCAGCCGCCGCATCTGTTCGAGATCCCCTTCGAGGTCATCGGGATGAGTAATGTCCTGGAACGTCCTCTGAAGGAGCTCCTCCCGCTCGTAGCCCACGATCTCGGTCAGGCGCCGGTTTACGCGCAGCCAGCGGCCGTCGATACCGACCTGCGCAGCACCGATGGCGGCGTGTTCGAAGGTGGCCCTGAAACGTTCTTCGCTCTCACGCAGGATCTCCTCGATCCCTCGCCGTTCTGTGATGTCGTTCTGGACGCCGACGAAGTTGGTCAGCCGACCCTCCTCGTCGTGGACGGGCGAGACGTACAACTCGTTCCAGAACGGCGTCCCGTCCTTGCGGTAGTTCCTCAAGACCACCTTGCACTCCCGCTCTTCTGTGAGCGCCTCCCGCAACTCGGCGAGCGATGACTGGTCACGGTCGTCAGCCTGTAAGAACCGGCAGTTGTGTCCCCTAACCTCGTCCGCAGCATAGCCCGAGATCTTCTCGAATGCGGGATTGACGTAGACGATGGGGTTGTCCGGCAGCTTCGGGTCTGTAATGACGATGCCGTTCGAGCTCGCCGCCACAGCCCGGTCTAACAGGCGCCGCATCTCCTCCGAAGCGGGACGCTCCGGGTCTCCACCGCGCCAGGTGCGTGAAGAGGAAGTCTCCAATCTCCGTATTCTACAGCCTTCCACAACCCCGGACCCGCCTGGTGAAGGTGGCCGCACAACCTCCTCACGACGTTAAGAGCCCGCGATTTCGGGGTATAAGAAGGTGTGTAAGGAACAGCCAGACCACGAGAGGAGAAACGGAAGTGGCATACGAGCTACCACAACTGCCCTACGGTTACGATGCCTTAGAGCCCACCATAGATGAACAGACCATGCACCTCCACCACGAAAAACACCACAATACTTACGTCACCAACCTCAACGGTGCCCTGGAGAAGCACCCCGAGGCCGACCCAGGTTCCCTGGAGGAGCTACTCGCCAACCTGGACTCTGTCCCAGAAGACATAAGAACTGCTGTAAGGAACAACGGTGGTGGACACTCAAACCACTCCATGTTCTGGCAGATCATGGGCCCGAGCGGTCAGGGAGGGGGAGAGCCTTCGGGAGATCTGGCACAAGCCATAGACTCCTCGTTCGGATCGTTTGACTCCTTCAAAGAGAGCTTTGGGGCAGCAGCAGCACCTGGGGCGCTCTTTGGAAGTGGGTGGTGCTGGCTCATAGCAAACCCGGATGGCTCGCTCTCTATAGAGACCACCCCGAACCAGGACTCACCACTCATGGAGGGCAAGACGCCAGTTATAGGGTTGGATGTGTGGGAGCACGCTTACTACCTGAAGTACCAGAACCGCCGACCTGAGTACATAGGTGCCTGGTGGGAGGTCGTAAACTGGGATGAGGCCGAGAGGCGCTACCAGGCAGCAAGGAGCGCCTAGCAGAGTAAGATCTCAATAGCACGTGCAAGTGAGAGTGAAAGCCCCCGGACTGCACTCCCGGGGGCTTCTTCTTGCGCCGGGTTGCGTGGCTGGCGTGACAGAGCCTACTTCGCAGTCGGGGCAAAGCCTGTAGACTGGGGTGGTAGGCAGAGCGGGAGGATTCTCATCTATGCGGCTTGTGATCTTGGGTGGCGTGGCGGCAGGGACGAAGGCCGCCTCGAGGGCACGCAGGCTGGACCCCGACATTGAGATCACGGTCTACCAGGAGGAACCGGAGCCCTCCATAAGCGAGTGCGGCCTGCCTTATCTACTCTCCGGCGTGGTCGAAGAACGCGACGACCTTGTGGCTCGCACGCCCGAGCAGTTCGCCGAGAAGGACGTCGAGGTCCTTGTCCGCCACAGTGTAGAGAAGATGGACCCCGCCGAGAAGAAGCTTTCGGTGCTGAACCTAAAGACGGGCGAGGTTTTCGAAGACACATACGACCGGCTCGTCATAGCGACCGGCGCGCGGGCCGTCCTCCCCCCCATCCCCGGTGCTGAGCTCGAAGGCGTCTTCAAGCTCCGCTTCCTGACGGACACCGATGAGATAGGTAGATATATCGAGGAGCAGTCCCCCGGGAAGGCGACGATAGTCGGAGGGGGCTACATCGGGCTCGAGGTCGCTGAGAACCTGTGCCGGCTCGGGATGGAGGTCTCCTTGATCGAAGGGGAGGACAGGGTCGCCCTCGCCTACGGCCCCGAGGTCTCGGAGAACGTGGAGGCCGAGCTCGAAGCCAATGGCGTCGGCGTCTACACAGGCGAGAAGGTCGATGAGTTCACCGGCGAAGGGCATGTCGGGGGCGTAAAGTTCGGGGCCAGAGAGCTGGAGACGGGCCTGGTCATCGTCGGCGTCGGGATAAGGCCGAACGTCGAGCTTGCCGCTGAAGCAGGGGTGGAGATCGGGACCACAGGAGCCATCCTGGTGGACCGTTACATGAAGACCAGCCTCCCTGACACCTGGGCTGCAGGGGACTGCGTGGAGACGACCAACCTTGTGAGCAGCAGACCTACCTGGGTACCCCTCGGCGATACCGCGAACCAGATGGGCCGCGTCGCAGGCACAAACGCGGCCACGGGTAAAGAGACCCTGGAGTTCCCAGGCATACTTGGCACAGGCATCTTCAAGGTCTTCGACCTCGACATTGGCAAGACAGGACTCTCCGAAAAGGAGGCCGAAGACGCTGGCTTCGAGGTCGTGAGCGCCGGCCTGGAAGCCTACGATCGCGCAGCCTACTACCCAGGCGCGCAAAGAGTGTTCCTCAAGCTCATGGCAGATGGGGCGACGGGCCGACTGCTCGGCGCGGAGTCCGCGGGCTCTGGCGCCGACAAGCTCACCGATATCTGCGCCGCGGCCCTCTGGGGCAGGCTATCCTACCCCGACCTCGTCAACATAGACCTGGCCTACGCACCGCCGTACGGCCCCGCCCTAAGCCCAGTCATACAGGCGGCCACCATCCTCTCGGGCAAGTTCGAGCGCGCCAGGGAAGGTCTCAGGGCCCCAGAGTAATTTCAGCACGCCTGCTTCGCAGGCTTGTCAGCACGCTGCGCCCTTCGGGCTCCGCTTGTCAGCATTTCAGCACGCTTCGGGCCTTAGGCCCTCGCTCCTCAGCCAGGGTGTCCGTAGCGCCGCTCGCCGACGCCCGCGAACCCGGTGGTTCGCAAGAAGCCCAGCACACAGAGCCCTCGTCCGGCTAATCATCTCAACGAAGAAAGCTGAAATGCTGACAGGTGCCCGACAGGGCGCGTACTGACAGGCTGAAATGCTTTCAAAATCTCTCGACCACCGTCCTGGCGAGCATGTGTAGCGGCAGGTAGTCGGGGCCGCCGGCCTTGGAGTCAGTGCCGCTCATGCCGAAGCCCCCAAAGGGTTGGACGCCGACGAGGGCGCCGGTAATGCTGCGGTTGAAGTAGACGTTGCCTGCCTTGAACTCCCGACGCGCTCGCTCGAGGTGGTCGCGGTTCCTGGAGTAGACGCCACCTGTAAGGCCGTAGGGGCTGTCGTTGGCGACGTGGAGGGCTTCGTCGAAGTCGCCGGCCTTTATGACGGAGAGGACGGGGCCGAAGATCTCCTCGCGCGCAACCCTGGCCTCGCGCTCGACCTCGAAGATAGTCGGGCTGATGAAGTAGCCGTTGTCGGGGTCTCCTGGGTCTTCGCCAAGGACGCGTTCGCCCTCCTGCTTGCCCACGTCTACATAGCCGGCGACCTTCTCGAACTGCGGCTCGCTTATTACAGGCCCGACGTTCACATCAGCGCTCTCCGGGCCACCGATCTTGAGCGCCTTAGCCTTCTGGAGGACCTTATCCAGGACCTCGTCGTAGACGTCGGCGTGCAGGATAGCGCGGCTCGCCGCGCTGCACTTCTGGCCCGAGTAGCCGTAGGCGCTCTTAACTATGTCTGAGGCGGCGGAGTCTAGGTCCGCCGAGTCATCTATTACCATGGCGTCCTTGCCGCCCATCTCGGCTATGACCCTCTTGACCCAGCGCTGGTTCTCTATCTGTCTGGCCGCCAGCTCGTTTATCCTAAGTCCCGTCTTCATCGAACCGGTAAAGGAGATAAAACGCGTCCTTGCATCCTCCACCAGATAGTCCCCAACCTCTGAGCCGTAGCCTGGGAGGAAGTTCAAGACACCCTCGGGCAGGCCGGCCTCCTCGAAGATCTCGGCGACGACGGCCCCTATGACGCTCGTGAACTCTGAGGGCTTCATGATGACGGTGTTTCCTGCAACGATGGCAGCGCTCGACATCCCCGTAAGAATGGCGGTGGGGAAGTTCCAGGGGGCGATGATGACCCCGACGCCCATCGGCTGGTAGGTGTAGCGGCTCTCCTCACCGGGAACCGAGTAGATCTCGACCCCGGCCCCAAGGCGCAGCATCTCCCTGGCGTAGTACTCCAGGAAGTCTATTGCCTCGGCCACCTGGGCGTCGGCCTCGGCCCAGGGCTTGCCACCCTCGTAGGCCTCCCAGGCCAGAAGCTCGAACCTCCTGCGCTTCATGATCGCCGAAGCCCTGAGCAGAATACGTGCCCGCGCCTCGGGCGAGGTGCGGCTCCAGCGCTCGAACGCGCCCGTGGCCGTCTCCAGAGCCATGTCCGCCTCGCGCTCCGTTGCGCTGGCCGTACGGCCTACCACCTGCGAGGGATCGGCCGGATTCACCGACACTATCTCGCCGTCCGTCTCCACCCGCTTGCCGCCGATGATCGCGGGATAGCTCCGGTCCAGCCTAGAGCCCACGTCTTTCAGTGCGGCCCGCATGGCCTCGAGGTTCTTCTCGTCGGACCAGTCGAGATACACTTCGTTTTTGTACGGTATCAGTCCCACGTGAGGCTCCTATCTCTTCACCCTGGCGGTTATGCTCCCGATTACGTCCCTCGCGACGTAGCCGGCGATCTTGGGGTTCTCCTTGAGGCGCCTGGTCGAGTACTCGTACCAGTCCTCCCCGAAGGGAACGTAGACCCTGAGCTTGTGCCCGGCACCGACCAGTATACTCCTCAGCTCCTCGTCGACCCCGAGGAGCATCTGAAACTCGTAGCGGTCCTCGGGAACTTCGAGCTGGTGGATGAGCCTGAGGGCGTGCCAGATCAGGAACTCGTCGTGCGTCGCTATGCCGACGTAGACGCCGCCCTTTAAGAGCTCGTCGAGCAGGAAGATGTAGTTCTGGCGGACGGTATCGAAGTCCTTGTAGGCTATGTCGCGGGGCTCGTCGTAGATACCCTTGCACAGGCGCACGGAGAACCCCGCGTCGATGACGTGTTGCACGTCCTCGATGCTGCGGCGCATGTAAGCCTGCAGGACCGCGCCGGTATTCTCATGGTGCCCGTACGTGTCGTGAACGATCTGTAGCGTCGCCTCCGTGTGCGGCGAGTCCTCCATGTCGACCCGCACAAAGCGGCCCCGCTCCCCGGCGTAGTCGACGATCTCCTCCAGGTTTGCCCTGCAAAGCTGCTCGTTCAAGGTCAGCCCGAGCCCGGTCAGCTTGACCGAGATACCGCTCCTCAGCCCGTGTTCGTCGAGCGCATCGACGACCTTCTCGTAGTCCTTCAGCTTCGCAGCGGCATCGGCCTTGCTCTCGGTGCTCTCCCCGAGGAGGTCGATGGTGGCAACGCAGCCCTGCTCGTTGAGGGCCCTGACCGTGGAGAGCGCCTCATCCAGCGTATCGCCGGCTATGTAGCGGCTGGAGATCCTCTTCACGATAGGCCGCGGGATGGCTGGCACCGAGTTCGCTATGGCCTTGTCCACTATTCCCATATCTGAAAAACTCCACAATACGACCTGTATGACGCTCTATACACCCTGATTTTACTGTAAGGAGCGTCTCGAGGCTTTGGTGTAGGATAGTGGCAATATAGACAGAGCAGAGAGGCCTGGAGGTAGAGAATGCGTACCACCGACGCCCGTGAAGGAATAGCTTCAGAGACCCGAACCGTGGCCTCAATGATAGGGGGCCGCGCTCCCGAGGGCGCGCCCGGCGGGCACATGACTTCGACGAACCCGGCTCGTACGTCCGAGACGGTGGCCGAGGTGTCGCTCGGGGACGCCGGCACGTTCGTGGAGGCGTGCAAGGCTGCGCGCGAGGCGCAGCGGGAGTGGGCATCTGTACCTGCCCCGATCCGCTCTCAGGTAGTAAAGAAGATCGGGCGCGTCGTCGAGAACAACAGGGAAGCGCTCGCGCGGCTGGTGACCCGTGAGATCGGGAAGCCTTACGCGGAGTCTCTCGGTGAGGTGCAGGAGATTATAGACACCTGCGACTTCTTTACCGGCGAGGGGCGACGCCTTTACGGCCAGACCGTCCCTTCGGAGATGCCCGACAAACAGCTCTTCACCTTCCGCGTTCCTGTGGGCGTCGCGTCCATCATCACGGCCGGTAACTTCCCCGTCGCGGTCCCTTCTTGGTACCTGATCCCCGCCCTCACCTGCGGCAACGCCGTGGTCTGGAAGCCCGCCGAGTACTCCCCCGCTATCGGCGACGCCCTGGCAAGGCTCTTCATGGCCGGCGGGCTCCCCGACGGCGTCCTCAACGTGGTGCAGGCCGAAGGACCGGCGATCTTCGAGGGGTTGGAGAAAGCCCTTGATGAAGGGTTCGTCGACAAGGTCGGCTTTACGGGCTCTTCCGAGGTCGGGAAGAGGATAGGCGAGCTGTGCGGAAGGCACATGCAGTCTCCCTGCCTGGAGCTCGGAGGCAAGAATCCCCTCGTAGTCATGCCTGATGCGGACCTCGACCTCGCCGTCGAAGGCGCCCTGTTCTCGGGCTTCGGAACGGCGGGCCAGCGCTGCACCTCCCTTGGTACCGTTATCGTCCACGAGTCCATCCACGAGGAGTTTGTGTCCAGGTTCGCCAGCGCCGTCGAGGAAGCGCCGGTGGGGGATCCCACGAAAGACGTGCTGTACGGACCCATGCTCAGCGAGCACTTCCACGAGCGGTTTTTGGGGTGGCTCGAGCTGATCGAGACCCATCACAGCATCCACGGTTCGAGTGGGACGGGCAGGATCTCCGCCGACAACCCACGCGAGGGCTTCGTCGGAGACCCTGAGACCGGCATCTACGACCACCCGACCATCGTCGAAGGCGTTACGATGGAGGATGAGATCTACCGCACAGAGACCTTCGGCCCTATCGTCGGCGTCGCCTCGTTTTCGGACTTCGACGAGGCTATAGCCCTCTCCAATGGGCATGGCTACGGCCTCTCGGCCGCGATCTACACCACCGACGCGACGAACGCGCTGCGATTTAGGGAGCGCAACATCGCGGGGATGCTCTCCGTCAACAACTCCACCAGCGGCGCGGAGGCCCACCTGCCCTTTGGGGGCAACGGCAAGAGCGGCAACGGAAGCCGTCTCTCGGGCATATGGGTGCTCGACCAGTTCACCCGCTGGCAGTCCATGAACTGGGACTACGCGGGCAAGCTCCAGAAGGCCCAGATGGACATAGCCGACCTCCCCGCCAACCTCGACTACACCCTGCCTGAGGAAGACAAAGGCGTCTGATGTACGAAGTGATCGTCGCAGGCCTGGGCGGGATGGGAAGCTCGGCGGCCTACCACCTCGCCGGGCGCGGCAAGCACGTGCTCGGGCTGGAGCGGCACACCCCGGCGCACGACAGGGGATCCAGTCACGGGCAATCCAGGATCATCCGCCTGGCGTACTCCGAGGATCCTGCGTACGTACCGCTGGTCCTTCGGGCCTACGAGCTGTGGGAGCGGCTGGAGAGGGAGACGGGTGAGGACCTGATGACGCTCACGGGCGGGCTCATGATCGGACCTCCAGGCACCACGTTCTTCGAGGGCAGCAAGGCGAGCGCCGAGAAGTACGATCTGCCCTACGAGGTTCTCGACGCTGCCGAACTGAAAAGACGCTACCCGGTCTTCGAGCCAACCCCTGATACCGTCGCCCTCTTCGAGGGGAAGGCAGGCTTTCTCAGGCCCGAGGCTTCCGTGAAGGCCCACCTCGACAGGGCCTCCTCCCTAGGCGCCGACCTCCGCTTCGGGGAGGAGATTCTATCCTGGGAACCAACGCAGTCCGGGGTGCTGGTGGAGACTGCATCGGGTGCCTACAAGGCGGAGCGGCTTGTAGTCTCGGCGGGAGCGTGGGCGCCGAAGCTGCTCGCTGACCTCGGTCTCCCGCTAGAGGTTACGCGCCAGCTCCTATTCTGGTTCGACCCGAAAGGCGGCATCGAACCGTTCCTCCCCGATCGCTTCCCTATCTTTATCTGGGAACCCGAGGACGGCAACTCGTTCTACGCTATCCCTGCCCACGAGGGACCCACAGGCGGGGTCAAGGTCGCGTTCTTTAGGGCCGACGGCAAGCCGACAGACCCCGAGACGATAGACCGCGAGGTCCAAGACGAGGAGGTCGAGTTCATCCGGAGCTATCTCGCCAGGTACGTCCCGGGCCTCGACGGTGACTTTCTCTACGCGAAGACCTGCATGTACACGAACACCCCGGACGAGCATTTCGTGATCTCCACGCACCCTCAACACTCCCAGGTCGCCATCGCCGCCGGCTTCTCCGGGCACGGCTACAAGTTCTGCAGCGTAGTCGGTGAGATCCTGGCCGACCTCACCACGGAAGGCGAGACCCCCCACCCGATAGACCTCTTCTCCCCCACCCGCCTGGTTGGCAGCGCGCGCGGTTAGCCTTGGAGATCCTGGACGCAAGCCAGACCGCGGCCCGCCTGCCCTACCCGGGGCTGGCCGCCTCTATCCGCGAAGTCGCGCACGCTAAGAGTGCCAGTGGACTGCAGGCCCCGGCCCGTCTTGCCCTTCAGGATGGAGGTGTTCCGCTGATCATGCCGCTCTGAAGGGACGGTCGTGTTCAAGAGCGTGGGCCACGCCCTGTGAGACCTCGCCGCCGCAAGGACAGTCTTCCCACACGGGTAGCGCGAACGAGCGTGCCCGGCGCACCTAAGTTGCCCCCACACCACGAGCACTTCAGCATTCGCGTGCGCGAGTCCTGGCTGGCTGACAAGCCGCTTGACGAAGCCTGGCGGCGTGCTGACTTGCTGACCCGCTGTAACAGGGTTCACACTTTAGAACAGGCAGTGTATAGTAGGAAAGTACGCGGAAGGAGTGCACTGTGCAGAACGATTTAGTCAGATCAGAACCCTTATCCGGGATCGAAGTAGGACGCGAGAGTGAGGAGATGTGCCTCCTCGCCAGGTTGTTCAATGGTTTCGCCAATTCGACCAGGCTTTCGATCCTGCTGCTTCTGGCGCAGCGGGGCGAGATGAAGGTCGGAGAACTGGTAGACGAGCTCGGGGCACCCCAGCCTAGGGTCTCTGACCACCTGCGCTGCCTGGCCTGGTGCGGTTACGTACAGGTGCGTCGCGAGGGCAGAAACGCTTTTTACGCCGTGGCCGATGAAAGGGTCATGCAGATACTCGAGCTCGGCGAGGAACTCCTCCAGGACAACCTGGAGAACGTCGAGGCCTGTGACGACATAGAGAAGGGCTGCTAGGCAAGAACGCTCGGCAGCCGGCGACCGCCAAGGCCAATACCCGGCCGTCCAGATGCGCGTGTACGCGCGCTGCTTGAGGTCATAGGACAGGAGCCGCGGCCGTCCCGTGACCAGATGTGCCGCTGCTAAAATGTCGGTCCACGGCCAGAAATCCGGCCACGGGGAAAGAGGAAAATGGCTACGCGGGGTGATCGACACCACGCTACGGGAGGCGGAGGGCGCTCCTTTCATGCCGTTCGCCCGGATGCCTTTAACTACGTTTGGGACAACAGTATCGAGCCCGAGCTCGAGATAGACTCGGGTGATGAGGTCGAGTTTAGAGTGCGCGACGCTTCCGACGAGCAGCTAAGCGTTGACTCTACTTCCGAGGACGTAGCCAAGCTCGACTTCGACCACGTGAGCCCGGTCAGCGAACCCGTCTACGTCAGGGACGCGCGACCGGGCGACGTACTGGCCGTGGAGATTTTGGAGTTCAGGCCTAGGGAGTGGGGGTGGACGGCGCTGATACCCGGCCTTGGGCTCCTGGCTGAGGAGTTTCCCGAGCCGTGGCTGCGGATCTCGCGGGTGGAGGCGGAGCGGGGTAGGGTGATCTTCGCGGAAGGCATCGAACTGCCCTACGAACCGTTCCCCGGCACCATCGGGGTCGCTCCTGCGGAGCCGGGACCCCGCTCCATCGTGCCCCCCCTCTCGTTGGGGCGGCAACATGGATACCAAGCACCTCCGTGTGGGGACTACGCTCTACCTGCCGGTCGGCGCGGAGGGGGCGCTGTTCTCGGTGGGCGATACCCACTCGGCACAGGGCGACGGCGAGGTCTGCGGAACGGCCATAGAGACCGCGATGGACGTCTCGTTGCGCCTCTCGGTGCGGCGCGACTTCCGCGTCGAGGCGCCACGGTTCCGCATCCCGCCCGGCGCGCTCCCACGAACCAAGGGGACCGGCTACCACGTCTCGACAGGCGTGGCCCCCGACCTGATGGAGGCGACCAAGCAGGCGGTACGCGCGACGATGGAGCACCTCGGAGATAGTCACGGCCTCTCGCGGGAGGAGGCATACGCCCTGTGTAGCGTCGCCGTGGA
>DASQWQ010000021.1:0-10217 GCA_035640175.1 Rubrobacter sp. | reverse complement strand
CCCCGGTTTACCGAGAGCTTCGCGGGCGACGCGGGCCTTTTCTGTGGCGACCTCGGCAGGTTCGATGGCCTGTATCTCGGGCAGGTCGAGATCTGCCCGCTCTAGCTCGAAACCCAGGATCTCCTGTACCTCCCGACGTTTGTGCTCGTTGGTAGTCACGAAGATGGCTTTCATGGCGTTACCCTGCAAATGTCCACAGTCTACAGAAAGGATACAGATTCGTGGCACGTAGAGACTCGGGCACGGGGAGCGTATATCAGGGAAAGGATGGCAGTTGGGTAATCATGCTGTTCGTGGTAATAGTCAGGAGCGCGTAGAGAATCTGCCCAGAGGCAATTGCTCGAAGTCATAGTGCGTAACAGTGAGATTACTCCCCAAGAGCCGCTCTGCAAACCCCTCACCGTGGAAGAGGCCGAACAACTGCTGTCCGAACTCGCCAAAAGGGGACAACTGGACGTTCGTGTGGAGGGCAGCCGACTCGTCTACGCCCTGTAGATGGCAAAGACGCATGCCAAACCGGATGCTGTTCGTAGTAGCCTACATAAGGGCGATTCCTTATGATACAGTCGCGTCCATGCATGAGGTTGGGGTGGAGAGCTTCGAGAAGCTGACGGCGCGGGGCCAACATGCGGCTCTCGGCCAATGCGGGCTCCTGCGCATCCTGTTTTCGCGAGAGGTCTGGAAGAACGTTGAGACCATCGCTACCTGGGAGAAATAGCCTTTGCCGCTCGTAGACCTCGACCGATTCGATTTCCTCTACGCTAATCGCGTCAAGGGCATGAAGTCAGCCGCGACCCGCGACCTGATGGCCACGCTCTCGCGGCCTGGCATCATCTCGCTGGCGGGCGGCTTTCCCGACACGAAGGCCTTTGGGGAGGAGGCGTTCCGTGAGATTTTCCGCAACATCGCCTCTGACGCAGCCCAGGCCCTCCAGTACGGGCCGACGGCGGGCCTCGAAGCCATAAAGGACGTCATAGTCGAGGTCATGGGCGCGGAGGGCACGCCGGCGAGGCAGGAGGACGTCTTCGTTACGACAGGAGCCCAGCAGGGGCTCGACCTCATTGCCAAGGTCTTCCTGGACGAGGGCGACGCCGTTTTGTGCGAGGGGCCGACCTACGCTGGGGCGCTCAATGCGTTCGCCGCCTACAGGCCACGCATAGCCCACGCCCCGATGGATAGGGCAGGTATCATTCCCGTCGCGGCCCGCGAGACCCTCAAGAAGGCCCGCAAAGGGGGGCTCCACGTCAAGTTCCTCTACACCGTCCCCAACTTCCAGAACCCTGCTGGGGTTACGATGGTAGCCGAGCGGCGCAGGGAGCTCCTGGAGATGGCGCGCGAGTTCGACCTGGTGATCGTCGAGGACAATCCTTACGGGATGCTCCGCTTCGAGGGAGAGCCGCTCCCCTCCCTCGCGGCACTGGAGCAGGAGGAAGGAGACGTTGACAGGGTCGTTTATCTAGGGACGTTCTCCAAGATCTTCGCCCCAGGCGTCAGGCTCGGGTGGGTACACTCCCAGCCGGGGATACTGCACAAGATCAACGTCGGCAAGCAGGGCGCCGACCTCTGCTCTTCAAACCTGTCTCAGATGATGATCTCCTCTTACTTCCAGAACGCGGACTGGAGAGCTTACGTCAGTCGCCTGACCTACATGTACAAAGAACGCCGCGACGCGATGCTCGACTCTCTGTCCGAGTTCATGCCCAAAGAGGTCTACTGGACCCATCCCGAGGGAGGGCTCTTCGTCTGGGCCACCCTCCCCTCGTACCTGGACGCGACCGCGATGCTCCCCCGTGCCATCGCCAGGAACGTCGCCTATGTGCCAGGCGAGGGATTCTACGGTGGCGCCCCTGGCACGGGCAAGAACAATATGCGGCTCAACTTCTCGTTCGTGGAACCCGAGAGGATCCGGCGCGGCATAGAGCTGCTCTCCGAGGTGATCCGGGAGCGCATGGAACTCAGGAGCGACCTGGAACGCGGCTCGCACCGGAAGGAAGGCGCGATTCACGGCAGTCGCCCGGTGGGCTTCGAGTTAGGCACGGAAGGTTAGGGGTCTCGTGTCACGTGTGGCCGTCCTGCGCGGTGGACACTCGATGGAGCGTGACGTCTCCTTCCTTACGGGTCGGCGCGTCCAGCATGCCCTCGAACGCCTCGGCCACGACGTTCACCCGCTCGACATAGAGGACACGACCACGGGAACGCTGATGGAGATCTCACCCGACGCCGCCTTCATCTGCCTGCACGGTCCCGGCGGCGAGGACGGCACCGTGCAGGCGCTCCTCGAGACCCTCGGCCTCCCGTACACAGGGAGCGGGCCGCTCTCGTCTATCCGCTGCATGGACAAAGACTATGCCAAGCGTGCGCTCCGCGCCGCCGGCATACAGACCCCCCCCTTCCGCACCTTCCTGAGAAGGGCGATGAACGAGATGGGGGCTTCTGCGGCGCTTGACGTCGCCGCTGATGATCTCGGTTATCCGCTCGTCGTCAAGCCTGCCAGAGAGGGGTCGAGCTTCGGGCTCTCCCGGGTCGAGGGAGCTGAAGGACTGTTCGACGCCGTCTACGAGGCGCTAGGCTACGACGCCAAGATCCTGCTCGAGCACTGGGTGGAGGGCACGGAGATCTCCATCCCCATCATCGAACCGGCGGACGAGGAGCCCAGAGCCCTCGGGCTGGTCGAGATCCGTCCTCGCGAAGGCGCCTACAACTTCGAGGCGAAGTACACTCCCGGCGCTACAGACTTCGCCATCCCCGCCGAGATACCGTCCGAAGCCGCCTCCCGCGTCGAGGAAACGGCGCTAAGGGTATACAAGGTCCTTGGCTGCTCCGGCTTCGCGAGGGTGGATACCATCTTCGCCGAAGGGACCCCCTGGGTTCTGGACGTGAAGACCATTCCCGGCTTTACCGAGACATCGACCTTCCCCCTCGCTGCCGAGGCCGCAGGCACCACTTTCGAGATGCTCGTCGAGACCATCCTCGACGAGGCGTTGCGTACGGAGGCAGCGGCCAAGCTGTAGATCACAGGTTACAGGCATCAGGTAACAGGTTTTACTGTTCGAACAGTCATTGACGTGGTGTGGTCTGAGACTCTTCCGGGTATGAGTTCGCGTATCTTAGGAAAGGAGCGCCGTGGTCAAGGTCTTGGTTGGGCAAAAGATGGGAGACAGGTTTCCCGGCTTCTGGGCCGAATTCGACGGGGAGGAGATCAGCTCCTCCAAAGACACCAGGGGGAGAAACATATCGTCTTTACCCTCTACAGGTGCACCACTTACCAACTGGAAGCCTACCGCGTCCACATCGCAGACGAGGGCAATCCCGCCAACCCCATCTACAAGTTGCTGCCCGTCGCCGAAGATCCACACGTCCAGGGTGCAGGCCCCGAATATACGGAGCCATGGGATAAGGATCAGGTAGCGGCGAGGTATCCTTTGTTTCTGAAGAATATGGATTACTTTGACGAGCGTCGTGTCGACCCGAGCCTGCGCGGTTTGTAGAGGTGAGGCTCCCTAGCACGGTCGGAGCGGCGGCGTGAGTGCCGGGCACCCGAAATTGTACTCCGAGCTGGCCGGCTGGTGGCAGTTGATCTCGCCCACCGAAGACTACGCGGACGAAGCCGCGTTTTTCGGGGGGCTTTTCAGGGCCGAGAACGCCGGGACCGTGCTCGAACTGGGCTGCGGCGGCGGCAACGTCGCCTGGTTCCTCAAGAAGGATTTCGCGCTGACGTTGACCGATATTTCGGACTCGATGCTGGCTGAGAGCAAAAAGCAAAATCCCGAGATCGAACACATCAAGGGCGACATGCGCACGTTGCGCCTCGGTAGGACGTTCGACGGTGTGCTTATTCACGACGCCATCATGTATATGAGCAGCGAGGAGGATCTACGCGCAACCCTACTTACTGCCTACGAGCACTGCAAGCCAGGTGGAGTCGCTGTGTTCGTACCCGATTGGGTGGCAGAGACCTTCCAGCCGAAGACCACCCAAGAAGGTGTAGACAGAGGAGATCGGGGCGTCAGGTACCTGGAGTGGATCTGGGACGCCAATCCGAACGACACCAGGGTCAACTACGAGTTCATCCTGGCTTTGAAACAGGGCGACGAACTACGCGCCGTCGTGGACCGTCAGGTCGTGGGGGTCTTCCCACGCGCAACCTGGCTACGATTGCTCGAAGACCTCGGGTTCGAGGCCGAAGTCGTCGAAGACCCGTCGACCGGTGGCGAACGCGTCGAGGTCTTCGTCGGACACAAGCCTCTACCGTCTGCCGGGTAGAAAGCGCTACTCTGCCCAACCCGGCGAGCACGAAGCATGTTGTGGATGGCCTGTGCGCTCACCGATAGTCGGTGGTATGCGGCAAGCGTGGTTGTCACGAGACAGCAAGCCCTAACTATCCCACTCCCAAATGGATCCGTTGTTGGGATCCACTATCCAGTAATCCCCATGCAAATCTTGCCAGGCCGTCTTTCACGAGCCAGGAGACCACAGGGAAGAGCTTGATTAGCATCCCTATGTGCCCGGTGGACAAGTCATCCAGTGCGGGGTAAGTCGATACTCTTGCGAATCGCTGTAGGGGTTCCGAATCTTCCGTATCCGCGGTTCGGTGGCGCGGAGATCCCGCCGTTCAGACGGCGGTCTTTATGCCCTCCCGCATAAACTCACTGAGCGTCGAAAGCGCCATCCTGGCCTGGCGTTGCCTGCGTTCTGGTTTGCTCAGGCGTCTGCCGTTCTCTTTTTTCGATACGGTTGGGACGAGGCCCCAGTTGGAGTTTATGGGCTGGAGGGTACCTTCTTTGGTGGTGATGTAGTGGGCGAGCGCCCCCATCATGGTGCCGCGCGGCATGGTTACTGGCTCTTCGCCACGCGCGAGCCGGGCGGCATTGGTGCCAGCTATGTGGCCCATCGCCGTGCTCTCGACGTAGCCCTCGACACCGGTGAGCTGGCCCGCGAAGAAGAGGGGGGCTTCGCCAAGCGCTTCTCTTATCCGCATGGTGGCGTCTAGCATGTGGTTGGAGGGCAAGTACGTGTTGCGGTGCATGACGCCCATGCGGGCGAAGTCGGCGTTTTGGAGGCCTGGGATAGTCCGGAATACGCGTCTCTGCTCGCCCCACTTCAGGCGCGTCTGGAAGCCGACGATATTGTACAGAAGGCCCTCGGCGTCGTCCTGCCTCAGTTGCACGACGGCGTAGGGAATTTCGCCGGTTCGGGGGTCGGGGAGGCCGACAGGCTTCATGGGTCCGAAGCGGAGGGTGTCCTTTCCGCGGCGGGCGATGGTCTCGACCGGGAGACAGCCCTCGAAGTACAGGTCCTCCTCGAAGTCCTTTATGGGGCTTAGCTCGGCGGCCGCCAGGTCCTCTACGAAGGCGTAGTACTGCTCTTCGGTCATCGGGCAGTTCAGATATGCCGCCTCGCCCTTGCCGTAGCGCGAGGCGCGGTAGATAACGGAGTCGTCCAGGGAGTCGCGGTGGATGATGGGAGAGGCCGCGTCGTAGAAGTAGAGCGTCTCCCCTGAGAGGTCCTCTATCTTCTTTGCCAGCGCTTCCGAGGTCAGGGGGCCTGTCGCTACCACGGTCGGACCCTCGGGGATGTTGGTGACCTCTTTACGGATCACCTCTATATTCGAGTGGGCGTGGATCGTCTCAGTGACGGCGCGCGGAAAGTCCTCGCGGGCGACCCCGAGGGCGCCGCCCGCCGGAACCGGGTTGGCGTCGGCGCAGCGTAGGATAACCGACCCAAGACGCCTGAGCTCTTCCTTGAGCAGCCCAGAGGCCGTCTCCAGAGCGAGGTTTCCGAGCGAGTTCGAGCACACGAGCTCGGCGAAGTGCTCCGTGCGGTGGGCAGGGGTCTCTTTGAGAGGCCGCATCTCCAACAACTCGACCGAGCAGCCGAGTTCCGCGGCCTGCCAGGCCGCCTCGCTCCCGGCGAGCCCGGCACCGATAATGGTTACGTTCGGCATCAAAAAAGATCCTCCGCTTGTGGCTTTGCAGGGAGGTTATTCTACGCCAAGTCAAACCAGTCCTCAGGAAGGGCTCATTCCGAGTCGGGCAGCATCTATGATGGGTTCTTACAGAACACCTTCGGGGGGAGAGATACATGGGCAGGAGAAGAAGCTACGTCTTTCAGCCGGTCAGCACTTCAGCCTGTCAGCTTGTCAGCTTGTCGTTTTCGCTGAAGGCTGACGATTCGGAGGTGGGGTCGCGATTGGCAGAAGGTCGATTCTGCAGATCGCTTTAGTGGCCCAGTCTTGTGTAGAAGGTGGTTGTAAGTGAGGTCATGGCTTTGCGGAGAGTTAGAGGGTGTCTGAGAAGGGTCGATGTAGGCGACCAAGGGCTACTACGGAGGTCCCAAAACGGCAAAATGACCACCAAAACGCTCCCCTACAGTCCCGCAAAGGCTGATTCCGACGGCCCGTCGGACTGGTGGGAGAGATACGTTTCGGCGAAGACCTCGTCCGCGATGTCCAGTTTCTCGTCCTTCCAGGCTTCCTCGACGTAGCGCCTGAATGTATCCTTGTTCCTCTAGAGCGACATTCTATTGCTCCTTCCTTCCGATCTCGATGGGTGGTCTTTTGTCTCGGCTTCCGCGATGAAGACCGCGAGATCTGACGCAACATGCCCTGGCTTCTCCCAGTAGACAGCGTGTCCGGCGCCGGGATACACCAGGAGCCGAGAGCGCGTGATCGCCGCCGCTAGGGACTCTTGATCACTCCACGAAAGGATTGCATCCTGATCGCTCCATACGATAAGGGTGGGGGCCTTGATCTTGTCGAGTTCCTCAAGGGAATCATCCTAAAGGTCCTTGAACGTCGCTCTCCACACTTGAGCTTTGTGTCGCAAACAAGGGCTTATACCAGATAGCAAAGCCTGACACATCCCCAGATGGGTGATTCTTGCTGTAGCAAGCAACGTGTTGCCGGATCGTTCCTCTCGCCTGCTACCAGGCTGTCGCGCCCCCGTCCACGACGACGGTCTGGCCCGTGATATAGGCGGCGGCCGGTGAAGCGAGGAAGATCACTACTCCTTTGAGGTCCTCCGGGTTGCCGAAGCGGTGGAGCGGGATGCACTGGAGCATCCTCTCTTCGAACTTCTCGATCAAGCCGCCGCTCATACGGGTCGGGAACCAGCCTGGGGCTATGGCGTTGACGGTAATGCCGTGCGGGGCCCAGGAGGTCGCCAGATCACGGGTCATCGAGATGATGGCACCCTTGGATGAGTTGTAGCCTACGGTCTGCATGTAGTCGGGGTGGCCGCCGACCAGGCCGGCTACGCTGGAGATATTGATGATGGTACCGCCCGAACCGCGTTCGATCATGCGCCGACCGGCCGCCTGGGACATGAGGAACGTCCCCCGCACGTTGACCCTGAGTACCTGGTCGAAGCGCTCCAGGGGCATCTCCGCAGGTGGCGCTCCCCACGTAGCCCCGCTGTTGTTGACGACGACGTCCAGACTCCCGAAAGCCTCCTCGGCCTGCGACACGACTCTCTCCACGTCCTCGGGGTCGGTGACGTCGCACTCGACGGCCAGTGCCCTGCCACCTCCCGCCTCTATCTCACTCCTTACTTCCTCGAGAGGTTCTATCTTGCGCGCGCACAGTACGACGCCGGCCCCGGCGTCTGAGAGGGCCTCTGCCATGTAGCGGCCGAGACCGCGGCCTCCGCCCGTTACGATGGCCGTCCTGCCGTCGAGACGGAAGAGATCGAGGGCGTTCAAAGCATTCCCCTCCTAACTCTGAGGCCTTGCCTCTGCCTTCGCGCGTTCCTCCTCTACCAGGACGCGACGGAGGAGCTTGCCGACCGTGGACTTTGGCAACTCCTCGCGGAATTCGACGGCCTTCGGGGTCTTATAGGCGGTGAGGCGCTCCTTGCAGAAGGCCAAAACCTCCTCCTCCGTCGTCGAGGCGCCGGACCGCCTCACCACGAAGGCCTTGACACTCTCGCCCCTGTACTCGTCGACGACACCGATTGCTACGGCCTCGGCCACGTCGGGATGCTCTCGAGGTGCTTTCTCATCTTGTCCCACTCGGCCGATTCCGGGTCGGGGTGCAGCGCCTCTACCAAAGGCTCAAGCTGCCCCCCCACGAGCAAGTATGCTGCGATGAGTTCTGGTAGCGGAGGTTGTGGTGCTAGAGTACCTCCTCCAAGATCGAACACAGCCCCCCCGAAGTGCATAAAGCTCTCGGCCACCTCGTCGAGGCCGAGGTCGCGACGGTACTCCGAAAGAGCCTCATCTGAAAAATACACCGGAGCTTCCCTCACACACTACTCGCAAAGAAGTGCCTACATTGGAGTTTCTCTTTCCTATACTTCAGCCAGTCTGTCTCTCGGATAAGCGCCTCAAACCGCTGTCGGAAAAAGGGAGCCGCGTCGCCTGTAGGCGGGAGTTCTTTGACCGGTCCAAGGCTGCGCGCCTTACGCTTGGGCCGAGTAGCCTTTGAAGGCTTCGGCCTCTTAGGGGCATAGTTGCCTTGTGTCACCCAGCCAGGGATGTCCCAATTTTCGAGTTGTTTTTCCATTGCCTCGGTAGAGCCAAACCCAAGTTTTTCGAGAGTGTCTTCATTAGGTTCTTTTTCATCAAGCTGAAGCATGCACCAATACAAAAGCGCCCTTAGCGCCTTCTCTCTGTCTTCCTTTGCTACACTTCCCATGAGTTGTGGCGCGGGTTATGAACTCTTGCGGAGCGGCCCGCGCCGCGCCTCCTTTCTCTAAGCTCTGACAATTCTAATTATACGGTGTCGGCCTATGGCACTTGAGATGTCACGTGTGGATTAGTAGCCTTTGCCGTAAGGTCTGACCTACGCTGGTGGAGTTTCACGCTTGAAGCGTACTCCTCCAGAGCCCTCGTTTGACACAGCGCGAAAGAGCGGAGCCGAGGACCTTTCGTTAGTTAGTCAGTGGCGGTTAGGTGGAAGAGCGCCTATGTATCGTGCTCGATCAGGAAGATACTTAAGTGTAAACTGCCAGCTGGTAGAGCCTGCCGAGGCAACGACTTATGAGGAGGCGAGTGGAAGCAAGAGTACCCGAGCTCATCTTCCCAATCGAGTCCAACCACCTGGGGATCATCTTTGGGAGAAAGCCAGTGGTGTGGACGGACCCAGAGCAGTCCCGCGGACTCAAATAGAAGGGAACTTTCGGTGAGCGACGATGCAATAGCCTTGAACGAAGAGCAGCTGGACCATCTCGCGCAGTATTTCAACGAGGAGGTCACCTTCTCCAGGCACATAGGAGCCAAGGTCGAGGAGGTAGAGCCGGGACGCTCGGTCATAAGCATCGACGTCGAGGACATCCACCTCAACGGCGCAGGCACCCTGCACGGCGGAGTCTACGCCTCGCTAATAGATAATGCTATGGGTCTCTCGGTGCTCGCGCTCGTGGGCGTCAGGACTGCGACCATAGAGATGAACGTGCACTTCCTGGGTGCGGTCAACGAGGGCCGCATCACCTGCGAAAGCGAGGTCCTCCATCGCACCCGGCGGACCGCGACCGCCGAGGCGAAGGTTCACGACGCGGAGGGCAACCTCGTCGCCCTTGGGACCGGGGCGTTCCGAGTGTTCGAGAGCAAGGGCAACGCTATCGTTTGAGTCGCAATCCCTTACAGGATTCGACGCTATTGATTGGAGCTCGTGGAAGGTTAATTCTCCGAAGTTGGACTTCCGTTTTACGGAGTTCTCGGAAGTTCGCCCCCAGAAATAGCCACCTGGCATACAAGAATGGCCATATGGCAGACGCACAGACCTTGGGCGCAACGTACAGTAGCGCCTGAGGCCGGGCAGACTCCTTTACCATTTGGTTTCGCACCCGGACCTCCTCACTACTCTGGCCGCGCTCCATTCTCTCCTATCACATCTGGCGCGGCCCTTCGCTTTGTGCCCCTGAAGCGTTGCACTGGATCGTCAGTGGTGCGAACATACCTACCCCGGTGGGGCGTGCACACCATGCTACGTAAGCCTACAACCTCCCGTGCTCGGGCCACCGGCTTCTATCATTAGCTCGAAGCACCCCCTTCACTAGTCATCACAGATTAGTTTCTTAAGAACTTCGACTCCTCAGCCGTGCGTGGGGTGCTCCGATGGCTCATCGAGATGATTGCCCAGATCTTCTGCCCGCTCCTGTGCCCGCTCCCGCGCCATGCCTACCTGCCACTCTTCTACGCTTTCTTCGTCGTGGGGAACGTCCCTCAGTTCCCTGAGTTGAGTGCCTGCCTCTGTGTTCAGTACGGCCTCCAGCGCTTCT
>DASQWQ010000020.1:0-2596 GCA_035640175.1 Rubrobacter sp. | reverse complement strand
TCGTCTATGAACTTCCTTAGTGAAACCCTCTGATTTATTCCCACCAGCTACCTCCTTGCATTTTGCGGTAGCCGGTAGCGCCGCTGGCTCCGCCCCTTAGGCGCCCATTCGGGGTCGGGGTTCTTCGCCTCTACTTTTCCTCCTTGGAACAAGGAAGCATATGCCGAGCGGAGTTCTGCGAACTCCGCCTGTTCACAATTCCACAAAGTCCGCACAGCCTCGGTCCATCACCTATGAGCGTAGCGGCCTCAGCTCGGCTTCCTGCGGGTATTCTCACGGCTCCTTATAACAGCCTCATAGTACCCATCGGACGTGCCCTGCGGCATGGCTGTTCCTGGGCCGGTCGGGCCGGGGCTATGGGCTTTTCCCGAGTAGCGAGAACCACATCAGGTCGAGTGGCATAATCTAACTTCGGGTAAAGGTTAGGTGTCCCTTCACGGAAAGGTGGAAGAGCATGGCAGAAACGCTCATGCAGCGCACCGTCGACGCCCTGCCCTTTCTGGACAGGATCGCAGAGGGCTTCCAGCCCGCAGTGCAGGAGGCTGTCGAGGCTGGTGGGACGACGACGCGCAACGTGCTCGACGGGGTCTGGTTCGAGGCGCCTCTGCACCCGGCGCTCACGGACGTGCCCATAGGCTCCTGGACCGCGGCCTCCGTCTTCGACGGGCTGGACGCCGCGACGGACTCCAGGACCATGAGAAACGCGGCCGACGCCTCGATCGCGGTCGGCGTGGTGGGAGCGATCGGGGCCGCCGTCACGGGGCTCTCTGACTGGCGCTACCTAAGCGGCGGGTCGAGGAGAATGGGCGTCGCGCACGGGCTCCTGAACACGATCGGGCTCGTCCTCATCGTCACCTCGCTCGTTCTCCGAGCCACCGGGCGTAGGAACTCCGGGCGTCTGAGTTTCCTGGCCGGGTACTCCGTCAGCGGTCTGGCCGCCCACATCGGCGGGGAGCTCTCCTACCATTACGGCCTCCGCGTTGACAGGAACATCTTCCAGGGAAGTGGTCCCGATGAGTTCACCCCGGTTCTGGACGAAGGAGAGCTGCCTCAAGACGGCGTGCGCCGGGTCGAAGCTGATGGGGCTGCGATCCTGCTCAGCCGCTCCTCGAGTGGAGAGGTCTGCGCCATCTCCAGCGTCTGCGGCCACTTCGGGGGGCCGCTCGAGCAGGGCGACCGCGAGGGCGACACCGTGGTCTGTCCCTGGCACAACTCGCGCTTCGACCTGTGCAGTGGGGAGGTCATAGACGGGCCGGCCGTCTTCCCCCAGCCCCGCTACGAGGCCCGGGTACGCGACGGCAGGATAGAGGTCAGAGCCGCCGAGAAGAGCTAAGTACGCAGTGGAGTGCTAATCCTTCGTGGGAACCCCCCTCCAAGGTAGCGGCCGGGTTCCTATCGTTGGGCCGAGTCCCCTATACCGGCCCTTCCCTTTTCTCTTATTCACCGGAGTGCGTGGAATAGGTATTCTCCGAAGTTCGCGGTTACAATCTCAACCCCCAGCCGCGGTTTCGGAAGCGCCTGACGCTGCGATGTTCAGCCGCTGACGAGGCGTGCTGTGTTGGTGCGGATCCATGCTATTTGCCGGTCGGCGCTGTTGCGCCAGCCGCCCGTGACGAGGTCGACCTCGTGTTGACTGCCCGCCTCGGCCAGTGCCTGGATATGGCGCCTCATGACGAGCAGCCGCTCGACGACAAGTTCGAGGAATGACTGGTCAAGAACCATGCCGTAGCCATCCAGGAGACTACGGAGCCTGGCAGCGCGATGCGTGAAGTTCGTCGGAACACCCGACCAGCCCGCCTTCGCCGAGTTAAACGCGTCGTCAGGGTCAGTGAGCGGGATGAACGCGGCGGCGGCGTACGCCAGATCCCATGCGCGTGGACCCGGAGCTGCGCCATCCCAGTCGATGAAGGCGAAGGGCATTCGGTCTCGGTAGACGGTGTTCCACGGGACGATGTCGTTGTGGCAGATCGTCTCGACTGGCGCACGTATCGGCCCGATCCACGAACCGGCATGAGGCAGGTAGTCGAACGACGCTGCGGCGTCATGGAGTCGACGGATCAGCGGCCCGAGCGCCGGCAAAACGTCGTCGTCCCACACGAATCCGAGCTCGCCGTCGATGAATGTGACGGTCTCGCGGCCTTGGTCATCGAAGCCCAGAGCGCGCGGAGCACCGTCGACTCCCTCCGATTCCAGGTGACGCAACAAAGCTTGGACCGCTGCCGACTGCCGACCTGGGGATCGCCGGACCGTATCGCCGACCCGCACGACGTGAGTCATCGAACCGCCTTCCAGACGCACCTCGTCGGTCATGGTTCGCCTCGCACAACACCTTGAGAAAGCCTCCCTTCGCTGCGCTCCTTGAGTTTCGGGCGCTCCATCTCCATTAAGCCATCCCATCCCATGCCCGCTAGTATCGCCTATTCACCGGAGTGCGTGGAATAGGAATTCTACGAACTTCGCCTTTTGGGGATTCTGCGAACTTCCGCTTTACGGAGTGCTTGGAAGTTCGTGTGTAAAGCCAAGAACCCGTACACCCTAGATTGTTGCGAACGGCCCCTCTTCTTGAACCTTCTTTTTCTCATCAATCAGGAACGAC
>DASQWQ010000019.1:0-2640 GCA_035640175.1 Rubrobacter sp. | reverse complement strand
AGGAGCGCATGTTCGTAAACAAGAGGCGCATGAGCCGCAGGGAGTTTTTAAGACTGGGCGGCGCTGGGCTTGCGAGTATGGGGCTCTTTTTGGAGAGCGCGGGGTGTAGCGGGGGAGAGGGGACCGGCGAGAACGTAATAGGGTGGCAGGCGATCCCGTCGTACTCGCCGCAGGCGCCGGATAAGAAGCGCGTCGACTACCTGAACCATTCCATCTCCGGCTGGGAAGAGTCGTACGGAGAGTTCACCATCAACTCACTCATCTCCTCCTCCGACGTGACGGTAGCGATGGCAAGGCTGTTGAAACAGGCCAATGAGGATCGCACCCCGGACGTCGCGCAGATAGATTCGTACGTCTTCCCGCGCTTCTACGAGTACGTCTACCCCCTGGACTGGTACCTTGAGGACGCCGGGGTAACAGACGATTACTTCCCCTTTATCGAGAGCTTGATGATCGGGGACGGGGGTGCCATCAAGGGATTGCAGTTCACGACGGACGTCCGGGTCCTGTACTATCGGAAGGACCTCGTCGCCGAGCCGCCCGCCTCCTGGGACGAGGTGCTGGAGGTGGGCCGGGACCTGAAGAACGAAGGCCTGGCCCCTTACCTGTTCCCGGCCGGCAGGGACGAGGCCACCGTCACCACCTCCCTGTGGCCGTACTTCTGGGCCCAGGATGGAGAGCTGGTCGATACGGAGGGTAACCCCGTCTTCGGCGAGAAGGAGAACAGGGAGAAGATGCTCAACTGCCTGGAGTTCATCCGGGAGTGCGTCGGCTCCGGCATAACCCCGACCCGGATCACGACCTACCTCCAGGAGACCGACCTCAATGCGGATATCAATGCGGGCGAGGTGGGGATGTTCCTCGGGGGCAACTGGCAGGTCGGTATCCTTAAAGAGGTAACCGGGGAAGAGCAGTTCACCTCCACGTGGGGCGTCGCCCCCATACCCTCCATGGAGGGAGGCGACACGCACGCCACGACCGCGGGTGGTTGGATCTGGGGTATCTTCGCCGGGGATGGGGCAAAGCAGAGGGCCGCCGTGGACTTCCTGCTGTACACCTTCGTCGGCGACCGGGGTATGGCGGGCTGGTGCAACGCGGGCGGGTACCTGCCGCCCCGCCAGGACGTCTTCGATCTCTCCGAGTACCAGGGCAACGAGTACACGGAGACCTTCAGAGAGCACCTGGACAAGTACGCTCGAAATCGTCCCGCCTCGGAGGCGTATCAGACCATATCCACAGCGATGCAGGTCGCCGTCGCGAGCGTGATCACCGATGACGCCTCCCCCGAACAGGCTCTGGAGACCGCTGTGAGCTCCGTGTCGCTGCAAAGGAGGGATTAGAATGGCTATGAGCAAGACGGCCGGAAAAAAGAATTGGTCCGAGGCCGTCCGAGATTCTCCGGTCCCGTGGCTTCTGCCCCTGGCGGCCGTTCTCGGCGTGACCTTCCTCTTCCCCGTCTTCGAGATAGCCCGGTTGAGCTTCACCGACGCGAGCCTCGTGGGGGAAGACTACTTTTACACGCTAGAGTCCTACCTGGACCTGTTCCGCTCGCCGTACTTTGCGAACATGCTGCAGGCGACCGCAGTATTCGTCTTCGCCAGCGTGTTCTTGCAGATGTTTATGGGCTTCTTGATAGCACTGTTAGTAGATCAGGGCGCCAAAAGAGGTATGAAGACCTCAATCGTCACCCGCACGGCGGTGCTCTCAGCATGGGCGATCCCCGGCGTGATCATCGGCATCATCTGGAGCATCCTCTACGAGCAGTCCGCCGCTGGCATCCTGAACTACGTCTTGAGCTTCGTCGGCTTCGGCGAGGTTCCCTTCCTTTCGGACCCTCAGGTAGCACTGGCCTCCGTAACGCTCGCGAACGTCTGGCGAGGGACGGCCTTCAGCATGATCCTCTTGTACGCCGGGCTGCAGACCCTCCCGAACGACGTGATGGAGGCTGCCAAAGTGGACGGAGCAAACGCCTGGCAGAGGCTGACCCGCGTGATGCTGCCCCTGCTCGCCCCCATGCTCTTCATCAACCTGGTCATAGTCTCCATCGAGACCTTCAACACCTTCGACATGGTGCTCGCCCTGACGGGCGGCGGCCCGGGGCGGAGCACCGAGATCGCTGCCTTGAGCGTCTACAACCAGATATTCGAGCAGTTCAACCTCGGACAGGGGGCCGCCACCGCGGTGCTACTGGTAGCGGTGAACCTAATCATGACGTTCGTGTACATAAAGTTCCTGGAGCGAAACGAGAGGGTTGAGTAGCATGAGCAAGACGAGGAAGGAGAGGCTGACCAGAATAGGGTTGTACCTTGCCTACGCGGTTATCACCCTGTTCTTTCTGTTCCCGATCTTCTGGGTGCTCTCCACGTCACTGAAGTCGGTGCCGCAGCTCTTTGCGTCGCCGCCGATCTGGTTCCCCACGGACCCCGCGTTTGGGAACTACAGCCACGTATTCAACAACACGCCCACCCTCCGTTACCTGCTGAACTCGGCGCTGCTGGTCTCGCTAACGGTCTTTTTCACTGTGCTCATCGCCGTTTTGGCGGCCTACGGATTCTCCAGGTACACGTTCCGCTTCAAGAGGCCCTCCCTTCTGGCGGTGCTGGCGTTTCAGATGATCTCGCCGGTGGTCATAGCGATTCC
>DASQWQ010000018.1:0-4859 GCA_035640175.1 Rubrobacter sp. | reverse complement strand
GAGCAGGAGGACGACATCACCCTCTTGACGCTGAAGCGTTCCGAATTCCTAAGCTGAACTTCTTAGAACGCCGTAAAGAGGAAGTTCAGCTACCGAATATCCTGCGCTGCCAGGACCCTTGTACGCCCTCCTGAGAGCTTCCCGTAGCGGGATAGGGCTTTCTCCCTCTCCGGTTCCTCCACGACCGTCTGAGGAGATTCTCGAGAATCTCCTCAGACGGCAGAGTCCAGCGATCTCGTTACTCTGCGTTACTGTGAGTATGCGAGCTGCGAACGCACACGCAAACGTAAGCACAGGGCGAAGAAACGCAGCCTTCTATAAACTAGAGTGTGCAGCAACCGCGCAGCGGTGTCGTTGTACCCTAAACTCTCGCCAACTCTACCCTTCGGCCGCCGTTCCCGTCTAGCATAGTGCGTAACCTTAGCCCTTCCGCGTTTGTTGTTTGGCAACAATACGGTCGTCGTTATAATCGGGATACTCGCCGCCATCGCGATAGCCAATTACATTGGCCAGCAGGACAAGGCGAAGGACGCAGCAGCCATGGCGCAACTGCGTATAGCGGCGACGTCACAGCAACTCTATTACGTCGACCAGAACGCGTACGCCGGCAACGTCACAGACCTCGAAGCATACGGTTTCAGGCAGGTAGAGCAAGTGGTGACGGTAGGAGTCGCGGACGCCAGTACCTATTGCATGGAGGCCCCTGGCGGCGGAGGCAGGTTCAGGATCACCCAGGACACGGGCAGGCCTGTATCAGGCGCATGTTAGGAACGCTCCAGGTGTTGGCGCAATGCGTTCAGTTTGCGCCAGACGCGGCTCCGCCTGCTCTCACAGCATGGAACGTCGGAGGGGAAATGGAACTCGCCCGCGACTTTCGCTAACATACGACGACGGCCGACGGTGAACTTGGAGGGGGAGCCGTCGGCCCTCGCTTATGGGTACGCAGCTTGCCCTATGAGGTTGCGGAACTCGGAGGAGGGATCGGCGGGAGCCGCAGGTAGGATCGTTCAGCCTGTAACGGCGGGGCGGATCAGACAGCCCGGCCCTCGCTCCTCAGCATCTCCCTTATGCGCCTGCCGTCGCGGTGGCCGCGGTAGTAGGAAAGCCTGTCCGGGTACTCGGTCCACGTTGCGAGGCTGTTGTTGGTCGCGAAGGTCTTAGTCTGCCCGAAGCGCCCATCCTCCCAGCCGCTCCTGTAGGCTGAATCCTCGCGGTGAACCCCCGCCCCTCCGGTGACTACTTCTCGGATCATCCCGGACCTCCCGCGCAAGTGGCTCCTACGAGCATCATGTAAACACAATGGATTCACAAATGGAAGGCCTGAACTTAATAAAAACGAACAAAAGTTCCAGAACTGCGATATATGGTGTCTCTGGCCCCTCCGAACAGTAAAGGTTGTGCGTATTGGTGCTATTTCATCGTGCGAAGGCGCGAGCGGCGTCCGAGAAGGTATGCGAAGAGTGTTGCTCCGAACAGGGCTGGGGCGACCATACCGGAAAGGACGGCCACCCCTGTCCAGAAGGAGGTGGCGACGGTCGCGCTATCGAGCAGGGTTGGCCTGGGTGTTTCGGACCACCGTCCGGCGGCGAGGAGCAGGGTAGTGGCGAGGGCTCCGGAGAGCAGCCAGCCGACGTAATTACTGGGTGGCACGCCGTAATAGACGCCGCCTTGGGGCCACACCCAGAAGCCGAGAGAGGCTGCGCCAGGGTCGAGGACGGCATCCATCCAGACGAGGAGCAGGGTGGCGTAGAGGACGTGGAGGAGACGTAGGCGGCTCCCCCACGAGGCTGCCACGGCCCCGACGACGAGCGGCGCGTAGGAGAGGGGCAGGATGTAAGGGACGATTCCGGCGAGCCTGGGTCCAAGGGCCTCGCCATAGTAGAAAGTGCCGTAGGGGAAGCCGGTCGCGACGCCGAAGGCCTCTATAGCGTAGGCCAGGATGGAGAGGGCGAGCAGGGACAGGACGGCCCTGCGCAGGCCGAGGTAGCGGAAAAGTGCGACGACCGAGGGCAGGGCTATCAGGAGGGTCGAGGCGTATGAGCCTATGCTTGCTCCCTGTATGTCCGGGTAGCGGACGGCGAAGAAGGCGGCCACGAGGGAGAGGGCGCAGGCGAGGATCAGAGGTCGCGGTGTGGTGCGGCGGAGCTGGGTGAACACTCTTGTAATATTATAGGGTCTGCGGGGGTGACGCTGGTATATATTAGGGTCTGTGATCCTGCGTCTGTTCCACATCTCGCGGCCTGTGCTCTGGATCAACACCGTAGGTCCGGGCACGATCGGGATGTGGCTTACCGGGGACCTCTTCGCGTGGGGAGCACTGCCGGTTCTGTTGTGGCTCACACTACCTTTCAATCTTCTGATCTACGGCGTCAACGACGTATTCGACCAGGAGACCGACGCCAAAAACCCCCGCAAAGGCACCCTGGAAGGGGCCAGGATAGACCGCTCCGAGGTCCGCCCCGTCGTGCTCGGCGTCATCTTTACGAATGCGCCGTTTCTGATCTACTCCCTCCTGTTCCTACCTTTTTCCGCCGTAGCCTGGATGCTTCTCTACGCGCTGCTCTTCGTCGGCTACTCGGTGCCGCCCGCGCGCTTCAAGGCCCACCCCTACCTCGACTCACTGAGCAACGCGGCGTACGCCTTCCCGCTCGTCTTCGTGCCGCTCGCCCTCGGCAAAGGGCCGGTCTGGTCTGCGGCGCTCGGGCTCATGGCGTGGAGCGCGGCCAAGCACACCTTCGACGCTGTGCAGGACGTGGATGAGGACCGCAGAGCAGGCATCACGACGACGGCGGTCAGGCTCGGCCCAAGCGGCGTCGTCCGCTGGAGCGGTGCATTCTGGGCCCTCGCCACCGCATGCTTCGCCCTCGTGAACGTACCCGTCGCGCTACTTAATGCCGCGATAGCGGGTACGCTGTTGTATGTCCTCCGCCAGAACCCCACGCCGGAAACGGGGCACCGGCTCTACAAGTACTCTATCGCATTCCCCTACGTGGCCGGGACCCTCGCCGGTGTGCAGCTCGTCGCGGCGCTGTCTTTGGGGGCTTACCCTTGAGCCGTGTGGTCGTAGTCGGCGGCGGCATCGGGGGTCTGGCCGCGGCAGCCCTGATCGGGCGCGCCGGGCATGGAGTGACGCTGCTAGAAGCCAATCCCTGGCTTGGCGGGAAGAGCCGGCGCATCGAGCTCGAAGGCCAGCGGATGGATACGGGACCTTCGCTCCTCACCTTCCCTGGTGTGTGGGAGGAGTACCTGCGACGCTGGGACGCCGCGGACGGTCAGCCTGGCGAGGCTGCCGAGATCGCAGGCCTGAGGCTGAAGCGGCTGCCCGAAGTGGGACGCTACGACTTCCGCGGCGAGACAACGTCGCTACCTGTGGAGACAGGGCATCCGTGGCGTGCTGCGTGGGAGCGGTTCGCCGGTATACATGGTGGGCTCGGACCCGAGGTCACGCGGCTACTGACGGCTGACCCCGCAGACCGCAGGACACTACCAGCGCTCGCACGTCTCCTCAGGACATACGGAGCCAAGTTGACGACCCGTTCCTACCTCGACGGTCTTCAATGGCTGCCTGAGGGACTGAGGGAGATAATCGCCATCCATACGCTCAACGCCGGGGTGGCACCGACGCGGACGCCTGCGCTGTACGCGAGCATGCCTGCGATCATGGCCGTGGATGGTGTTTTCGTGCCCGAGGGCGGCGTCTACGAGGTCGTGCTCTCCCTCTACCGGCTAGCCCGACGCGCGGGGGTCGAGGTCAAGACAGGCGAGGCTGTGCGGGAGATCGGGCGCGGCAGGGTCGTGACGGCGCAGGGAGAGTACAAGGCAGACAGGGTGGTTAGCGACCTCGACTCAGGCAGGCTGGAGAGCTTGCTTGACCCCGAAAGAGAGCGCGCGAAGGAGAGGCTGTCTTGCTCCGGGGTGGCTGTGTATGCGGCGCTTCGCGAAGAGTTGCCAGCCGAGATCGGGATGCACAGCGTCATGCTGCCTTCCGACCCCGGTGCGCTGTACACGAGCCTCGAGGCGGGGGAAGAGCCGCGGGAGACGATGGCGTTTCTCAACTACTATCGTGGGGGTGAGATCTACCCCAACAGCGGAGGGACGCTGGCTGTATTGCTCACGGCCCCGGCGAACGGGCGGGAATACGGTCTGGAGGACCCGTTCGTCAGGCGGGAGATCGAACGCGTCTCCGCTGCGGCCGGATTGCAAGAACCGGCGACGAGATATTTCGGGGAGTATGAGATCCTCGACCCAGGGTACTTCGGCGCCTGGGGGGGCGCGGGCGGGGCGCTATACGGGGCCGTGCGTCCGTTCTGGAGGAGTGGACCTTTGCACAGGCCCCTTTACAACGATCGCAGACGTCCGTGGCTGTGGCGGGTCGGGGCCTCGGTGCATCCTGGGGGCGGCATACCGGCCGTTCTCGGGGGTGCAATGATCTCGACGGGCAGAATGCTCCGATCTCTGGTTGAGTAGGAAAAGGGCAAAAGACGAGAGGACGTTCGGGATGAAGTTGGAAAGCCAGCGTAACTTGTTCGAGATACCCGAGGACATCGTTTATCTGAACTGCGCGTACATGGCGCCGCAGCTACGCCCGGCGCGGGAGGCCGGGGAGACGGCGGTGTCGCGCAAGTCACGGCCCTGGGAGATCACGCCAGATATGTTCTTCGAGGATGCAGAAGAGATCCGGGCGCTGTTCGCGCGGCTCGTCGGCGGGGATGCCGACGGCGTCGCGATCATCCCCTCCGTCAGCTATGGGATCTCCGTCGCAGCGGCGAACGTACCGGTCGAAGCAGGAGAGAAGATAGTGATCCTGGAGGACCAGTTTCCTTCCAACGTCTACGCGTGGGGCGAGCTCGCGGAGCGGA
>DASQWQ010000017.1:0-11532 GCA_035640175.1 Rubrobacter sp. | reverse complement strand
GCAGACGAAGCGCAGCGGGAACGGCACCGGCAGCTTGAGTTGCCAGATGCCCTCAGCCATCGGGGCGGCTTCTCCGATGGGTTGCGTGGCGAGCCCGGAGGGGACCACGGTCACGCCATCGCCTCGAAGAAGTCGGAAATCTCACGGTTGGCGAGGTCAGGCCGCTCGTAGTGGACGAAGTGGCCGGCTTCTCTCACCGGGGCAAAGTCGAGGTCGGCGAAGTAGTCTCCGAGCCGGTCGGCCCACTCTACCTTGAGCACGCTGTCGCCCTCTCCCCACCGGACGCGCGTGGGTGTCTCTATCTTCGGGAGATCGGCGGGACCGTGGCGGATGAGGTCCAACCTCGACTCGTTGGTGCCGACGTACCAGTCGAACCCGCCCTGGAGGTTGCCCGGCTTCATGAAGTTGTCCACCCAGAGGTCGAGGTCCTCGTCGAAAGCTCCAGGCGCGTACGCCCAGTGGTCGAGGAAGTGGCGGATGTATGCCTCGCAAGTCTTCCGATTCTCTCCCACCAGGGAGGCGGCCCACGGCTGCTGGTTGAAGGTCTGGTACCAGATCTCGTTTATGGTGTCCGCATCCGCCCATCGCCTACCGATCCCCGGATAGGGACAGTCGAAGAAGAACAGGCCGCTGAGACGCTCCGGGTACTTGCGGGCGAAACCCTGCGCCACGTAGGCACCCACATCATGGCTGACAACCCCGAACCTCTCGAAGCCCAAAGAGTCTGCAAAGGTGCGCAGATCCTCCACGAGGTTGCCCAGAAGCATCTTCGGGGGGTCAGGCAGACCCGGCTTGTCCGTGTCGCCGAAGCCCCGGAGATCGGGGGCGACCACGTCGAACTCTCCAGCGAGGACCGGGATATTCTTGCGCCACGTATACCAGAACTCGGGCCAGCCGTGCAGCACCATCAGCGGAGGACCGACGCCGTGGCGGACGTAGTGAATACCGATCCCGTTCGCCTCCAGACGCCGGTGGTTCCACGCGGGTCCGTTCATCGTGTCTCCTCTATGCTGACCGGCTGAAGTGCTGAGAGGCCGTCCAGCTCAATTCTGCAGGTTCTCGAAGATGCCTGCGGCGCCCATACCGCCGCCGATGCACATGGTGACGAGACCATACTTCGAGCCGCGCCGCTTCATCTCGTGGATGAGCTGGACCGTGAGCTTCGTGCCCGTCGCGCCCATCGGGTGGCCGAGCGCGATGGCTCCGCCGTTGACGTTGGTCTTCTCGAGGTCCATTCCGACCTCCCGGATCACGGCGAGCGCCTGGGACGCGAATGCCTCGTTGAACTCGATGAGGTCGATGTCGTCCATGGTGAGCCCGGTCTGCTCAAGGACCTTCGGGATCGCCACCATCGGCCCTATGCCCATGACCTCGGGCCTGACCCCACCGACGGCGAAACCGACGAAGCGTAGGAGCGGTGTGAGCCCGCGCCTCTCGGCCTCCTCCCTGTCCATCACCACGACCGCGGCCGCTCCGTCACTCCTCTGCGAAGAGTTGCCCGCCGTGACAGTGCCACCGTCCTGGAAAGCAGGCTTGAGGTTGGCCAGCTTCTCGGCCGAGGTATCGCGCGGACCCTCGTCACGCCCAAAGCTCGTCTCCATGTGCTGTAGTACTCCGGCCTCGTCCACCCAGTCGAACTCAACGTCGAGCGACACGATCTCCTCGTCGAACACACCGCCCTCGACGGCCTCTTTCGCCAAAGTATGGCTGCGCAGGGCGAACTCGTCCTGGTCTTCGCGGCTCACGTTGAACTCGCGGGCGACCTGCTCTGCGGTCAGGCCCATGCCCATGTAGGTTGCGGGGTTGATCTCCATAAGCCTAGGGTTGGGCGAGAAGTTGGGCATCTCGATGGTCGAAGACATATGCTCGGTCCCCCCCGCCACGATGGTCGTCGCGTTGCCGACCATGATGCGTTCGGAGGCCATCGCGATGGTCTGTAGGCCCGAAGAACAGAACCGGTTGACCGTCTGCGCAGGCACCGTGTCCGGCATCCCGGCGAGCAGCGAGGACAGTCTGGCGACGTTGTACCCCTGCGTCCCCTCAGGCATCGCACACCCAATAATGACGTCTTCCACGTCTTCTCTTTCGAGTCCCTCCGCGCGCCCCACGGCTTCACCGATAGCGGCGGCGGCCATGTCGTCGGGACGGCTCGCCCGCAAAGTCCCCCTCGGCGCACGCCCCACGGCGGTCCTGGCCCCAGAAACTATTACGGCTTCTCGCATAGTCGCTCCTTTCAGTCGCTTAGCATGTCAGCTTGTCAGCATCGCGTACGCAGGCCCTGGCTGACTGGCTGACAAGCGAAGGCCGCAGGCCGAAGCGTGCTGACTTGCTGACATGCTAGTTCCTCTTCGGCTTACCTGTTTTCAGCAAGGCTTCGATGCGTTCGTGGGTTTTCTCGTGTTTCAGGAGTTCGAGGAATGCCTGTTTCTCCAGTTTTAGCAGGTATTCTTCTGGGACCCATTGGGGGAGCGAGAGGTTGCCGCCGGTGAGGACTCGGGCGACGTGGCCTGCGATGACGCCGTCGTACTCGCTGGCATAGCGGCCCCACTGCATGGTCTTTATGCCCATCTCCAGTGCGGCCCTGGTATTGCGACCAGCGGCGTAGACATTGTTGGCGTGCTCGGGCGGCGTGTAGCCGTCGGCCAGGTCCAGGGTTTCGCGTTTGGCTGCGGAGATGAGGTGGTCTGCGTTCATTACTATGCGGTCGTTTTCTGTGAGGAAGCCCATCTCCTTTGCTTCGAGGGCGCTGGTCGCGGTCTTGGCCAAGGCTATTTGCTCGAAGGCTTTCTGGAGTAAGGGCAGCGCCGGTATATCTGGGGCGGTGTGGAGCGGCGGAGAGACGAGGCGGCGGGCCATCTCTTTGGTGCCTCCGCCGGCCGGGATCAGGCCTACTCCGACCTCGACGAGGCCCATGTACGTCTCGCCGGCGGCGACGATGCGGTCTGAGTGGAGGCACACTTCTAGTCCCCCACCGAGGGTCTGTCCGTGCGGGGCGGAGACGATGGGCTTCGGGGCGAAGCGGAAGGCCATCAGCAGGTCCTGCAAAGCGTCGACACTCTTTTCGAGCTGATCCAGGTCCCCGTCCTGGACGGCGCGGGCGACCTCGCCGAGGTTGGCTCCCACAGAGAAGTTGCGACCCTCGTTGCCGATGATGAGCCCGACCACGTCATCGCGCTCCAGCTCCTCGAGCGCCCTATTGCCCATCTCCACTGTCCCGGCGTCGATAGAGTTGCCCTTGGAGTGGAACTCCAGGCATAGCACCCCGTCGCCGAGGTCGAGCAGGCTCGCCGAGTCGTTGCTGGCGAGCTGTTTGCCCTCGTCCCGAAGCCGGTCGAGGGAGACGTACATCGGGTCCTCGCGGACGGGTTCGTACTCCTTGCTGACCGGGCTGAACTGGAGCCCGGCGCCGTTCTCGGTCTTGTAGAAGCTCTCGTTGCCTGCGTCGAGCATCTCCTCTACCCAGGAGGCGACCTCGATTTCCATGGACTCCATCTTCTCGACGGTCTCGCGCACGCCGAGCAGGTCCCACGTCCTGAAAGGTCCTGTCTGATGGGCGAAGCCCCACTCCATCGCGTGGTCTACGTCCTCCAGGGTGTCCGATATCTCAGGCACCCGGCGCGAGGCGTACGCCATGTAAGGCAACAGGGTGTCCCTGATGTAGCGGGCGTGCCTGTCCTCGTCGGCCTTCTCGATGAGGAACCGCAGCCTGGAAGCGAGGTCTCCCTGTTCCTGCGCCTCTTTAGCAACGGGGATTTCGGGGTTCTCCGCAGGGTGGTGCTCGAAGGTCTCGAGGTCGAGCACGTCGAAGACGGTCTTGCCTTCACGTTTGTCCCGCTTGTAGAAACCGGCGCCGGTCTTGTTGCCGAGCAGGCCCTTCTCCTGCATCTCCTCGAGCTTCTCCGGCGGCTTGAGCTCCTCACGCGACTCATCCTCAGGGACGGCCTCGTAGAGGTTCTCGGCCACGCCGACGGCGATGTCCAGCCCGACCTGATCGTTGAGCCTGAAGGTCGCCGTTTTCGGGTGGCCGATGAGCGGTCCTGTTATGGCGTCTATCTCTTCGATTCCGTAGCCGTTCTCGAAGGCGTAGCGCGCGGATTGCATCCCTGCAAAGGTTCCAATCCGGTTGCCGATAAAGTTCGGGGTGTCCTTGGCGATGACGCCGCCCTTGCCGAGCACCCGCTCCCCGAAACTACGGACGGCCTCGACGATGTCGGGGTCAGTATCCTTTGTAGGTATGATCTCCATGAGCTTCAAGTAGCGCGGTGGGTTGAAGAAGTGCGTGCCCACAAAACGCCTCTTGAACCCTTCGGACCGCCCCTCGGAGATGCTATAAAGCGGTATGCCCGAGGTATTGGTCGAGATGATTGCACTCTCTTTCGCCCTATCTTCGACGCGCTGCATAAGCTCTCTTTTGGGTTCGAGCTTCTCGATTATGGCCTCGACGATCCAATCCGCCTCGCCGACGCGCTCGAAGTGCTCTTCGAAGTTCCCGGTCCTAATCTTGTCAGCCACGTTCTCGCCCATGAGCGCAGCGGGCCTTGCGTTCCGCATTCTGTCGAAGCCGGCCTCTACGACGGCGTTCTTATCGTCGTCGCCATCCGGGGCAATGTCGAGCAGGTCCACCTCCAGGCCAGCGTTGGCGCAGTGGGCCGCGATGGCGGCGCCCATCGTGCCAGCCCCGAGTACGGCTACCTTCCTGATCCTGTGCGACATCGGGCCTCCCGATCCTAGCCATAGAGCTCTCTGTGCAAAGACTCGATAGCCTCTCTTACCCGCAACAGGTGGACCTCGAATCTGCCCTTGATCTCAGCGTACTTCTCTTCCCCGCGCCCCGTTATCTTGTAGAAGCGCCGGCTCCTCGTATCCGGCCGCTCCCACTCCCCCTGAACATACCCCTTCTCCTCGAGCCGCCTGAGCAGGGGGTAGATCGTGTTCGGCGAGACGCTCATGGTCCCCGCACAGATCTCACGTATCTGCGCCATGATGGCGTTCCCGTAAGCAGGCTCTTCCCTCACGATGTGCAAAACAAGCAGCGGAAAAACATCCCGCGTCTTGACCTCGCTCAGGAAGATGTCCTTAGGCGTCGTCCTCTTCACCGACCGCCCCGCCGGTTCAGCCAATGCTCTCGCTACCCTCTCATCGAAAACTTGTCAAAATTGATAATAACACGGATAATAAGTTTGCGTAACGGTTCGGGTCCCTTTAGAGTTGGGATTCGGAGAGGCCAAGCGAAGGAGGAGTGGAGTGATCGCCGACGTCACCCGGTCTTTGGGGACTGACTACTACCTGCTGGACGAGCTGTTCACTGACGAGGAGCGTATGATCCGGGACAGGGTTCGGGCTTTCGCTGACGCAGAGGTGATCCCGATAATCAACGAGTACTGGGAGAAGGCCGAGTTCCCGTTCGAGCTCGTACCCAAGGTCGCCGCCTTGAACATAGCGGGGGGCACCATCGAGGAGTACGGGTGTCCAGGCATGAGCCAGGTCGCGGCCGGGCTGGTCGCTATCGAGATGGCGCGTGGGGACGGGAGCCTGAATACATTCTTCGGGGTCCATTCCGGGCTTGCGATGGGGACTGTGGCGATCTGTGGTTCCGAGGAGCAGAAACGTAGATGGCTCCCCGAGATGGCGAGGATGGAGAAGATCGGGGCCTGGGGCCTGACGGAGCCTGACCACGGGTCTGATTCCGTGATGCTGGAGACCACGGCCAGGCGCGACGGGGACGGTTGGGTCCTGAACGGTGAAAAGCGTTGGATCGGCAACGCCACCTTCGCGGACCTCGTCATCATCTGGGCGCGCGACGTCGAGGACGGGCAGGTAAAAGCCTTCGTGCTCGAGAAAGACGAGAACGGCGAACATCACCCCGGCTACTCCACAGAGCTCATAAAGGGCAAGATGGGTAAGCGCGCCGTCTGGCAGCCGGACATCTACCTCGAAGATGTGCGCGTCCCCGACGAGAACCGCCTCGAAGGCGCCAACTCCTTCAAGGACACCAACAAAGTCCTGACCGCCACCCGCAGCGGCGTCGCCTGGGAGGCCATAGGACACGCCGTCGCCGCCTACGAGGCGGCTCTCCAGTATGCCCAGAAGCGGGTGCAATTTGGCAAGCCGATAGCCGGATTCCAGCTCATCCAGAACAAGCTCTCAGGCATGCTCGCCGAGATCACCAACATGCAGCTAATGTGCTACCGCCTCGCCCAGCTGCAGGAGCAGGGGAAGATGACCGGTCCGATTGCCTCCCTGGCCAAGATGAACAACGCCCGCAAGGCCAAGCAAGTCTGCGCCGACGCGAGGGACATCATGGGCGGCAACGGGGTCCTGCTCGAGTACCACGTAGCGCGCCACCTCTCCGACATGGAGATCGTCTATACGTACGAAGGCACAGACACGATCCAATCGCTCATAGTAGGCCGCGACGTGACGGGCATAAGCGCGTTTGTGTGAATAAGCTAGTCAGCACGCTCCGACCTTCGGCCTCAGCTAGTCAGCACTTCAGCATGTCAGCTAAAGGCTTCTCGGGATGGCACGTCTCCCAGGCTACCACCCGGGCATAGCGAGCTGATCGCTCGCACGAAAGCACGGGGCGCGTATTCGTACTAAGCTGACTGGTTGAAATGCTGACTAGCTGACACGCCGCCTGGCAAAGCCAGGCGGCGTGCTGACAAGCTGAAGTGCTCAGCGACCGAAGGGAGCGACATGAAATCCATTCGTTTGCACGAACTCGAAGGTCCTGATGAGCTCGTTTATGAGGAGGTGCCAGAACCGGAGCCTGGGCCCGGCGAGACCGTGGTCCGGCTGCGTGCGGCGGCGCTCAACCGTCGTGATCTGTTCGCCACCCAGGGCCAGTATCCTGGCGTTACGCCAGATATCCTGCCTAGGATTCCGGGCTCCGATGGTTCCGGTGAGGTCGTTGCCCGAGGGGACGGTGCCGAGGGACCTGATGAGGGGACCGAGGTAGTTATAAACCCGGCGCTGCACTGGGGAGATGACCCGCGGGTGCCTGGCAAGGAGTACCGTATTCTCGGTATTCCGGACGACGGGACTTTCGCCCAGTTCATCAAGGTGCCGGCGGATCACGTTTTCCCCAAGCCCTCGCATCTTTCGCACGAGGAGGCCGCCGCGCTGCCGCTCGGCGCCCTGACCGCCTACAGGGCGCTCGTAACGCGCGGCGGTGTCGCTGGGGGCGAGACCGTCCTCGTGCCAGGTGTCGGCGGTGGGGTGGCGACGTTCCTGGTCCAGATCGCCAGCGCCCTCGGTGCCCGCGTCTTCGTCACCTCGGGGAGCGACGCGAAGATCGAAGATTCAAAGGAGCTCGGCGCTGAGGGGGGCGTAAACTACAACTCGGAGGACTGGTCCAGGGAGCTCAAGAGCATGGCCGGGGGCGTGGACCTCTCGGCTGACCACGTCGGCGGCGAGAACTTCAACGCGCTCGTCTCGCTCGCCAAACCGGGCGGGCGGATCGTCGTCATCGGCGCGACGGCCGGTCCGACGTCGAAGGCTATGACCATCCGCATTGCGCTCAAGCAGCTCGACGTGCTCGGGACTGCGATGGGCACCGCCGAAGAGTTTGGCGCGATGCTCGACCTCTACGCCGAGCACGGCCTGCGTCCTAAGGTAAACGAGACCTTCGCGCTCGAAGATACCGCCTCGGCTCTCCACCTCATGGAGAGAGGCAGCGGGATGGGCAAGATAGTCCTGGATGTACCCGCATAGTCCTCAAGAGACGGACACGGAGTAGGTCATGACAAACCTGAGGATCGTCTCGGAACCCAGGGGCGACGCGGGGGACGCCACCTCTGTGCGCGAGGGCCTGGCACTCTTCAACGTGGCGGTCACCGGGGACGCCTACTACAGCCCGCTCGCCATCTTCCTCAAGGACGAGCGGGGCGCGGTGCTCGGCGGGGCCCTGGGCCACGTCTGGGGAGGGTGGCTCGATCTCGACACCCTGTGGGTGGCGGAGCCTTTTCGCGGGCAGGGGTACGGGGCGAAGCTACTCAGGGCTGCCGAAGACGAAGCCAGGGGGCAGGGATGCCATGGTGTCTTCCTGACTACGTTCAGCTTCCAGGCAAAGCCGTTCTACGAAAAGTTCGGCTATGAAGTCGTCGCGGACATCCCAGATTATCCGAAGGGCCACAGCCACCACGTTCTGAAAAAGGAGCGGCTCTAGTGGGGATCAAGCCCCGCCGCGCGCAGCGGGGACCTCGAATTCGTAGGTGTCGCCGTGGCTCAGGTAGTGGACCCGGTCCTCCAGGCCGGCCTCGCTCACAGCCCGTTTGAAGTCCTCCAGCGGCGATGTGAATGCCTCGTAATCGTTGTAGTGGATGGGGATGGCGGTGCGGGGGTCTACGATCCTCATGGCCTCGACACCCTGCTCCGCATCCATGGTGACCATGATGCCGAGGACCCTCGTTCCTCCGAGATGCAGGAGCGCGAGATCCACGTCGGGGAAGCGGCGCGGTATCTCCCTCAAGCGCTCGTGGATCAGGGTGTCCCCGCTGATGTACATCCGCATGCAGGTCTCACCTCTCGCACTCCCAAACTCGAGCATGCTACCCATCACGGGCGGCAGCACCGCGCCGAGCGGACCTGGCCCGTGGGTCCCCGGCATCGCCGTGAGGTGCAGGTTCGCCTTTCCCTTTGTTAGGTCGATCGGCTCCCAGGTCTTGAGCGCGTGCGTCCGGGTGAAGCCGACCTTTTCGAGGTAGGACGTGGCGTGAGGCGTGGAGATAATCGGGGTGGCCTTGTTCAACCTGCGCTCCGCCACGCGGTCGAAGTGGTCGCCGTGCAGGTGCGAGAGCAGGACGAAGTCGAGCGGGGGAAGGTCTTCTATCTCCACGGCCGGGTCGGTCGTGCGCCTCGAAGTCAGCCCGTATCCCAGGTGCACGTGGTCGCCGGCGTGGAGGAAGTTGGGGTCGGTAAGGATGGTAAACCCGGCGTAGCGGATCAGGACCGTGGCGTTCCCGACAAAGAAGATGGAGCCGCTCCCGAAATCCGGGTTCTCGTTGCTCCTTGGAAGGAGTAAGGAGTTCGTCTCTGCCACAGAGTCATCCTGAGGTTGGCGAAGACTCCAACTCTGCCACAACCTCACCCGGACCCGAGAAGGTGGGACGGCCCAGGGTACGTAGCCTCTCCACCAGCTCCTCTGGCGCGCCGTTGCCCTCGGCGACGGAAGCCAGCTCCTCCTTGCTCGCCGGATAATCGAGGCCTTCCAGGTACTGCCTCGTGTCGTCAGGGTCGAAGTCCACAATAGCCTCCTCCGGGTTCGTCGACACCACCCTATATGCCCCCGGCTCCGGGTTTCGTAACGCTACAGGTTCCACATCTTCCGGTAGGTGTCCAGCACCAGTCGCCTGCAACCCTGCGGGAGATCCCCGAACGAGGCCGCGCGGCCCAACTCTTCGTAGGGCGGACGGCCACGGCTCAGCGTGTAGCCACCGGAACCGAGTGGGTCGCCATCCATGCGCAGGTAGAGATACTCGCCCGGCTTCTTCAGCAAGAGAAGCCCCGTGAATACTGCCGTGTAGCGCTCAGCGGTCACGCCGCCGTCGTCATAGAGTCAGACGTAGTGCGGAACGCCGTCCGGCAAGAGCCTGTCTTGTCTATTCCCGAAAGCCATCCGTCTATTGTAATGCCAACGAGATGAACACTACCGGTAGTATCGAGCTCGATTCCAAAGAGCAAACAAAGGTGTCTTACCTCGATCTGATGGGACAATCCATGCAGGATGCCGAATACAACCTTCGGCGAATTGTCATTTTCGAGGCACTTCGGTGTAAAAGGCCAAGAAGCAGGGCTGGAGCTGCTATACGCCCCGGCCCTTCGTGCGAGATCTCTGCGATTACCCTAGCGCCGCGAGACCTCTTCTACGCTCTTCTACGTGCCCGTTATCTTGCACTCCTCGGGCTTCGGATTCGAAGCCGTAAACGGACCTGCGTTGATGCAGCTATCCACCAGCTCGGCGAGCTTCCCCGCCTCCCAGGCGCTGTAGAAGTGGGCGTGCGTGGTGGAGTACTCGCCCGAAGAGAGCTTCACCTTGCCTTTTGTGTTGGGCATGGGGTAGCGGACGTTCATTTGGAGCTGCGGTAGAAGGGTTGGGTGGATGCTCGGGCACTCCTGCCTCCTACCGTCGCTCTGCGGGACGGCGTCGACCATGTGCGAGCGGTGGTCGGCACTGTCGAGCAGCGGCTGCCCGTTCGAGTCTTCAGCGAGGCAGTCGGGAACTTGATGCGCACCACCAACTTGCCGTTCGTGCACTGCGCCGGTGGGTACGTCGACCACGTGCCGTTCGCGCACCTCCATTCGACGTTCGAGCCCTGCACAGTGACGACCTTTAGCCCGTCGGGGTGGGGCTGGACATCCACATTGGGGTCTTTAGACGCCAACCGGTAGTAGAAGAGGCCCTTGGCGACCGTGAGAGTACGGGTGCCGCTCTTGTCGATCCACTTCGCGGACGGTATCCAGTAGGCCGATTTGTCCGCAGTCCTCGTACAGGTGTTCCCCCCGCCTGCAAACTCTCCAAGGTGGAATTGGGTTAGTAGTCTTGTTGCCGAAGAAGTCGTGCATATGGAAAGCCCTCGCTTGGCGCTCGAGGTGTTCTGCTGGGCTACGGAGAGGGAGAGGAGGTAGCGGTCGCAGTAGCGCTCTGATCGTTGGGGATGGTGCTCTGGAGGGTGGTTGCGGGCCTGGTCCTCTCGGGCCGCGTCACCTCGGGTAGCGTCCCCTCTTTAGGCCCCGCACGCTCCGGCCTTCCGATGGTCGTCGAGGGACTCGTATGCTCGGCAGGCAGCGGGGTTGGCGTCTTGGAGGAGTAGTAGCCGAAGTAGAGGAAGAGGTTTACGGCCACCACCACGAATAGCAAACCAAGCACGGCGATCGGCATATTGAGAATGTCGAAGAACCTACCCGTTCTCGGCCACCTCCTTCTAGGGGAGACTCCTACTGTACGACCCCTCTTGCGGTAGCCGGTTGCGCCACTGGCTCCGCCCGGCCTCTTAGGCACTCATTCTCTTCGGGGCGCGCTTCGTAGCCTCTCCCGATTACACAAGCGCAGCCACTAAAGCAGCGAGTGGCGGTGACGTCAAGCTATCCGACAGCGAACATCGGAGAAAGCACCTCTGAAACTGTCTGAAAAGGGGTTTGAGTAACGCTCCGAGCGTGAATTTGGCCGTTGTATCGGGGCCAAAACAGGCCGAACAGTGCCGCTTCGATGCCCTGTGAAGCCAAGTTTCGGGCCCCTACGGAACTTTTCAGACGGTTTCCTGGCGAGTTTCGCGGAAGAAGACCCCTACTACGAACCCCGGTAATAGGCCTCAATCTGCCGGCTCCCCAGGATCTTTGGCGTCTCTTACCCATCCACCTAGCAACCCATCGGCCCTCCGCGAGGAGGGAATCGCTTTAGGCGCCGACACGACGAACCTTAGGTACACATGTTTGACCCTGCCTGCGGCTGCGTGCCAGAATGGATGTATTCCCGGCGGAGTACGACGGCAGGAGGTATATTCGTGAGTGGAGGGTTCATCTCCCGCGGCTTTC
>DASQWQ010000016.1:0-5121 GCA_035640175.1 Rubrobacter sp. | reverse complement strand
CTACGACGTCGTCGGCCAGCAAGCCGACGAGGACGGACCCAACGACAAGGACGGGCCCAACGACGACTGAGATCCTACCAGCGGATCCTGAACTATGGTGGCTGGCCGAAGGTGGCGGAAGGGCTGAGGCATCTCACCCCGACCCTTCCTCTTCTTGCCCTATTCAGAAAGTGCGTGGAAGGGAGATTCTCCGAAGTTCATCCTTCCAGAAGGTAAAGCGGAGAGTCAGGGTCTCGGACCCACCACCCTTGTAATCGTCGTATCATGGTCTAAGATGTTAGAACCACGCGCGATAACGGTAAGTGATAGTGCGTGGAAGGCGTAGGATCGCTACCCGCCTCCCCTCTAGACTTGGGGGTTAGCTTCCCTACCTCCCCAGCTAAGGGGTGAGAAGCCCGTGAAAGCCACTACGCCAGAGATCCTCTTTCCTAAGTTCAACTACTACCTTGACGAGTCGGATCCGGACATAGTGATCCTGCGTGGTCAGGATGACTCCTTCGTGTCAGCCTTCAGCGCCAGGGGCGTCACCAAGGAGGGCGTCATCCAGGCCGCGAAGGAAGCCTATAGGGGACTACTCATTCGGGATCATCGAACCTGGCAAGGTAAGACTACGGAGCGCTTAACTCCCCCGGGGTGGTCGTTGTAGACGCCCGCCCCCCGAGGTTCCAGTTCTGGGTGACCGAGACGACCGCCTCCGGGTTACCGTTGACGAGCGGGGCCTCGAGGTAGGTGTAGTCGCCGCACCAAACCGCCTTGGCGACCTCCACCGTAAAGGTCCTGGCGAGAGGAGGCTGACGGGTTCGGCCGAGACTCTTTACCGAGTTCCTCTCCGCTCTGTAGACGACCGGAACAGGGCTCCACCCCGGAACGTCTCGCCGGGACGCACGTCGTAGCGGCGCTGCTGCTGCAGAGCATGGCCGACGATGCAGTCCTCGAGGTAGGCGCCGTCGCCGACGCTCGCGCCGGGCAGCAGGATGCTCCGTTTGATGGTGGTGTTCGGCCGGATCCAACAGTCCCTTCCCACCGTGACGTCCCCCGAGAGCGCGACGGCGCGCCCGACCACCGCGTCGTGCCCGACGAGCACGTGACCGTCGATGGTGGCAGAAGGGTGGATTAGGGCGTTCTCGCCGACCCATAAGGACTTCCCTCGCTTCTCGCCTGGTATCCTCACTTTCACCTTACCCGAGAGCGCGTCGTACTGGGCCATCCGGTAGGCCTGAAGCGTGCCGATGTCCGTCCAGTAGAAATCTCCCTCGTAGCCGACGAAGCGCTCCCCATTCTCGAGGAACTTCGGGAAAACGTCTCTGGCGAAGTCGAAGAAGGTCCCCTCCGGTACATAATCGAGGGCCCGAGGCTCGAAGACGTAGATGCCGGTGTTGGCGAGGGTGCTTATGGCCTCCTTGGGGTCCGGCTTCTCCTGGAAGCCCAGGATGGCGCCCTCTTCGTCTATGTCGACCACGCCGAACTCCGCGGTGTCAGAGACTCGGTGGAGCGCTATGGTGGCAAGAGCACCTTTCTCTTTATGGAAGGCTACAAGCTCGCCTACGTCCACGTCTGTCAAGGCGTCGCCCGAGACGACGACGAAAGTGTCGTCGAAGTTTGCGGCGAGGCGTTTGACGCCCCCGGCCGTCCCGAGGAGCTCTTCTTCCCTGCTGCAACCCTTCTTCAACCGCTCGGGGCGGCAGCTCGGTGGCCCTAGGGCTCCGGGACGTACCCTGGGCCTACTACGACCTTCAGGGCCTGCGGGATCACCGCGAACACGGCGGGCTCATCCCCTATGACCTCCCCGTCGACGGTGAACTCAAGGCTCCCAGGGCTCGACTCGACCCGGATCTCCTTCGCGCGGGCAAAGAAGACCCCTTTTTTGTCCAGGTAGTCAGAGTCGGCCAAGACCGTGGGGGCAAGCTTAAGCACCTCCTGCACCCCGAGGTCTTCTATGACCACGAGGTCAAGGAGTCCATCCTCGGGGTTGGCCCTGGGGGCCGCGAGCCAACCGCTACCGGCGTAACGGCAGTTGCCGATCGCCAGGTTGACCGCGCGACGTTTGCGCTCGTCGCCATCCAGCGTCAGCGTGATCTCCTTTGCCTCGTACTCGCGGGCCGCCTCGAGCGATGCCCGAAGATAAGTCAACTTCCCCCACCGCTTCTTCATCTCTGCGTCGGCGGCGCCGGAGACCTCTGCCCCCATCCCCCCAGTCGCTACGTTGATGAAGAACTGCTCGCCGATGCCCTCCGAACGGACCCGGACCACGTCGAGGGTCCTCACCCGGTTCTGGCGCAACACGGCTACGGCCTCTGCGGGATCCTCGGGTATGGCGAGGGTGGCGGCCAGGTCGTTGCCGGTGCCCGCCGGTAAGATGGCAAGGGTTACGCCCGCGGGGAATCCAGCCTGCCCGAGGCCGTTCACGACCTCGCTGATCGTACCGTCGCCCCCGACGACTATGAGCAGGCCGTCGCGCCAGTTCCTGGAAGCCTCCCTGGCGTCTCCGGGGCTTTCCGTAGTGATCCACTCTAGCTCGTAGCCTTCTAGTTCTCCGTGCAGCTCCTCGGGATCGTAGCCCCCACCGCTGGACGCCGGGTTGCAGATCACTCGTGTCTTTACCTTCGAGTGCTCCATGATCCTACCTTTCGTCGTTTGTACATATCCCCTGGTTCATTGCGGTTGAACCTGTATGCGGAAAGCACGATGCGCCAAGAAGCAGAAGCCTTCGGCACCGCTAACCGGCCGGATCTATTTAACATGCTGGATATGTACTTCCGAGACCGCCGTCAAGGCGAAGTTCGCAGAATTCACCTTCCACGCACTCATGCGAACAAAGCAAACCCACTCGACCAACGCCACACGCGAGCCTTTTTGCGGTTGTGCTAGCTTTAGCCGTGCGTACTTCAGCTCCCGAGGAAGTTAGCCTTCTCGATGGTCCGTGTCAGTTGCCCTTGAAGAGGGTCTCGCCGAGCCCGAGGTTCCGTTCGGCCAACGAGAAGTACAGCAGCGTCAGGAGGCCCACCTGTTTGCCCAGCGGGGTGGGCGTTAGGGCTATGGCGTTTGGCATCGTCTCGATGAGGTTCCGATCGCAGCGCTCGTCGAAGTCGCCCAGGAGGCCATAGCAACGATCGTGCTCCCGGCAGACGAGGTCGACCGCGTCCACGGGTGGCGTCTCGAAGGTCGGGTCGCCGTGACCGACCCCGCAGTAGTTGCCGTAAACCGGAAGGCTCAGCAGCATCCGCCGCGGGTCCTTCTTGCCGGACGAATCGCTCTGAGCCATGCGTACTTTTTCCTTCCTGGTACGCCTTTTTGCCTACCACGTTGAGGGGGAGGCTAAACATCTTTTTTCGCATGCCGAGATCTGTCTCGAACTTCTTAGAACTCCGTCGTGGCGAAGTTCCTAGAATTCTACTTCCAGGCACTTGGGTGAATAGGGCTTCCTCAGGAGCGTGGGGACTCCTCGAGTGGCATCATACATGTCGGACGTAACCGCGCATGGAACAAGGGAGGCGACTCGATGAGCATCTTTCCCACTAGGATCCTAGTGGCCACCGACGGCTCCAGGGAGGCCGAGTTGGCCGTAACCACCGCTGCCGACCTAGCCAAGAGCACTGACTCCGAGTTGCACGTCGTCCACGTTGGGGAGGTGCCGCTTGTCTACCACCCCGAAAGACATGCATACCGTGCCGAGTACGAAGAGCATGAGAAAGAGGCTCAACAACTGCTAGAGGCACAGGTGCAACGCATAGAGGGAGCCGGCGCTACGGAGGCGCATACGGAGGTGCAAGCACACCTGAGGATGGGCAGGGCAGACGAAGAGATCGTCGGGTTGGCCCAAAGCATAGATGCCGGGTTGATAGTGATGGGCAGCAGAGGGCATGGGAGGTTAAGGAGGGCGCTTGTGGGTAGCGTATCCGAGTCCGTGGTTCGGCACGCTCACTGCCCAGTTACCATTGTCCGGGAGTAGAGGCGCCGGGGAACTTCCGAGAACGCCGTAAAGCGAAAGTTCAACTTCGCAGAATTCCCCTTCCACGCACTCCGGTGAATAGGCACCGAGCGGAGGCGCAGAGTACCGCCGAGTGGCATCATGGCGGTGGTGGAAAGGGACAGGCTGCCACGGACAGTGGGGAAAAAGGAGGAGAAGTATGTCCGAAGAGAACAAGGCCATCGTACGCAGGTGGGTCGAAGCGTTTAACGAGGGAAACGTAGACGCCGTGGACGAGTTGGTCACCGACTTCTACGTTCGCCACGACCCCAACTCACCAGAAGTTCGAGGTCCCGAAGAAGAGAAGCAACTTATAGCCATGCACCGCTCGGCCTTTCCCGACCTCCACTTCACCGTCGAGGACATGGTAGCCGAGGGGGACAAGGTCGTCATACCATACGAGTTGGCATACGCGCTACCCACAAAGGTGAGTTGCTCGGCGTCCCCCCGACCGAGAAGCGACTGACGTTCACGGCGATGGAGTTTTACCGCCTGTCGGAGGGCAAGATCGACGAGCAGTGGGTCAACGTGGACACCCTCGGTATGATGCAGCAGATAGGCGCCGTCCCGGCGCCTTGAGAGCCGGAAGAAGCTCCTCCACCTAGCCAACCCGGATAAACGCTCGGGCGACGCCGCGCGTGAGGTGAACGTCGGAGAAATCCGTCAAGGCGAAGTTCGCAGAATTCCACTTCTGGGCACTTGGGTGAATAGCGATGGGCACCGCGCACTGCGTAATATTATCGGGCCGTTCTCGCGCGCCCTGCACGCGGATCAGATCGTGGCTGTCGGCAACGTGCAGCGCAGGCGACTGGGTGTCCGTACTCGTGGCCATGCTCATCGTGTCTCCATCTGTTAGGCGGGGCCGCCTTCGCGGTCTGCGTCGGCCTCGCCCTGGCTCGATCTGAGCAGCTTCGAGCAGTACGTTTGGTTCTCCTTCGCGATCGTAGTGAGTAGGCGGGGAGCGGGGCTCAGCAGCCGGCTCAGCTCACCGCTCTCTTCACGAGCGTGCTGATCTTTGCCTCTTCGGTGGCAGTCAACTCCTTCAGCGCGAAGGAGGTCGCCCACATGGCGCCTTCGTCGAGGTTCGCCGCGTCGTTGAAGCCGAGCGTCGCGTACCTCGAGTTGAACTTCTGCGCGCCTTGGAAGTAGCAGAG
>DASQWQ010000015.1:0-3858 GCA_035640175.1 Rubrobacter sp. | reverse complement strand
CCCGTTCGGGTTCTCAAGGTAGCGCAGCACGACGCGTCCTTCCTCTTCCAGCCGCGAGAGCGTCTCGGGGTCGGCGAAGTAGTTCCCCTCGTTGTGGGCGACGGGCAGGGTAAGCTCCTCGCCGGGACCACAACCCGCGGTAAAGGACGTGTCTACGGATTCGACGCGGACTCTTACACGGTCGCAGATAAAGCGCATGTGCGTGTTGCGGAGCAAAGCACCTGGCAAGAGGTGCGCCTCGGTCAGGACCTGGAAGCCGTTACAGACGCCGAGAACCGGGCCTCCGCTTTTCGCGAACTCTTCTAGCGGGCCCATAACGTTTGCGAAGCGGGCGATGGCGCCGGGTCTGAGGTAGTCGCCGTAGGAGAAGCCGCCGGGGACGATCACGGCGTTAACACCCTTGAGATCCGCGTCCGCGTGCCACAACTCGACCGCCTCGGCGCCGATCCGCTCCACACCGTACAGTGCGTCCCTGTCGCAGTTGGACCCGGGGAAGACCGTAACGCCAATCCTCACCCCACAACCTCCCACTCGTACTCTTCTATCGTCGGGTTGGAGAGGAGCCTGCGGCACATAGCGTCGACCTCGTCGGACCTCTCGACCTCCATCTCGACGAGCCTTCCGACGTGAACGGTCCTGACCCCCTCGAAACCAAGAGCAGGAAGCGCGTTCTTCACCGCCTCGCCCTGCGGATCGAGAATACCGGCCTTCGGACGGACGAGGACCCGGATTATCAATCTACCGCGCCCCTCTGTGTGATCTCCGTGACCCTTCGGAGCATCTCGGCGTACGCCTCTTCGACGCCTCCCAAGTCGTTCCGAAAACGGTCCTTGTCCAGCTTCTCGCCTGTCTGTTTATCCCAGAAACGGCAGGTGTCGGGGGAGATCTCATCTGCAAGCATGAGGTTGCCCTCGGCATCCCGCCCGGCCTCTATCTTGAAGTCGACGAGGATTATGGCGCGTTCGTCGAAGAACGGCGCGAGGACCTCGTTGACCTTGAGGCCTAGCTCCTCGCAGAACTCCAAGTCCTCGTCGGAGACGCCGAGCTCCCTGAAGTGGTACCAGTTCAGCAGAGGGTCTCCGAGATCGTCGTCCTTGTAGCACAACTCCACTATCGGGGCCTTGAGCTTCCTCCCCTCCTCGAAGCCGAGCAGCCGGGAGAGTGAGCCCGCTGCGACGTTGCGGACCACTATCTCCACCGGCAACATGTCAAGCTTCCTAGTCTTGATAGTCGTGTCGTCGACCTGCTCGACGAAGTGGGTGGGAACGCCGTGCGTCTCGAGGTAAGCGAAGATCGCCGCGCTCATGGTCGCGTTGGTCTTGCCTTTGTCCTTCCACGAGCCGCGCTTCTGGGCGTTGAACGCCGTCGCTTCGTCCTTATAGCGGTGCAGCAGCTCGTTCTCATCATCCGTCGTAAAGACCTTCTTGGCCTTGCCCTCATAGAGTAGTTCTTCAGCCATCCTCCAGCCTCTCTTTCAGCCCCTCTACCCGCTCGAAGACCACGCCGAGGTTGCGCAGCGTGTATGCGGGATCGAAGAGTGTATCCAGTTCATCGCCCAACCGTTCGCGTACGTCTTCGTCTCTACTCAGTAACTCCCTGAAGCCGCCCTCACCCTCCCAGACCCGCAGCGCGGCATCCTGGACCATACGGTATGCGTCGTCGCGGGCCATGCCGCTCTCGACGAGGGCGAGCAGGACACGGCCCGAGAATACGATGCCTCCTCCGCTGTGCAGGTTCTCGAGCATGCGGTCTTCGTGGACCTGGAGTCCGCGCAGGATACGGGATGTGGTGCGGAGCATGTAGAAGGCCAGGATCGTGGAGTCGGGGAGTACGACGCGCTCAGCCGAGGAGTGGGAGATGTCCCGCTCTTGCCAGAGGGCGTTGTTCTCGAAGCCGACGGTGGCGTTCGCGCGCAACAGACGGGCCATGCCGCATAGACGCTCGGCCAGAATAGGGTTCCGCTTGTGGGGCATCGCAGAGGAGCCCTTCTGCCCGCGTCCGAACGGCTCCGCCAGCTCGCGGACCTCGGTACGCTGGGCGCCCCTGATCTCCAGCGCTATCTTCTCCATCGTAGAACCGAGGATGGCGAGCGTGGAGAGAACCTCAGCGTGCCGGTCGCGCTGCACGACCTGGGTCGAGGCCGGCGCGGAGGAAAGGCCGAGCTCCTGGCAGGTGATCGCCTCGACCTTCGGGTCGACATTCGCGTAGGTGCCGACGGCGCCTGAGATCTTACCGACGGCAGCGACGTCCCTCGCGTGAGAGAGCCGGTCCAGGTTCCGCTCCATCTCGAAAGCCCACACGGCAAGCTTGTGCCCGAGCACCGTCGGCTCGGCGTGAACCCCGTGCGTACGCCCGATCATCACGGTGTCGCGATGTCCCAACGCCATCTCGGTCAGCAGCAGCGTCAACGCTCTCGCTTCGCCGAAGATAAGATCCAGGGCTTCCTTGAGTTGCAAAGCCCCCGCCGTATCGAGCACGTCGGAACTCGTCAGGCCGAAGTGGAAGTGACGGGCGACGTCCCCGGCGTACTCGGCAACGTTGGTCACGAACGCTATTACGTCATGATTGGTCTCTTGCTCTATCTCGTGGATGCGCCCGACGGTGAAGTCCGCCTTCTCGGCCAGTTCCTCCACCTCTTCGGTTGGGATCTCCCCGAGCTGCGCCCTCGCCCGGCTGACCGCAAGCTCCACCCTGAGCCAGGCGTGATACTTCGCCTCCTCGGTCCAGACAACCCCGATCTCCGGGAGTGTGTAGCGTTCGATCACGGGTTACCCTCCCGACCCCTGTGGCGAACATCGTGCCTTGGCTATCAAGCCTATCCCTCTAACCTCTCGGCGAGTTCGGGATCCGAGAGTGCGAGGATCTGGGCTGCAAGCACGCCGGCGTTGGCGGCGCCGTTGACGGCTACCGTGGCAACCGGAACACCCGAGGGCATCTGGACGGTGGCAAGGAGGGCGTCGAAGCCGCTTAGAGTGCCGGAGGCAACGGGTATACCGATGACGGGCAGGTTGGTACGTGCGGCGACGGCGCCCGCCAGGTGGGCGGCCATGCCGGCAGCGCAGATTATTACCTTCAGGCCGCGTTCGCGGGCCGTGCCTGCGTACTCGGAGACGCCTTCGGGGTTACGGTGGGCCGAGCGGACCTCGAGCTCGTACTCGATACCGTAACCTTCGAGGCGGGCCGTGCATTTTTCGAGGACGGGGAGGTCAGACTCGCTTCCGACCAAGATTCCTACTCTCGGGCTCAAAGGTCCTCCAGCTCTATCGCCTCTAGGGCTATATCCGTACGGTAGTGCATGCCTTCGAAGTGCATCTGCTCGACTGCAGCGTAGGCGCGGGCCCGCGCCTCGATGATGCTAGGACCTGTGCCGACGACGTTCAAGACCCTGCCGCCGGCGGTGTAGAAGCGGCCGTCGCGTTCCTCGGTGGCCGCGTGGTAGACGTAGACCCCCGCAGGAATGTTCTCCAGGCCGGAGATCTCATCCCCCGACGACGATGACTCCGGGTAGCCCTCCGAGGCAAGCACGACACAGACCGCCTTGTCCGCGGACCAGACGATCTCGCGACCGGCGAGGTCTTCGTTGCCCGCCGCCAGCATCAATTCCAGGAGGTCGGAGCCGAGCCTCGGCAGTATTACCTGCGTCTCCGGATCTCCGAAGCGGCAGTTGAACTCAAGCGCCTTCGGGCCCGTCTCGGTGACCATCACGCCAGCGTAGAGGAGGCCCGTGTAAGGGGCGCCTATCAGGGCTAGCTGGTGGATCGTCGGGCGTATGATGTCTTCCACTATGGCCGCGTACGTGGCCGGCTCCATCCACATGATGGGCGAGTAGGATCCCATCCCCCCTGTGTTCGGCCCCTC
>DASQWQ010000014.1:0-19610 GCA_035640175.1 Rubrobacter sp. | reverse complement strand
ACCGCCCGGAACGCCCTCTCGGAGACACGCGCGAGGAGCGCCGTGCCGACGGCCTTTCCGGCTATGGCGGCAGGAATGAGCAAGAGCCCCAGGGGAACTTCCGGGGCCTCCACCAGGCCGCGGAAGGCCAGGACCGCGAGTCCGACGACGCTCATGGGCAAGAAGAACAGCGCGCTCGTCCCTCTGAACTCGTGCTTCGGGAGGTCGCGCGAGGCCAGGAGCAACACTATCGGGGGGCCGGCGAGCCCGGTCGAGGTCGAGAGCGCCCCGCTGGCCGAACCGGCGACGAGGGTCCCCCACCGAGTGCCGGCCCCAGGCAGCCTGATGTCCCTGACCAGGAGCAGGGCCGAGAAGATGACGATCACGCCGACCCCTAGGCGCACGTAGTCAGGGTTGATCACGCTCAGGACCTCGACGCCGGCCACGATACCGAAGAGGGCAGGGATCAGGAGCGCTAGCGCGAGCCGCTTGCGCGACTCTTGCCAGGAGTCCCATACTACGGCGCTGTTTATGAAGATCGAGAAGATGGCCGTCAGCACGATGACCGTACGGGGCTCGTAGACGAAGAGGAGTATGGGCGTGCTGATCAGGGCTAGCCCGAAGCCCGTCAGCCCGGTGACGATCCCGGCGAGCAACGCCGCGAAGAGAGCCACGAGTAACGCCGCGCTCAACAAGGGAGTGTTCCTCTAAAGCCTGACGCCTGTAGCCTGATGCCTGAGACCCAAATCAGCGCAGGATGCCGGCGTAGAGGCGCTCCCAGGCCTCCATCTCGGGCGTGAAGTAGCGCACCCGAGTCTTCTTGTACTCGCGGGTGGAGTAGAGGGAGGTGTAGTCTGTGAGACCCGTCTCCTCGGCCATCGCCTTTAGGACGTTCTCGCACTCCTCGACGCTGCGGCCGTGGACCATAGAGAAGACGGAGTAGGGCCAGTCTTCGTAGGTTGGCCGCTGGTAGCAGTGGGAGACGGCCTGATAGTGGGCGAAGGCGTTGCCTACCTCGTCGATGCGCTCCTCAGGCACCCTCCAGACCCCCATCGCGTTGGCCCTGAAGCCGGCCTTGCGGTGGTAGAGGACCGCCGAGAAGCGGCGCATGATCTTGCGGTCGCGCAGGTCGTAGGCCCTCTCCAGGAGCTCCTCGTAGGAGAGACCGACCTGCCTTCCCCACAGGTCGAAAGGACGCGGCGTCAGCGGGACGTCCTCCTGGAGGGCCCTGATGGCGGCCTCATCTTCCTCCGAGATGTTCCTGTCGGCGCTCTCCCGGTCGGACTCGCCGTACTGGGGCGCCTCCTTCTTCGCCGTAGCGCCGGCATTCATATCCAGGGTCACCCCGATCTTGAATAGCTTCAGGGTAGGCAGAATGCGGGTCTTCTCGGCGCCGCTTATGTGGTGCAGCACATCGACGGTGCCTTCGAGTCCCAAGCGGGAGTCGGGAGGGACGGCGACGGTATACCAGAGGTTGAACTCGTTGTTTCGTTCGTAGTTGTGGGAGACGCCGGGGTGAGAGTTTATGGCCTTGGCGCCCTCGTTGAGCTTGTGTGCCGGGATCCTGGCGGCTACCAGACTCGAGGCGTAGCCGAGCACGCGCGTATCGAAGATAGCGCTAATTTGGCGTATCACCCTTCCCCTCTTGAGCGCCTCTATACGCCGGATGACCTCGTCGCCCGCGATCCCAAGCTCGCGCCCAATGGCCTCGAAAGGCTCCCGCTCCAGCGGGACCTCGCGCTGGATTCGGTTGAGTATCTCCTTGTCGGTGCTGTCCATCATGCGACTGCCGGTAGTTGTGCTAACCACGCTTTACGAGCCCTTCTCGACGATTTCTCTCTACAAGAACGCACTATAGCAGGCGCCACCAAGACACGGTATGAGAATGTTTACGTTGTTTCGTCCTCGATGAGCAGAGCTGTGCAAAGCTCGCCCGCTCTTACGCCTCTCGCGCCTCCATCGCCTTCTGGTACTCGGCGTAGACGTTCTTGATGTCTTTCCAGACGAGGCGCTTGGCATTGTTCAGGTCGTCGCCACGCTGTCTCAGGACGTAGGCGGGATGAAAGGTCGCCATCGTCTTGATGCCGTCTATCTCGTACCACGTGCCGCGGTCCTTGGTGATCCTGAAGTCCTTGTCTATGAGCGTCTTCGCGGCGGGACCGCCGAGGCAGAGGATGATGTCTGGCTTGACAGCCTCGATCTGGCCCTGCAGGTAGGGGTTGCAGGCCCGTATCTCCCCGGTCTTCGGCTGGCGATTGCGCATCCTGCCGCCTTCCTCGACGGCAGCCCTGCACTTCACGACGTTCGTCAGGTAGATCTGCTCCCGGGTCAGGTCCACGGCCGCCAGGATGTCGTCGAGGAGCTTGCCAGCTCTCCCGACGAAAGGCAGTCCCGTGGCGTCTTCGTTCTCGCCAGGACCCTCGCCGACGAGCATCAGGGGCGAGTAGGGATCTCCGGTCGCGAAGACCGTGTTGGTGCGGCTCTTCGCCAGATCGCACTTGGTGCAGACCGAGACCTGACGGGCGAGATCTTCCAGCCGTCTCTCGCGGTCCTCGCCGCCCTCCGCGGTATCGAAAAGACTCTCCAAGGCTCCTCCAGGATGTCGCGTACCTATGCTATTCTACACTGCGTACCTCGGACCTTGGAGGAGTGCGGTGAGCATCATAGAGTTTCGAGGGGTTAACAAGTTCTTCGGGGACTTCCAGGTCCTCGAAAACATAGACTTCTCCGTAGACGAGGGCGAAGTCGTGGTCGTCATCGGTCCTTCAGGGTCGGGGAAGAGCACGCTGCTACGATGCATAAACGGGCTGGAGGAGATCACCTCCGGTGAGCTCATCGTGGACGGTATGCGGCTCAACGACAAAAAGACGGACATGAACAAGGTCCGGACCGAGATCGGTATGGTCTTCCAGCAGTTCAACCTCTACCCGCACATGACGGTCGCCGCGAACATCATGCTCGCCCCCGTAAAGGTCAAGAACGTCTCAGAGAAAGAAGCCGACGAGCGGTGCTCGCGTCTCCTCGAGCAGGTCGGCATCCCCGAGCAGGCCAACAAGTACCCGGAGAACCTATCGGGGGGCCAGCAGCAGCGCGTCGCCATAGCGCGGGGGCTGGCGATGGAGCCCAAGATCATGCTCTTTGACGAACCGACGTCTGCTTTAGACCCGGAGATGATCAACGAGGTCCTCGAAGCGATAGCCGACCTCGCTCGTGGCGGCATGACGATGGTCGTCGTGACCCACGAGATGGGCTTCGCGAGGCGCGTCGCCGACCGGGTCGTCTTTATGGACGAGGGCCGCATCGTGGAGGTCGGCACTCCCGAGCACTTCTTCCAGGACCCCGAGAACGAGCGCACCAAGCGGTTTCTGAATCAGATTCTTCACCATGTAGATTAGCTTGTCAGCCGATTAGCTGGTTGGCTAGTCAGCAAGCCGCCTTGAGAAGGCGGCTTGTCAGCCGGTCAGCAAGGTAGCGCGGTTCGTTGCTCCGCGGCACCCGCCAAAGCTTCTATCCGGAGGCCGTTTCGCGAACCGCCCGCAGGGCAAGAGCGCAACGGCAAAAAGCTGAAATGCTGACTAGCTGAAATGCTGACGGCTCTATCCGCACCAGTCGGCGAGGAGGCAGGCGACGGTCTTCGTCGCGGTCATGAGCTCGGTGATGCTGAGGTGCTCGTCGGGGGCGTGGGCCACGTTCACGTCGCCGGCGCCGTACATGACGCAGGGCATATCGCCGATACGGATAAAGAGCCGCATGTCCGCCCCGTAGGGGACGCCCTCGGCCGTGGGCTTCTCCCCCGTCACCAGCTCGTGGGCGCGCTCTAGCGCTTCGCAGATCGGGGCGTCGGAAGGCACCTCGGCGGGGGCGAACTGGCCACCGAACCACTCGAGCTTCGGCGGGTTCTCATGGAGCCACGGATCGCCTTCGGCGGCGGCGGCGATGCGGCCGGCCACCATCTCGCGGAAGGGTTGGATCTCTTCGCCGGGGATCAGGCCGATACGCCCTTCAGCGATGAGCGACTCGGGGACGGTCGAGGCCCAGTTACCCGCGCGCACGACGCCTATATTGATCGGCACTATGTTATGCAGACCCTCGTAGAGGGGATGGGAGAGCATGGCGTTGCGCTCCTCTTCGAGCGCGCGGATGTCCTCGAAGATGGGGAGGAACTTCTCGAGCGCCGAGACGCCCACGTCGCGCACGGCGGCGTGGGCCGAACGGCCCGAGATGCTGAGGCGGAATACGAGAGAGCCGCCCTGAGCCGGCACGAGGGCGAGGCGGGTGGGCTCGGTGATCAGGGCCGCGTCGGCCCGGTATCCCCGCAAGACGGTCGATAGGGCGCCCAATCCCCCGTTCTCCTCCCCCACCGTCGCCGCCACGCCGATGTCCGCGCGCAACTCGATCCCGAGTCCGGCCAGGGCATCGAGCGCGGCGAGATGGGTCACCAACCCGCCCTTCATGTCGCACGAGCCGCGCCCGTAGAGGAGATCTCCCTCGATCTCCCCGGAGAACGGGTCGCGGCTCCAGGCCGATGTGTCCCCGCTCGCCACCGTGTCCACGTGCGCGTTGAGTAGGATCGAACGCCCGCCGCCACGTCCGGAGCGCACGCCGACGATGTTCGGCCTGTTCTCGTAGGCGGCCTGCTCGCCGACGTGGTCGAGGTACGGTGCCACCTCCTCCGGCGTCGCCTCCCACGCATCCACAGCGAGACCGCGCTCCCGGAAGGCGCGCTCGACGACCTCCTGCACCGCGCCTTCCTCCCCCGTGGCCGAGGGGACGCGGACGAGATCCTGCAGCAGCCGCACCGTGTCACCGCGCCGAGCCTCGACCGCACGGCCGATCTCCCTTACAAGCTCGGCGTCGACTCTCCCCACGACTGCACCTCCCCTCTCGTGTTGACGTGGGTAACGCGGCACCGTACCACGGTCCCCGGCGCGCGGCAACGCGTCCCCGCTTGACCGTATAACGGCGGATATTTAGTATTGGTGTGCTAAGAGGCGGGTTGGGAACCTCGCCCTGGCGGAAGACCGCGCCTGCTACCTTCAGAGGGCCGGTCGGGCTCGCTTAAGAGACAGAGGACAACGGGAGAGGAAGGTTTATGAGAATCAGGTGGTTCGGGAGCAACTTTCCGGTAGCGCTCGTCCTCGCGAGCACGCTCGTACTGATGGGCTGCGGTGGCGGTGGCGGCGGTCAAGGTGGCGGAGGCGAGCAGATCACGGTCGCCTCGGACATCTCCTACCCGCCGATGGAGTTCACGAAAAACGGGAAGCCAGTCGGCTTCGACATAGACTTGATGAACGAGATAGCCAAGAGAGCTAACCTGCAGGTCGAGTACCAGAACGTCACCTTCGACGGGATCATCCCGGGCCTTGGCAACAACCTCTACGACGCGGGCCTCTCGTCGTTCACCATAACCAAGGCGCGCGAGCAGAAGGTGGACTTCTCCGACCCCTACTTCAACGCCGACCAGTCGCTCATGGTCCAGAGCGACTCTCCCATAAAGTCGGTGGACGACATCGCCGACGCGACCGTCGGGGTGCAGCTCGGCACCACCGGGGAACTGAAGGCGAAAGAGTTCAAGCAGCAAGGGAAGATAACCGGCGAAGTCAGGACCTTCGACACCATCACCGACGCCTTCGCGGCGCTGGAGAACGGCCAGTTAGGCGCCGTAATAAACGACTTCCCGGTCTCCGCCTACAAGGCCAACCAGAGCGACGGGACGCTTCAGGTCGTCCAGACATTCCCGACAGGCGAGCAGTACGGTATAGCCTTCCCCAAGGATAGTGATCTCCTCGGGCCCGTCAACAAGGCGCTCGAAGATATCAAGAAGGATGGCACCTACGCCGAGCTCTACGAGAAGTGGCTCGGCGAGAAACCGAACAAAATACCGTAGGCTAGAGGAGGCGCAGAGATGCCGGTCGACTTCGACCCGAGTAGCTTCAACCTCGAGAGGCTTCAAACCAACTACCTGGACTTCGGGATAGTCTTCAACAATCTCGACGCCATCGTGCAGGGGGTGCTCATAACGATCGCGCTCGCGCTGCTGGCGGAGGTTCTCGGGATAGTCCTCGGCCTCGTGCTCGCGCTCCTGAAGATCGCACGCTTGCGCATACTGAGCTGGCCCGCCCAGGTCTACATTGACGTATTCCGGGGAACGCCGCTTCTGGTGCAGATAACAATCATCTACTTCACGACCGCCTCGGTCGGCCTACGGTTCGAGAGCCTGTTCTTCGCCGGGCTGGTGGCGCTCTCCCTAAACAGCGCGGCCTATGTCGCGGAAATCTTCCGCGCTGGCATCCAGAGCATCGATAAAGGGCAGATGGAGGCCGGACGAGCCTCCGGCCTCTCCCACACCCAGACGATGCGCTACATAATCGTGCCCCAGGCCTTTAGGCGGACGATACCGCCCCTGACCAACGAGTTCGTGACCCTGGTGAAGGACACCTCCCTCGTCTCGGTCATAGGGCTCGCCGAGCTCCTGCGCGCGGCGCGGGTCTTGCAGTCCGAGACCTTCAACGGGACGCCCCTGATCGCGGCGGCGCTCATCTACCTGGCGATCTGCCTGCCCCTGATCTACCTGGCCAACGGCCTCGAACGCCGCTTGAACCGCAGGACGGCGTAGACGGCCTGCGTAAGGGCTCGAACGGGATCCGGTCCGCCTGCTTGACCGGATGACGGCGTGTAATTAGTATTGTCGTTTTGGGGTGGGGCTTTTGAGAGTCAGAACCCCGCGCAAAGAGATGTCGTACCCAGCTAACTTGCCAGCGGCCGGGTCCGGCCGCAATCACCCTTTCCACCGCGGCTGGGTTAGGCTAGAGGGCAGAAAATAGGAGGGTAAGTTCACGGTGACAAAACGGTCGAGGAGCCACCTTCCGGCGGTGCTCGTCCTGGCCTTTGTTGTAGTCGTCACGCTGGTCCTCGTGGTCGGCTGCAGCGCGGGGACCGACGAGTCCTTCGAGGGAGCCGCCCCTGGCGAGACCACGGGCCCGGCGGGGGTGGTGGGCGATGAGATCACAGTCGCCTCTAACATCGCCTACCCGCCTTTCGAGTACTCTCCCAAAGGCGGGCCAAAAGGATTCGATATAGACCTCATGAACGAGATCGGGAAGAGGGCCGGCTTCGAGGTCGAATATGAGAACGTCCGGTTCGACAGTATCCTGCGGGGACTGGACACCGACCTCTTCAACGCGGCTATCTCGGCGATGAGCATAACCAAAGAGCGCGAGCAGCAGATAGACTTCTCCGATCCTTACTTCAACGCCGACCAGGCGCTCCTGGTAGCGAGCGATTCGGAAGTCCAGTCTATCGATGACCTCGCCGAGGCACCCGTCGGCGTCCAAGCTGGCTCGACGGGCCAGATCAAGGCCGAAGATCTCCTCGACGACGAGCAGATAGGCAAGATCATGCCTTACAGAACCATAGGGGATGCCTTCGTGGCGCTCGAGGGTGGAAAGATCGAGGGGGTGATCTACGACCTCTCGGCCGCGCACAGGAAGATCGTAGAGAGCGGCGGGGAGATCAGGTTCGTCGAACCCATCTCGACGGGCGAGCAGTACGGGATAGCGTTCCCCAAAGACAGTCCGCTCGTCGATCCCGTCAACCAGGCCCTGGCTGAGATCAAGGACGACGGCACCTATGAGAAGCTCTACAAGAAGTGGATCGGGATGCCTCCCGAGGAGATCCCGTAGCGAGCTGTCAGCACGCTGCGCCCTTCGGGCTTCGCTTGTCAGCACGCTACGGGCCTTCGGCCCTCGCTTGTCAGCCTGTCAGCTTCGTCCGTTCGGGGCCTCGCCCCGTCGCGCGGGAGCATCCCTCGGAGGTTCTCTCGAACCTCGGGCGCGGCCTACGCCCGGCTGAAGTGCTGAGAGCCGCCGTCAGGCGGCGTGCTGGCTTGCTGACTAGCTGACAAAGGCTGCGTGCTCCGGTGACATCCATCCTGAGGTCCGTTCTCTCGATCTCCGTGGCGACGGTTCTCTCCAGGGCGACGGGGTACGCGAGGTGGATGGCCCAGGCCGCGGCCCTCGGCGCTGGGTACGTGGCTGATGCCTACACGGCCGCTATCCTTTTACCCGGCCTGATCTACGAGCTTTTCATGGGCGGCATACTCTATTCGATCTTCATCCCCGTCCTGGTAGACCGCATTACGAAGGTGGGAGAGGAAGACGCCAGGCGGCTGACGAACGCCCTCTTCACGCTGGTACTGCCGCTAATGATGGTACTTTCGGTCGCAGGCATCGTGTTCGCCAGGCCGCTGGTGTTGCTCGTCACCGACTGGCAATCGGGACTCTCCCCCGCCGAGGCCGGGCGAACGCTGGATCTTGCCGTGCTGTTCTTCCGGATCTTCAGCCTGCAGATGTTCTTCTACGGCATAAGCACCATCGGCACAGGCGTCTTGCAGGCCCACAGGCACTTCTTCCTGCCCACCTTCGCCCCCGTGCTGAACAACCTGATGATCATAGCTTCGTTCGTCGCCTACGCCCTGCTCGTCGGCGTCGACCGGACCGCGGCCTTCTACGTACTCGCGATAGGGGTTACGGCAGGGCTCGCGGTCATGGCCCTGGCGCTGGTTCCGACGATGTGGAGCCTCGGGTACAGGCCGCGCCCGCAGCTTGGCCACCCCGCGCTGCTCCCTACGGCCAGGCTAGCAGGGCCGATGGTCGTACTGGTGGCCGCCTCCGTAGGCTTCCAGCTCTTCGGCGCCTACCTGGCCACGGGGTTCGAGGCCCTCTCCGAGCTCAACTACGCCTTCACGATCTTCTCGCTCCCCTACGGCGTCTTCGTGGTGGCTATCGCAACCGCGCTCATGCCCGAGCTCTCCGAGAAGCACTCCAGCAGGGACACCGATGGTTACCGCGAGACGTTCTCCTTCGGGCTAAGGACGATGATCTTCGTCGTCGTACCATCGGCGGTGGGCATGATCTCTCTCTCCGAGCCTATCGTGGGGCTGCTCTACGAGCGTGGGAACTTCGATGCCGGGGATACCGAGATAGTCTCCGGGTTGCTCGTCGTCTACGCGGCGGGGCTGCTCGGCTACTCGGTGTACTTCTTTCTCGTGCGGGCCTTCTACTCGCGGCAGAACACCAAGACCCCGGCCCTGTTGAACGTCGCCATCTTCTTGCTCTACGTGGTCCTCGCCTACGGCCTCTCCCGCGTCTTGGAGGTGACAGGCGTGGTGCTCGCTCTTTCCATAGCCTACGCCGTGCTTGCCGTCCTCGGCCTCGCGGCGATGCGCCGGGAGATAGGGCTGATAGAAGGCCGGCGCCTCTTTCGCTCTCTCCTCAAGATCCTCACGGCCGGGACGGTTATGTACGTCGTTGCCAGTACGGGAACGTTTCTAGTCGGGGCTGGTTCGGACTTCACAGAGCGTCTTTTCATCCTCGTCACGATGGGCGGCATCTCGCTAGCCGTCTACGTCGGGGTCGCGTACCTTCTGAGGACGGAGGAGCTCGAGTCCGCCTTCGCTCTACTGCGGCGGCGTTCCGCCGGAAAGACCACGGGTTAGGACCCTTCCTGAGACTCCCAAACGACGCTCGAAAGGTTCTTGATCAGGTCCTGTCCCTGGTACACGTCGGCCGTGCCGTGCTTGCTCAGGATCGCTATGACGTAGCGGCGGTCGTCGTGCTCGACGATCCCCACCTCGTCGTAGACCCTGTAGAGCCAGCCGGCCTTGTTCGCCGCATCCACGTCGGCGGGAAGGCCCTCGTCGAGCCACCAGTCGAGCTCGTTCTCGTGCATGAGGGCGATCATGTACCCGCAACTCTTCTCGCTCGCGGCCTTGCCTTCGGCTATCTGTTGCATCATGGTCGCCATGTCGCGGGGCGTGCTCCTGTTGTCGAGGGCTGGGACGACGCCCCTCTCACTACTCACCTTCTGGTAGAGCAGCGTGTCCTCGGCCCCCATAGAACGGGCGACCTCGTTGATGTGGTCGGCTCCCCCAACGGTGCGCACGAGGGCGTTGGCGGCGACGTTGTCGGACTGGGTCATCATCAGCAACAGCAGGTCCCCTACGGTCTGCTTGGTCCCTGCCTTCTCCCACTGAAGCCATCCTGCCCCGGCGGCCCAGTCTTCTTCCTGGATCTCCACCTCCTGCGAGAACTCGAGCTCACCCTCGTCCACCTTGCGGTAGACGGCCACCATGATAGGAATCTTTATGGTGGAGGCCGCGAAGAACTGCTCGTCAGGCCTTATCCCATAGCCTGAGGCTTTGTCGAGGTCCCACACGTAGAGACCTGCCACACCGTTGTAGTCCTCGATCTCCTGCCTCGCCCCTTCGAGAACCTTCTGCCCGTGCTCACGGTCGGACTCGGGCACATCATTCATCACCGGTTTCGTAGGCGAGAACTCCGCCGATCCGGCATCCGGCAGGTCTTCGAGGTCCAGTTTCTCGTTGGCCGGCTCGGGGACTTCGGCCGCGAACACGTTCTCGGCGTAGAGATACTCGATGAGATCCTTCGGCACGCCGGAGAGCGGAACCACGTCGTTCTTCGCGTAGTTCGGCTCGTCGGCGCGGACGGACTTTTCGGCCCTCCACGCCTGGCCGTCCCTGTGGGTAAAGACTACGAAAGGCTTCCCCTCGTTCTCGGGCTGGACGCGTACGGAGGCCCACGAATTGTCTATCTTGCTCTGGTAGACGCCCTTTATGCTCTGGGGGGTCATCCCTGGCAGCTCGGGGGCGAGGGCGACGTACGCCGCGGCCTCAGGCGTGGCCTGCTGGGGGTCAGGCGCGGGCTCCTCCGGCGTGGACTCCCCCTGGTTCGACCCCTTCGCGGGGGCCTCTTCAGACTTCGCCTCCTCGCGGGGCTGGGAAGGGGCACCCTTCTTCTGAGAAGGGTCGGAGAGATTGGCCGCCCCATCCGAGGTCCTGGTTACGACGTACACGGCCCCGGCCAGGAGCAACAGCGCAACCAGAACGCCGACCGGCAGCCGGCGACGGCGACGCTTGTACCCCCGCTTACGACGAGAGAACAGGCCCAAGGCGCGCTAGTGGGGGCTTGCCCAACCGGTGGTGTTCGTGGGGTCGGACCAGCCAGAGACCCTGGGGGCTGTGGTCTTGTAGTGCGGCGCGTTCTCCGGGGGGGGTGGGTTGAAGCTGTAGCGGTACGTGTAGAGGAAGCCCTCGCGGATCACCTTGCCATCTTCGGTCACCTTCTTGTAGGTGGTCCACTTGATCCCCTTGACGGGATCCTCGTAGATCTTCTCCGTGCTCATCTCGACCTTCTTGCCCGTGGGCTGGCCGAGGATCTGGGCGTTGAGTAAGCCTTTGTGGTCAACCCATTCGCGGACGACTACGTAGCCGTCGGTAGTGTTTTTGAACTGCATGTCCAGGGCGCCCCACCCGTTCTCCCCGAACCATACCGTCGCGTCAAAGCCGGGCTTTATGTAGGGGAGCACGGCGTAGTGCGGGTGACGCTCGACGATCTGGAGCCCCGCGTAGTTGGCTGCCATGTACAGCGTCGAGGACACCTGACAGAGCCCACCACCGTTGGCGATGCCGACGCCGCCGTTGGAGAAGGTCTTCGCCTCCTTGTAGTCGAGTGACCTGGTCAGCTTGTTGAACGAGAACACCTCGCCAGGTTCCAGGACGGTGTTGTTCACGGATTTGGCGGCCAGCTTCATGTTGTACTTGCGGTTCGGGTTGGAGTCCCACAGGAAGTCGGTTTGGTACTCCCCGATAATCTCCTTTGGCCTGTAACTCTGGACCTCGGCCGTGGAGACCTCCGGCTCTGGAGCGGGCCCTTCTGCGATAGCCACGTGCCCGCTCATGTTCTTCAGCGCCCCTTCGAGGTTCGCCAGGGTTTTCTCCTGATCCATGACGCGCCCGTTCCTGGCCTCCATGACCTCTACCTTGCCGCTGTCGGTGACGCTGAAGGAGGCGTCCTGGGGTTTTTCGTTAAACTCGTCCGCCTGCTCTTCCAGAACGCTACTGGCCCTGTCCTTGTCGTACCCGGCGTCGAGGTCCACCCTCACCCCTCCAAGATACGAGCGTGAGGCGTCGGAGAGGTGCTGGAACATGTTTCCCCTTCGTCCGACGGAGTAGGCTTCGTCCACTGCAGAGGCCGCGTCCACCTTTATGCCGAGGTCGTCACCGCTTATGGAGAACCCCTCTTTACCGGTGCCGAAGGAAATCTTCTCGAAGGTCGCCGAGGCGTCGTCATGCACGGCCTTGCGGGCCTCGTCTCTGGTCATCCCGCCAACGTCGACGGAGCCGATGCTGACGCCGCGGTCTATCTCCTCGTCTCCCCCGGTCAGGTAGTAAATGGCGAAGGCCCCGACCAGCAGGAAACACGCGATCAGGGCTACACCCGCAGTCTTGCGCCTGCGGGTGTAGCTCGTCTTCCTGCGCTTACGCTTCACCGCCCCTGCTGCTTCGTTGTTGTACCGCCGGGTGGCGCCCGGTCCACCCGGCGTGCTTATCTCTTTCAAGTAGTCGCCCCTCCTGCCATACCAATTAGCGCCACCGACCCTGTGGGGTCGCGGTGGCACACAAGTGCTAATTATCGGGGAAATTGCTCGAAGCTTCAACCTCTCTGGAGTAAATGCCGCGAATTACTCCTGCCTGGACTGGAACACTACCACAGAGGGCCGCCCTGTTCATGAGATGCCCAACCCAAAGGCGCGTCGCTTGGCTTTTACGAACGGCTCTATTACACTTTGCCCTTTGGATCTGCACCGTGAAACCCTACAGAGTGGAAGGTTTCTTGCGTCACCGATCAGAAGGTAAGAGAGCAAGCCGGGGAGGACGAGTGCCGGAAAGATCGGCATTCGCGGCGGCCCCCCCGCGAGCGGTCCGCAAGGAGGCCGGATCGGGGTTCTGCCGATGAAGACGGCGGTGGAGCTGGTCGAGGGCCCAGAGCTGGAAGACAAGATCGCGCAGTTGCGCATCCTCTCCTACCCGGATTTCCCCGAGGTGCACGATGTGGCCTATTACTCCAACCTCTACCGCTGGTACGAGGATCACCCTCTATCAGGAAAGCTGTACCGTTGGGTCTCCGTGACGGAAAAGGGAGAAGTCGTCGGCCACTTGACGGCGTTCCCGCAGTTCTACAGGATCGACGGCCAGCGGGTCGTCGCCCACACGCCCGGGGATTACATGGTGCTTCCCCAGCACGGTTTCCAGGCCATCATGCTGATGCGCTCTTTTTTCCGCTCGACCGAGAACTGCGTGGTCTGCGATATGGTGCCAGCGGTGATCGGCGTCGAGACGCGGCTAGGGGCCGAGGTGGTCGGCAACCTGAAGTACGCGGCGAAGCTGATGAGCGTCTCGCGGCTACCCATGCCCTCCGTCCCGGCACCGCTCAGGAGGCTCCTCAACCTTCCGCAGCAGTTCGCGCCAGCCCGCGGGTTCACCGAGAGGCTTGGCGCTGAGGCGCACGAGGTAGAGGAGCACGTTGCGCCGCCGGCCCCGCGCCCGCGCGCGCCGATTCCGCGCCCGCTGCAGGGGCTGCTGAACAGGGGACTGCGGGCCGTGGATGGGGCACTTGCCAGCGGCTACGGTGGAGACCTCGAGGCCGAGGTGCTCGACGGGTTCGACGATTCCTTCGACGACTTGTTCGAGAGGGTCGCTGCGGTGGTGCCCTGCACGGCCGAGAAGGATGCGGCGTTCTTGCGCTGGCGTTATGGTCCCGGTTCCCCCCAGGCACCGGTAACGGTGCTCGGGGTGAGATCGAGAGGGAAGATGCTCGGCTACGCCGTGCTTAGTACCGCCTTCCACGGTCAGGACGGCTACATACTGGATCTGACGGCGCTTCCGGGGCGTCAGGATGTCGTGCGGGCCCTGCTCCGCGAGACGGTACGTTCCTTTAGGCGGATGGGCGTTCAGATAATAAGGTACAGGTTCGTCGAGTCGCCCACTTCGCCGAGGTCCACCGACCTGCGGCGTCTGGGCTTCTTCTACCGCAGGGGAAGACGCCACAAGCTGCTGACCAAGTTCGCAGATACCAGCCTGCGCGAGACGACGGGCGACCTCGTCAACTGGTCGCTGTCTTTCGGCGACGGCGAAGCAGGCTTCTGGATCAGATAAGGAGGCTGACATGGTTTCTAACAACGGAGATGCGAGGGCCGCCATACGCGGATGGCTCCAGGAGAACGTGACCGGCGGTCGCGACGTCCCGAACGACGAGCCACTCATAGATAACGGCGTTATGACGTCGCTACAGACCGTCGAGCTGGTCGTGTTCCTCGAGGACACGTTCGGTATCGTCGTAGAGGACGAGGAGTTCGACGAGGAGAACTTCGGGTCCGTCGAGGCCATAGCCAGGCTCGTGGAGAGCAAAGCGGCGTGAGATCGCGTCCTGAATTCACGCTCCACGATCTGCTTTACAACTCCGTGGCGTGCGATCCGCAGAAGGCGGCGGTCGTGGACGGGGATGCAGAGTACACCTACGAGGAACTGGAGCTCCAGAGCGACTCCCTCGGCGCCGCACTCGCCGAGACGGGCGTAGGTAGGGGCGACCGCGTAGGCGTCTACATGGAGAAATCCTGGGAGGCCATCGTGGCGATGCTCGCCGCCTCGCGCATTGGCGCCGCCTACGTCAACGTGAACCCCCTGTTCAAGGCGCCCCAGGTCGAGTATCTCGCCGGTGACTGTGACATTAGGGTCATGATCGGGGATACCCAGAAGCTCGAGGAACTCCAGCCGAGGACGGTCGAGACTGCCTTCTACAGGGGCGCGAAGCCGGAAGGACATGCCGCCGGGTTCTACGTGGACATCGCCGAGGCCATAGAGGGCGAAGGCCTCAGGGAGGACAGGAAGGTCTCCGAGTCTGACCTCGGGACCATCCTCTACACCTCAGGATCTACGGGGATGCCCAAGGGCGTCGCGACGAGCCAGCGCAACGTAGTGGTAGGGGCCCAGATCGTCTCGACGTACCTGGAGAACACGCCCGAGGACCGCATCCTTTCGGCGCTCCCCCTCAACTTCGACGCCGGAATGAGCCAGTTCACGACCTCCCTGCGGGCCGGCGCGACCCTGTACCTGCTCCGCTCCAGGTTGCCGGGGGACCTCTTGAAAGCGCTCAGGCGGCACGAGATCACGGGCGTGACTGGCGTGCCGCCCCTGTGGGCACTCCTGATCCGGGGCGCCAGGTCCCTAAGGGAGAACCCGCTTGCGCACCTGCGCTACCTCGCCAACACGGGAGGACGGATACCCCAGGCCAACCTTGACGAGTTGAGGGACCTGCTGGAGCCCTACGGGACCAGGATTTTCCTCATGTATGGGCTGACGGAGGCCTTCCGCTCGACGTATCTCGCGCCTGAAGAGATCCACCGTTCTTCCCCCGAGCAGGGCAACTGCATCGGTAAGGCGATACCGAATACCGAGATCATAGTTATAACCAAGGAGGGCAAGGAGGCGGCGCCGGGCGAGCCGGGCGAGCTCGTCCACCGGGGTCCCACCGTGGCTATGGGCTACTGGGGCAACGAGGAGGCGACAGAGAGAGCCTACCGCCCGAACCCACTCGCCCCGCCGGAGCTACTGGATGTCGAGCGCGTCGTCTACTCCGGCGACACTGTAGAGCGGGACGAGGAAGGGTACCTATACTTCCTGGGACGCGAAGACGCCATGATAAAGAACCAGGGTTACCGCCTGAGCCCCGAGGAGGTCGAGAACCTCCTGCTTGGCTCGGGGCTCGTGCACGAGGCCTGCGCCTTCGGGGTCGAGAACCCGGCCGTCGGGCAGGACGTGATCGCCGCGATCTCCCTGAGGAACGGCGGCGAGGAGGGGGCCGTGAACAGGGTCAGGGAGTACGCCATAAACAACGGGCCGCCCTACATGGTACCCAAGGAGATACTCGTCAGGGACGAACTGCCCAAGACGGGTTCGGGAAAGATCGACCGCAAGGGGATAAGCAGTGCTTACTCAAACGGATAAAGCCAACGACCTGGCCCGGCGCTTTGGGGGGGAGAGCGGAGGCGAGTTCGCCCCTGCCGGCACTCTCATCTCCGGGCTGGCGCAGGAGTACGGGACACCGTTCTACCTCTACCACGGGGAGATGATCTCGGAGAGGGTCAGCCGCGTCAGGGAGGCTCTAGGGACCGAGGTCTCCTATTCGGTAAAGGCGAACCCGAGCCTTGGGGTGTGCCAGCTCGTAGCCTCGGAGCGCGAGGCCGGGGCCGAGGTCGCCTCCTCAGGGGAACTGGCGGTGGCGCTGGCCGCGGGCTTCGAGCCCGAGGACATCGTCTTCGCAGGTCCTGGCAAGACCGACGACGAGCTGAGGCGCGCCGTCATGGAGGGTATCTTCGCCGTCAACGTCGAGTCCTTGAACGAGATCGACCGCCTCGCTCGTATAGCCCGAGAGGCGGGCAAGAACATCGGGGCGGGACTCAGAATCAACCCTGAAGCCCAGCTTATGGGCTCAGGGATGCGCATGGGCGGTACGGTCGGGCAGTTCGGCATGGACCAGGCTGAGCTCGGGGAGGCGGTACAGAAGACGCTCGGGAGAGCTGAACTCACCCTGCGCGGCGTCCACGTCTACACGGCAACACAGGTCTTCGAGGTGGAGCCTCTTCTCGAGCACTGCCGCAATATTCTGGAGATCTCGCTCGTGGCGGCAGACCGGGCCGGCAGACCGCTGGAGATGATCGACTTTGGCGGCGGCTTCGGGGTCCCCTACTTCGAGAAGATGACCGAGTTCGACCTTGAGGGCTTCGCCTACGGCTTCCGCGACCTACTCTCCTCCTACCGCCAGGACCCACGCCTCGAAGGGTGCCGGTACCTCTTCGAATTGGGGCGCTACCTGGTAGCCGACGCCGGCGTCTACGTCACCAGGGTCGTCGACGTGAAGGAGACGAGAGGCAAGACCTTCGTCGTCACGGACGGCGGCATGAACCACCACCTCACGGCGACGGGGAACATGGGCCAGGTGTTCAGGAAGGCCTATCCGCTGCTCAACCTTACCCGCATGGGCGGGGTGCCTGAGGAGAGCGTTGCTGTGGCAGGACCTTGCTGCACGCCGCTCGATATGTTCGGCAACAACATCCCCCTGGTCGCCCCTGAGGCCGGGGACCTGATCGGCGTCTTCTACAGCGGGGCTTACGGCTTCTCGGCTTCCAACCTTGGCTTCCTGAGCCACCCTGTGCCCGCCGAAGTACTACTGTGGCGGGGAGGGGCTCACCTCCTGCGTCCCGGCGGCAGGCCCGAGGATGTCTTGGGCGGCCAGAGAGCGCTCTCGAAACCGGAGTCCAGCGTACCAGGCTAGCATGGTAGATGGATGTCCAGACCACGTGAGGGTCCGAACGTGAGCCGGCAACAGGCGAGCACTACAGCACAGTATACGGTGAGGGAGGTCAGCGACGTCGCCCCTTCCGTGTGGGACGGCTGGGTCCGTAACTCGCCGGGGGGCGGGCACGTCCTGCAGAGCTACGCTTGGGGCGAGTTCAAACGGCGCTATGGGTGGAGGCCTCTACGCCTGGTGCTCGAGAGGGAAGGCGAGGTGGCCGGGGTAGGACAGTTCCTTGCCTACAACACCGCGCCCGTCCCTGGTCTCCTGATGTACTGCTCCAAAGGTCCCTGGTTGCCTCGGGAAGACGAGAAGGCCCTGAGGGCCTTCTTTCTAGGCGCGGCCGATGTCGCCGGAAAAGCGGGTGCGCACACCCTCAAGATCGAACCCGAAGTTCCAGGGCAGAGCGCCGACGTGAGAGCCCTACTAGGGGACATCGGTTTCCACGAGGCCCGCTACGCACTCAACTTCGATACCACTGTCACCGTGGACCTCAGCCCCCCCGAGGAGGAGTTGCTCGCGAGGATGAGGAAGTCCACGCGCTACAGCGTCCGAAAGGCCGCGAGGGAGGGCGTCGAGGTGGTCGAGCCCGAGGACTTCGAAGGTGCATGGGAGACGTTCTACGGCTGGATGGAGGACACGGCCGAGCGCAAATCCGGTTTCACCATCAGGAGGCCGCGAGGGTACCTCCACGACATGATGCGGGCGATGCGCGACGCGGGGCAGGGGCACCTGTTTTTCGCCGTGCACGAAGGGATGCCCCTGGCAGGCGTCTTCATCTTCACCTTCGGCGAGAAGTACTGGTTCATGCACGGGGCCTCGAGCACCGAGAAGCGTAGCTACAACCCGAACCACCTCCTACAGTGGGAGGTAATGCGCTGGGCCAGGCGGCGCGGCATCAGGTACTACGACATGGTAGGCATCCCCAAACCCGAGGACCGCAACGAAGACGACCCCTACTACGGCGTCTACAGGTTCAAGATAGGCTTCGGTGGGGAGATCACGGACTTCCTGGGATGCCTGGACCTGCCGATCAAGAACGCAAGGGCCGAAGCCTGGTACAGGTTCGAGCCAGCGTACTACCGTCTCTATTACAAACTGAAGAGCAACGTCTTCTATTAGTCAGCATTTCAGCCAGTCAGCACGCCGCCCTTCAGGCGGCTCTCAGCCAGTCAGCAAGTACCAGTCAGTCTGGCTCCCACACGCGCCAAGGCTCCCTGGCAAACGGTGCTGGGCCTTTTCTACCGCAGAGCGAAACGAACGCAAGCCACTCCCCACCAAAGCTGACATGCTGAACTGCTGACTAGCTGACTAGATTGCAAGGAAGTTGAACCTCCTTGCAAGCTGCTTTAAAACTCGGGCCCGAGGTACGTTCCGTCTACCTCTGCCACGGGCACGATGTCGGGCTGGAGCTTCTTGCCCTCGTCGTCTATCAGGGCGCCGTACGCAGTCTCCCATTGATCGCGATAGACGACCTTGCCGTTTTTCGTCCTCTCGTAGTACGCGACCCATTTGGAGGCATCCTCGGTCATGAAGACGGGCTCGGACGACATCTCCACCTCGATGTTGTCCGGTACACCGTATACGTTGGCGTAGATGTAGCCGTCGTTCGAGACATATTCCTGCAAGAGCACGTAGCCGTCAGAGGTGTTCTTGAACTTCATGTCCAGGTCGTCCGAGGTTCCCGGACCACCGTACCAAACCGTCGCGTCCATGCCTGGCCTGATATAAGGCAACTGCGAGTAGTGGGCAGTGCGCTCCGTTACCTCCATACCAGCGTAGAGGGCCGCATTGTAGAGCGTGGAGGTGACCTGGCAGAGACCGCCTCCCTCGTCCACAGTCTCCGCGCCGTCCACGATGACGTGCGTCTCGAAGTAGTCGAGGTTGGCGACGTGGTCGAGCATCGAGAACGTGTCACCCGGCGCCACGAACGTACCGCTAACGGCATCAGAAGCGATCTTGAGGTTCTCTACCCGCGTCTGGCCCTGGTCTGTGGTCGCTGTGTAGTTGGTTCTGTAAGTGCCCTGCAACTCGGTCGGCTTCTTGGCCTCGAGCTCAGCGGTAGTGTAACGCGGCTTGGCCACGGTAATAGGCACCTGGTACTCGCGCTTGCCTTCGAACAGGCCACCCTGTATGGAGTCGAGTAGCTTCTCGCCCTCGACGCTCCGCCCCTCGTGGCTGGGCGTGACGATAACGTCGCCGTCCGCGTCAAAGTCGTAGCTGGCCTCGATGGGCTTGATTGTAAGGTCGTTGTAGACGTTGGTGAGCCGGCCGTCCAGATGGTCGCGGTTGAGGCTGATATCGATCTTACCGTCCTGCCTGGTAACGTCGAGAACCGACCCCAGATCCGCCGGTGAGAGGGTCCAACTCTTCCCCTCAGCTTTGAGCATTAGCTGCTCGGAGAGGGCTCCCCTGGCCTTC
>DASQWQ010000013.1:0-8512 GCA_035640175.1 Rubrobacter sp. | reverse complement strand
AGGCTCGCCGACGCCATAGAGGAGCGGGCCGAGGAACTGGTCCGGGCCGAGTCGGAGAACACGGGCAAGCCGTTCGGGCTCACCATGGAGGAGGAGATCCCGGCGGGGGTGGATCAGATCCGCTTTTTCGCCGGCGCAGCCCGAGTTCTGGAAGGCAAGTCCGCCGGGGAGTACCTGGAAGGGTATACCTCGTTCATCCGCCGCGAGCCGGTGGGGGTCATCGGCCAAGTAACGCCGTGGAACTACCCGATGATGATGGCAATCTGGAAGTTCGCTCCGGCTATAGCCGCAGGCAACACGATCGTCATAAAGCCCTCTGATACCACCCCGGTCTCTACGGTCATGATGGCCGAGATCGCGGCGGAGTTCCTGCCCGAAGGCGTGTTCAACGTGGTCTGCGGGGACAGGGACACGGGGCGAATGTTGGTCCAGCACCCCACACCGCAGATGGTCGCGATCACCGGTTCCGTCAGGGCTGGTATGCAAGTGGCCGAGGCGGCGGCACACGACCTCAAGCGCACCCATCTGGAGCTCGGTGGTAAGGCCCCTGTGATCATCTTCGACGACGCCGACCTCGAAGCGGCGGCCGAGGCTATAGCGGGGGCCGGTTACTTCAACGCTGGCCAGGACTGCACCGCGGCCACCCGCGTGCTCGCAGGTCCGGGCATCCACGACGATTTCGTCGCCGCGATCACCGAACAAGCCAGGAACACCACGACAGGCAACCCCGATGACGAGGTGGACTACGGCCCGCTCAACAACGCCAACCAGCTAGAGCACGTCTCCGGGATGGTCGAGAGACTCCCCGACCACGCCGAGGTAACCGTCGGCGGCGAGCGGTTCGGCGACAGGGGGTTCTTCTACTCCCCCACCGTGGTCTCCGGCCTCAGGCAAGACGATGAGGCCTCGCAGAACGAGATCTTCGGTCCCGTCGTCACCGTACAGTCCTTCTCCGATGAGGACGAGGCGGTAAGGTGGGCCAACGGCGTCAAGTACGGCCTCGCCTCCAGCGTATTCACAAAGGACCACGGACGGGCGATGCGGGTCAGCCGGAGGTTGGACTTCGGATGCGTCTGGATCAACACCCACATCCCCCTGGTGGCTGAGATGCCCCACGGTGGCTTCAAGCACTCGGGCCACGGCAAGGACCTCTCCATGTACGGCCTGGAGGACTACACCCGCATAAAGCACGTCATGACCAACCTCGAAGCCTGAGGTGACTCCGGGCGGCGCGAGCGGTTCGCCTCGCCCGGACTTCGGATATCTTGCAAAGAAGGAATAGTTCACGATGACGAGGAGATCATGAGCATCGCAACCTCCGAGCAAAACGTAGTCGATAGCGTAAACAAGCAGCTCCTTATCGGGGGCGAGTGGCGTGAGGCCTCCGGGGGCGGCACACTCGCCGTCGAGGACCCTTCGACCGCCGAACCACTCTGCGAGATCGCGGACGGCACGCCCGAGGATGCTGTGGCCGCCCTGGACGCGGCCAGCGGGATGCAGGACGAGTGGGGCAAGACGGCGCCGCGCGAACGGGGTGAAATCCTCCGCCGCGCATTCGAGAAGATAGTGGAGCGCACGGACGAGCTCGCCCTACTAATGACGCTCGAGATGGGCAAGGCACTCGCTGAGTCGAAGGCGGAGATCACCTACGCCGCCGAGTTCTTCCGGTGGTTCTCAGAGGAGGCCGTTCGCATAGAGGGCCGCTACGCCGTCCCCCCCGCGGGCGCGGGGCGCATGCTCACGATGAAACAGCCCGTCGGCCCTTGCCTCTTCATAACGCCGTGGAACTTCCCGATGGCGATGGGGACGCGCAAGATCGGGCCAGCTATCGCCGCCGGCTGCACGATGGTGATGAAGCCAGCCCAGCAGACCCCCCTCTCCATGCTCGCCCTCGCTGGTATCCTGGAGGAGTCCGGCCTTCCAGGAGGCGTCCTCAACGTGGTGACGAGCTCCTCCTCCGGCGGCACGATGGGACCACTCATCGCCGACCCGCGCGCCCGCAAACTCTCCTTTACGGGCTCGACCGAGGTAGGGCGCAAGCTCGTTGCCCAATCAGCCGAGCAGCTTCTGCGCGTCTCCATGGAGCTCGGCGGCAACGCCCCTTTCCTCGTCTTCGACGATGCCGACGTCGACGCCGCAGTCGAGGGTGCCATAGTCGCCAAAATGCGCAACATCGGCGAGGCGTGCACAGCAGCCAACCGCTTCCACGTCGCAGACGGCGTGGCCGGCGAGTTTGCCAAAAAGCTCGCAGACAGAATGGACTCCATGAAGATCGGACGAGGGACCGAGGAAGGCGTCGAGGTAGGCCCCCTAATCGACGGCGACCAGCGCGAGAAAGTCGCTGACCTCGTAGAAGACGCCCTCGGCCGAGGTGCCCACGCCCTGGTCGGCGCCGAGAAGGTGGAGGGTGCAGGCTACTTCTACCGTCCCACAGTGCTCGACGGCATCCCCGAGGACGCGACGCTCCTGAAGGAAGAGATCTTCGGCCCCGTGGCTCCCGTAGCCTCCTTCGGCTCCGAGGAGGAGGCCGTAGCCGCCGCAAACGACACCGAGTATGGCCTCGTAGCCTACGTCTACACCAGCGACCTCAAGCGCGCCCTTCGCGTCTGCGAGGGCCTCGAAACAGGCATGGTCGGCCTCAACCAGGGCATGGTCTCCAACGCCTCCGCCCCCTTCGGCGGTATCAAACACTCCGGCTTCGGCCGCGAAGGAGGGATAGAGGGTATCGAGGAGTACCTGGAGACGAAGTACGTGGCCATCAACCTCTAGAGAGCACGCGAGGCTCTGCCGCAGAGCGGCCGAAAGGAGACCATGTCCAGCAGTACGATGCGGGTCATCAACCCGGCTACAGGGGAGAAAATCGAGGAGATACCGATCTCTTCGCGCGAGGAGGTCGATGCGGCCGTCGAACGGGCGCGGGATGGTTTTCGCGAGTGGCAGGGGTTCGCCGGGCTGGACCGGGCCGAGGTGTTGCACGAGATCTCTGCGCGGATGCGGGGGCATGCGGACGAGCTTGCAGAGGTCATGACGCTGGAGGGCGGGAAGCCCTTTATCGAGAACCGCGATGAGGTTACGTGGACGGCTGCTTGCTTTGACTACTATGGTGAGATCGCCCGCGACTCCGTCGGGTACCTGCCTGCGCCTATCGAGCCGCAGCAGCTCGCTCTCGTCGTTAGGGAACCCGTTGGGACGGTGGCCTGCATCGTGCCCTGGAACTATCCGCTGCTGCTCGCGGCCTGGAAAGTCGCCCCGGCGCTCGCCGCGGGGAACGCGGTGCTTCTGAAGCCGTCCGAGGAGACGCCGCTCGCAACACGGCGCCTCGCGGAGCTCATGCATGAGTTGCCCGACGGGCTGCTGCAGGTCGTGTACGGGGCCGGTGAGGTTGGTTCCATGCTCGTTGGGCACCCTGGTGTGGACATGGTCGCGTTTACCGGGAGCCAGGACACAGGCCGCAAGGTCGGCATAGCCGCCGCCGAGCGCCTCATCCCCGCCAATCTGGAGCTCGGGGGAAAGGACCCTTTTATCATCTGCGACGATGTCGACGTGGAGGTCGCCGCGCAGGGTGCTGTGTGGGCCGCCTGCCTGAACGCCGGACAGGTCTGTACGTCATCGGAGCGTTTCTACGTGATGCGCGAGGTGGCCGACGATTTTGTCGAGGCTTCGAGGAGCTTCGTGGAGAGCCTGCACATCGGCGACCCGATGGACCGCTCGACGGACATAGGGCCCATGATCAACGCCTCAGGCCGCGAGAAGGTCGAGCGCCACGTCGGGGAGGCGATCGACGACGGCGCTACTCTCGTCGCCGGCGGCGAGCGGTACGGCGAGCGGGGCTTCTTCTACAAGCCCACTGTCCTCACCGGCGTAACGCCGTCCATGGCGGTGATGCGGGATGAGACATTCGGGCCTGTGGTCCCTGTCGTAGAGGTCGGGAGCCTGGAGGAGGCGATAGAGCAGGCCAACTCCGTACCTTACGGGCTCGGGGCAAACGTGTACACGCAAGACTTCGAGAAGATGCTCAAGTGCATGCGGGAGCTCAGGGCCGGGACCGTCTGGATCAACGACCCCCTCACCGACAACGACGCAGCACCCTTCGGCGGCCAGAAGGGGAGCGGTATCGGCCGCGAACTCGGCCGCGAGGGACTCGAAGCGTTCCAGGAGTCAAAGCACGTTCACATCGATCCCAGGGTCGAGAAGAAGGAGTGGTGGTATCCCTACGGCAAGAGCGACGACCCGGGCCAGAGGACGATGTAGGTGGGCTCGCCCCAAAACCTGGCGCCTGGCGTCTACAGGGTGGACGCTTTCCGCTTCTCGAACTTCATAAGCGTGCTCCTCCTGGAGAACGCCGACGGCTGGACGCTCGTAGACACCGGCGTGGACGCCAGCGTGGGGCGTATCGAGGAGGCTCTAGCCAGCCTCGGTTCCGGACCAAGAGACCTCAAGCGCATCTTCATCACCCACCAGCACGACGACCACACAGGCGGTCTGAAGGGCCTCCTGGAGTGGGCACCGCATGCTGAGGTAGGCGCGTCGGAGCACGAGGCAAAGGTGATATCGAGCGAGCTTCCCTACGACCCGTCGGACAACCGATTCGTCAGGTACATGACCCGCAACGCGGAGCCGCCGGGCGTCCCTGTGGCGCGGACATTGGGCGAGGGCGACCTGGTATCCGGGTTCCGCGTGATCTCTACACCGGGCCACTGTCCAGGCCACGTCTCGCTGCTACGTGATGCGGATGGCCTGCTGTTCACGGCCGATGCCTTTGGGTGTCTGCCGCGCAAGCTAAGGGTCGGCCTGATCAAGGCGTTCTGCAATGACCCGCCGATGGCGAAACGCTCGGCACAGAAGCTCCTGCGCGAGGACTTCGCGACAGTGATATTGGCGCACGGCCCGGTCATGAGGTCGGGCGGGAGAGAGAAGCTACAGAGAGCGATAGACAGGTGCCGCTATTAGCATGAACGAACACGGACATTATGAAGCCATTGTCGTCGGCTCGGGCCACAACGGCCTCATAGACGCCACCTACCTCGCGAAGGCGGGCAAACGAGTACTGGTGCTGGAGCGGCGCGACGTCATCGGGGGCGCCACGGTAACGGAGGAGACGTGGCCCGGATACAGGCTCTCGACCTGCTCCTACGTATGCAACCTGCTGTTGCCCGAGGTGATCCGGGACCTCGACCTGAGAAGCCACGGCTACGACGTCAGGCCGCTCGACCCCCAGTACTTCATTCCCTTCCCCGACGGGCGTTACATGATCTCCTTCCTGGATTCCGCGAAGACGAAAGAGCAGATCCGCAAGTTCTCCGAGAAGGACGCGGCAGCCTACGACGCCTACTGGGCGATGTGGGACCGGATCATCGCCAGGATGCGACCTCTGCTCGACCGCCCTGGGCCGACACGAGAAGACATCGAGCGCGCCTTCGACGGCCCAGAAGGTGAAGAAGACTGGCACACGCTACCGAAGAAGAGGGTCGCCGAGGTCCTAGACGAGTATTTCGAATCCGAAGAACTCAAGGCGGTGCTCTGCGTGGGCGGTGTGATCTGGACGAACGCCGGTACCCGGACACCAGGCACGGCGAAGACGCACGCGGTCAACGTACCGTAGACGAGCGCGCGGTTTATGACGAGATCTATGTCCCACAAGCGGTAGCGCAGGAGCGCTACGCCCGTGGATGCAGGAAAGGTGCATACGGCCAGGGTCAGGAAGGCCCACAAAATGCTTTCTATGAGCTCCGAGGATCGCACCCCCACCACGAAGAGCAACGTGGCGGCAACAGCTACGAGTTGCACCTGCGCTCACGAACCACTTGAGCTGCTGGCGCTTCACACCCCGTGAACGCCGGAAGCGCACTAGCAAGCTGATCACAGGGAGGAGAATCGCCAGTACGAGCAAGGGCGTCTGCGCTTAGTTCACGTACAGGTCAAGAAATGGTCTCAGCGCGTCCATGCCGAAGGGGTTCCTCGCTGAGGGCCACCCGAGGAAACGTCTGGGCGCAAATGCCCAATAGGCGACCTCCGCTAGGGTCGCGCCGACGACGAGCCAGACGAGGGGCCGCCAGCGGCGCGAGGGCAGTCTGCCGTCCGGAAAGATAGCCAGCCCCGAAGATGCTCTCCATCAGGTAATCTGCGAGCGAGTTGAATGTCCCGATCTCATCCGCTCGATGACTTGCGGGTCGGAGGACGCATCGTTGCGAACTGCAATTCGGAGATCTCGTGCTTTGCTAGGACGGATCAAGCTCCGGGACGGCCGCCCCTTCGTAGGCGTGGCCGAACCGGTAGAGGGCCGCCTCGTCGAAACGCCGCCCGATGAGTTGTAGCCCTACGGGGAGATCTGTTGCCGTCACCCCACACGGTACTGAGAGGCTAGGGTGTCCCGTCAGGTCAGTCGGCCCTGTAAAGCGGGTTAGCGCAAAGCGGACGTGCTCCTCAAAGTCTCCGATACGAATCTCGCGTTGCCCGATCTCCGTAGCCGTGATCGGAAGAGTCGGGGTGAGGAGCACGTCAACCCCGTGGAGGGCGCGGTCGAACTCCTCTGTGGCGAGCATCCCTCGCCGTCGCGCGTTCGCGTAACGGTAAGCCCTCGGGCGCTCGCCGTCTATCAGGCGCTCGCGGACCTCTTCGCCGAAGCTCTGCGGCTCGTCTTCGAGGCGTTCCTCGTGGACGGCGTAGGCCTCAGCGCCGAGGATGAGCCGCTGCGCGTGCAGCGTGTCCAACAGATTGGGGATCTCGATCTCGCGCACCTCCGCGCCTAGAGAGACGAAGACCTCGACAGCCTCCCTGATGCACGCCTCCACCTCTTCATCGACGTGCTCAGAGTAGAAGCTCGTCGGAATACCGATCCCGGCCCCACAGAGGTTGGTTTCGAGGTCGCGAGCAAAGTCTTCCGCAGGACGATCTACGGAGTGGGGATCTTCCGGATCGTGGCCGGCCAGGACGTTCAGCATGAGGGCGTTGTCCTCCACGGTGCGGGTGATGGGACCGACGTGGTCTAGGCTCCAGGAGAGTGGGAAGACACCGCTCTTGCTCACGCGTCCGAAGGTCGGCTTCATGCCGACGATACCGCAGAGTGCCGCAGGGATACGGATGGAACCTCCTGTGTCCGAGCCGAGTGCGCCGTAGCAGAGGTTTGCCGCGACCGCGGCCCCCGACCCGCCGCTGGATCCGCCCGTGATCCTGCGCGTGTCGTGAGGGTTTTTCGTCGCCCCGAAGTGCGAGCGGTCGCCTGTCGGGCCGTAGGCGAACTCGTGCGTGTTGGTCTTGCCGATCAGGATGGATCCCGCTCGTTCCAGCTTCCGCGCGACGGTCGCACTGTGGTCTGGGACGTGCCCGGAGTAAAGTGCGGAGCCCATCGTAGTGCGGACGCCTCTGGTGTAGATGATGTCCTTCAGGGCGACAGGTACGCCGTGTAGCGGCCCCTTGTAGCGTCCCGCCAGGATCTCCCCCTCGGCCCGCGACGCTCTCTCGAGCGCGCGCTCCACCGTAACGGTAACGAAGGAGTTCGTCTCGTCCGCCCCGATCCGCCCCAGCAGCGCCCTCACGACCTCGACGGAGGAGAGGCGTCTCGCCAGGAGCTCCCTGGATAGGACAGCGAGCGAGCGTGGCAGGTCTGCGTCTTGGGTCAAGCCTTCGCTCCTTCGAGGGTGGAGGTGTGCAGTATCTCATAGCGTTCGGGGGTGTTTTCGATATTATCGGCGGGTGATTCCACGCGCGACAAAAACGCTCTCCAGGCTCGATCGCAGGGTGTGGCTCTTGCTCTTCGCGATGGTAGCTTTCCGGTTCGGGCACGGCCTGTACTTCCCTTTCAGTTCGATCTACTTCCACAACGTCCTAGGCATCCCGCTCTCCCTGGTTGGGATCGGCCTCGCGGTGTTCGCGGCGGCCAGCGTCCTCTCCGGACTCTTCGCCGGTTCGCTGACCGACCGCTACGGACGCAAGCCCTTGATGCTCACGGCCCTCGCTGGCAGCTCGGCCAGCTTCTTCGCGTTCTCTTCGGTCGGCGGCTTCGCCGCGTACCTAGCCGTCTCGGCAGCCCACGGCCTTATCGGGTGGTCGATGTTCGAGGCTTCTCGCAACGCGATGGTCGCCGACGTGACACCCCTAGGTATGCGCTCCCGCGCCTACGGGCTCGTCCGGGTCGGCGGCAACGTAGGCTGGGCCCTCGGTCCGATGGTGGCTGGCCTGTTCTCCGCTGCGGCCGGGAGCTCTGGGGGGGTCTACCCCAGGCTATTCATAGGAACCTCGGTCCTTACGGCGCTCGTGGCTCTCGTCCTCGCCCTGACCATTAACGAGTCGCGTCCGGTGCTGAAAGAGCCGGCAGAGAGCGGCGATACTCCCGGTAGATTACGCGCTGCGCTCTCGGACAGGCCTTTTCTGATACTGCTCGGTGTCGGGGTCTTGCTCTACTACGTCTTTACCCAGGACTGGCAGGCCCTGCCTATCTACGCGAAGAACTTCGTCGGGGTGGCGGACGGGCAGATAGGTTTCTTCCTCGGCGCTAACGGGCTCATGGTCATAC
>DASQWQ010000012.1:0-4589 GCA_035640175.1 Rubrobacter sp. | reverse complement strand
CGTCCTCTTCACCTACGAGCTAGCCAGGAGGCTCGAGGGAACCGGCGTCACCGCCAACTGCCTGCACCCCGGAGCGGGGGTTAGGACCAACTTCGGCGGTGGGGTTTCCGGGGTCTTCGGGGTCATGGTTAGGGCATTGAGGCCTCTTATGAAAAGCCCCGAAAAGGGAGCGGAGACCTCCACATATTTGGCGTCCTCCCCAGAGGTGGAGGGCTTGAGCGGCAGATACTTCGTCAAGAAAGCCGAGGCCCGCTCATCACATGTGTCCTACGATGAGAGGTTAGCAAGACGCCTGTGGGAGGTGAGCGCAGACCTCACCAACCTACCTGCCTAAGCAACTCTGTTCACGAAACGAAAAAGGAACGAGGCGGAAAAACGAGCGCACGTGTCTTTGACAACGCGGATGGTGAACCTTTGGAAAGGAGTGTGTTCATGGGTTACCGTATGACGTATTCGCGACTGATCGGAGCGCTGTTTATTGCGGGGTTTGTCGTTTACGGAGCGGGCTTCGGACTGCAGATGTCGCTCGGATTAGGGGCTTTATTCCTATGTTTGCTGCTGTTCCGGACCCGGCTAGTCCCCCAATGGCTGGCGGGTTGAGGCGTGATCGGCTACGCGCTTCACGTGGCGGGAGCCATCGCTGAGATCTTCGGGATCCCCATCAGCCTCATTATCTTGATTCCCGGTGGACTCTTTGAACTGGCGTTGGCATTCTGGCTCCTCATCAAGGGTTTCCAGCCCGAGGCCTATGCCAGGGGTTTCCAGCCCGAGGCCTACGGCGGCCACGCAGAGGCCGGTCACGCGGAGGTGCTGAGGTAGTAATGACTCCGACCGTTCGCCCAGCCCCAGGCACGCTGTAGCCGAAGGAGAGACACGAGGATCTCACCCAAGCGCCTCGCGAGGATCGCCGGGCTTCTCTATCTGATCGTTGGCATCTTTGGCGGCTTCGCCGACGCGTATGTGCCCGCCAAGGTGTACGCACCGGGCGACGCCGCCACAACCGCAGTTTTGGAGGATGCACCGCTCCTCGCGATGATGTTACATTAGCTGCAACCACTCCAGTGGGGAAAGGAGGAGAACTCGATGAAGGCAATGGTCCGGGACACCTACGGCCCACCCGATGTTCTGGAACTCAGGGACATCGACATCCCCGAGATCGGAGACGATGAGGTACTGGTTCGCGTGCATGCGGCCGGCGTGGGTCGAGACGTCTGGCACGTCATGACGGGTCTGCCCTACCCCATACGCCTCGCGGGCTACGGGCTCCGAGCGCCCAAGAACCCCGTCATCGGCTCGGACATGGCCGGGGTCGTGGAGGCGGTCGGCAAGAATGTGAGCAGGTTCCAGCCCGGCGATGAGGTGTTCGGCATCGGAAACGGCTCCTACGCCGAGTACGTGTGTGCGCGCGAGGACAAGCTCGCGCACAAGCCGGTAAACCTCACCTTCGATCAGGCGGCGGTGGTAGCCATCATGGGCTCGACCGCCCTGCAAGCCTTGCGCGACCACGGAAAGGTGCACCCGGGGCAGGAAGTGCTGATCATCGGTGCCTCGGGAGGAGTGGGCACCTACGCCGTGCAGATCGCCAAGTTGTTCGGCGCGCGCGTCACCGGTGTTTGCAGCACCACGAAGGTGGAGATGGTCCGGTCCATCGGCGCGGATCATGTCATCGACTACACCCGCGAGGACTTCGCTGAGGGAGAGCAGCGCTACGATCTGATCCTGGACATCGGCGGGAACTCCTCGTTATCACGCCTCAGGCGCGCCCTCGCTCCCCAGGGAACTCTCGTCATCGTTGGAGGCGAAGGGGGAGGACGGTGGCTTGGGGGTACCGATCGCCAGATCCGCGCGCTCGTGCTGTCTCCGTTCGTGAGCCAGAAGCTGGGCACATTCGTTAACAAGGAGAATCACGAGGACCTGCTAGTCTTGGGGGAGCTCATCGAATCCGGCAAGGTCACACCGGTCATCGACAGGACGTACCCGCTGAGCGAGGTCCCCGAGGCCATCCGTTATCTGGAAGAAGGACACGCTCGAGGAAAAGTTGTCATCACCGTGTGAGGCGAACCCGAAAGGTCAATTCACCGAATCTCGTAGAGAGACTGTCTGAAAAATCGCTAAAGGTCTCTTGAGCGCGTGTATTTGGTGGCACTCGAGGCTGCGAAATAGCGCTTTTAACCCCGTCCCGACCTCTCGGAGGAGTCCACGGTGGGGCCCATTCAGAATTTCAGACAGTCTCTAGAAGGGAAATTCTGCGAAGTTCGCGGGCAGAAGATTCTCGGAACTTCCGCGGCGACCTTCCGAGAACTGCTACATTCGCGGGAGACGCTTCCCCCAAGGGGGACCAACAAGGCGGGGTAGTATGGCACTTCTATCCCTCGAGGAGGGAGAAGAACAAGTGATCAGTACCGTAGCTTCAAAGGTTATGCGGGTGGGGGAGCGGTCGTCGTGAGCGATAGCGCTGAGCCCAGGGCTGGCGGGTGGCGGTTCTTCCTGTGGTGGATGCTCGCCTTCCTGGGCTTCCCGCTCGGCGGAGAGTTGGCGCTCTTGGTGGTCGGTCCAGTGGAGGGAGCGCTGTACGGTGCGCTAGGCGGAGCTTTGGCGGGCGCGGTGATTGGAGCGGCCCAGTGGTTGGTGCTTCGGAGCTACCTTTGGGTAGGACCTGAGTGGGTGTTAGTCACCGCTTTAGGCGTGGCGATCGGCGACGCCCTCGGGGCGTTACTCACGGGTGCCGGGACGGGGATAGGAGCCCTACTCATCACCGGCCTGGCTACCGGCGTCGCGGTGGGACTGCTGCAGGGGGGGCTCTTGCGGGGTCGGGTCCTGCGCTACGGGCTGTGGGCACTGGTCGTCGCGATCGCCTGGCCGGTTGGCTGGACGGTAACGTGGGCGTTTGGCATAGATGTCGAGCGTGGCTACTACGTGTTCGGCGCCTCGGGTGCGCTGGTCTTCGCGGCGCTCACGGGCCTTGCGATGCTACTTATGCTTCGCGGTCGAACCCGCTAGCCTAGAGCAAGGCAACAGAGCAAGCGACCAGGGATAGGAGAAACAGGGGATGACAGACAACGGCGAGCTTCACGTCGTCTTCGGCACCGGGGCTGTGGGGATGTCTGTAATGGACGAGCTGGTACAGAGGAGTCCGAGGCGAGTCCGGATGGTCAACCGCAGCGGCAGGGTGAGCGTGCCCGAGGGCGTGGAGGTCGTAGGAGGTGACGCCACGGATGAGGCCTTCGCCCGAGAGGCCAGCGAGGGAGCTTCGGTCGTCTACTTTGCCCTCAATCCGCCCTACGACAAGTGGCCCGAGCTGTTCCCCCCGCTGCAGGCAGGAGTGCTGGAGGGAGCGGCGAGCGCAGGGGCGAAGCTCATAGCGATGGAGAATCTCTACATGTACGGGCCTACCGATGGTCGTCTGCTCACCGAGGACCTGCCCCACGCTCCCAACACACGCAAAGGTACGGTCCGCGCCAGGATGTCCAAAGAGCTGATGGAGGCCCACACAAGCGGCAAGGTGCGGGTCGCCATCGGGCGAGCATCGGACTTCTTCGGGCCGCGCGTGCTAGTGTCAGCTGCGGGCGAGCAGGTCTTTGGCCGGGCCGTGGAGGGCAAGAGCGCCCAGGTAGCCGGGGACCCCGACCAGCCACACACCTACACCTACGCACCCGACATCGGCAAAGGGTTGGCTATCCTGGGAGAACGCGAGGAGGCACTCGGGCAGGTGTGGCACCTACCCAGCCCCGAGACGCTCACAACGCGCAGGTTCGTGGAGATGATCTTCGAGGAAGTCGGCAAGCCAGCACGCATCCAGGCTGCACCGAAGATCCTGCTGCGGGCTATGGGTCTGTTCAACCCAGGAATCCGCGAGACGATCGAGATGCTCTACGAGTTCGAGGAACCCTTCGTGGTGGATCACTCCAAGTTCGAAGAGGCCTTCGGCGAGCAAGCGACGCCGCTTAGGGAATCCATCCAGCGTAGCGTACGGTGGTACCGAGAGGAGCGCCCGGCCGGAACGTGAAGTGTGGATCAAGAGGACATAGGTGGTGGGGGCCTTCGCAGCCGGAGACGCCCAAGTCCAAGTGTAGAAGATCCCGACTGCCCGACTGCTGCTGCTCCTTGCCCTTATTCACCCGAGTGCGTGGAAGGTGAGTTCTCTGAAGTTCGTCCGTACGGGGTTCTCGGAGGTTCCTACTTGACCGATCGTGTCGACGACGCTAGCGTACGACCCACGATGGAAGGGCAAGTTCGACGTTCAAGCGCTCGCACGGGATGAGGTTTTGGGCGATAGAGGCCCGTCCGGGCGAGCTGCTCGTCGACGATGCGCCGGTCAACGAGGCGGTGAGTCGTATAGCGGGGATCACCACGGTGGAGGCCTTGTTCCTGTTCACCTCCAGGATGGCCCTGGACGGTTTCCTGGAAAGCTTCTTGCCCGAGGAGGAGAGCTCGGCTAGCAGGCAAGAGCTAGAGGCGGCCTTCGAACACGAGCTGCAGATGGCAGGGGCCACCGTAGAAGGGGCCGAACTGCGCTTTCCCGTCTTTGCCCCGGAGTCCCTCATCGGGGTGATGGAGACGGTGTCCTTGGACGTGCAATACGTGGCGCT
>DASQWQ010000011.1:0-5999 GCA_035640175.1 Rubrobacter sp. | reverse complement strand
AGCACCAGCCCACAAGATCCGGCCCACACGGCCGTGAGTTTTGCGGCGCTAAGGACCACCAACACGATCGCACCCTGATGAATGGAAAGCAATCCGGGCGGAAAGAGCTCAACCCCGTAGACCAATCCCAATATCGGCCCTCCCAGGCGCATGAACACCAAAAGGACCAGCAGCGAAGGGACCCCTGCCAGGGTGCTGAAGGTGCGCAGCGTGCGCTCCAACCTGCCTCTCTGGCCTTGGGCGTACATCTCCGAGACGATGGGTGGCAGCACCAGGTTTACGACCAACAGTGGCATCGCCACGAAGGTAACTAGCCTGGAGGCCATGCCGTAGACCGCGACCTCCTCGTCAAAAAAGCCCAAGATCCAGACGTCCGCCGAGAGCAGGATGAAGGAGGTCAGGGCGATGGCCAAGAACGGGATAGCGTCGTCTAGCACCTCTTTGGCGCTTACCGGCTCCTCATCCTCATCCTGTGCATCTTCCGAAGGACCGAGCGAGGAGATCTTGCCGTAGAACAGCCACAGCGAGAGCACCACGCTCACCGAACCCGAACCTATACAAACCAACATAACGGTCGCCAGGCTTGTCTGGTCGCTTCTCACCCACAGCAGAACCAGGATGCCGAGCAGCACAACCCTCATTATCAGGCCGCCGCTTTTACCGCCCGTCGCCAATCCACCGAGCAAGGTGGCCAGGCGGATGTCGTGGAAACCCCGGAAGGTCTCTGCCGTTATCTCTTGGACTACCGCGATCGCTATCCAGCCAGCCATCAGCCCGGTGAGCGCCACGAGGGCGGGAGAGTTTAGGAGGTTGCCTACGAAGTTGCCGACCAAGAGGTAGGCGAGGCTAATGCCTAAGGTTCCGAAGACTCCAAGTCCTAGCACCGTGCGGATCGCCCGGCGCGCTCTCTATGACCGCGATGTTGTTGATACTAGGGATAGGCTGGAACTTCGGGGTGGTCGGCGGAAGCACGATGCTCGCCGCCCCTGTCCCAACCTAACTGCGCCCGCACGTAGAAGGTCTTGGGGAGGTGTCTATGGATCTAGCCGCCAGGGCGAGTGCGCCAATCGCCGGCCTGGTTGTCGCTCTCGGCGGATTCGCGGCGCTCTCTTTGGCAAGGGCTCTGGTGGCGGCTGTGGCGATTCTCGCTTTGTTCTTCGTTCGCCGGGCGGCATGACGGTGATCTGGCCCCAGCGTGATGTAGGTGACTGGTCGTGGCGCTCAAAGCCCTTCGGAGGTCTGTCCCTGGTCGTCAGAAACGCTGAGCTGCCGCGAGAACTCTTCGGGGTCCGTGGTCGGAGTCTGGCAGGCGTAGTGGACGCAGACGTAGGCTGTGGCTTTGCCTTCGCGGGCGGGGCGTTGGGCGAGGAGGGGGATCAGGCCGCCCGTCTCGTCATCATCGGGGCCACGGCCTGCGACTACCTTGTTGGGGAGATAGCTGGAGTAGACCGTCTCTAACAGGGCTCTCGTATCCGGCGCTTCTGGGTCGCCGACTATGGCTACCTCGCGGGTCTCCGAGGTGGACAGGTCGAGGGCACAGAGGAGGCGCCCGAACCCGCTTGGGGCTTTCTCCATGCCGCCCGCGAGCTTTTCGAGGACATCCTCAGCGCGCTGGCGGTAGTCACCACGGTCGAGGAAGAGGGCGAGTTTGAGGAGTACCTCGGTGGCGACAGAGGTTCCTGAGGGCGCGGCGTTATCGTAGACGTCGCGCGGGCGGGTGACGAGCTCTTCGTGGTCGGCCGGGGTGTCGTAGAAGGCACGCTTCTCCTCGTCCCAGAAGAGCTCGGAGACGGCATCCAGGAGGGCGTCGGCCTCGACGAGCCAGCGCGTCTCGAAGGTGGCCTCGTAGAGTGCGACGAGCCCGTCCGCGACCATTGCATAGTCCTCCAGGTAGCCGTTGAACCTCGCCCGACCGCCCTTGTAAGAGCGATGGATGCGGCCCTCTTCCTTGAGCTTCTCTACGATAAAGGTCGCGTTCTTTACGGCGGCCTCACGGTAGTCCTCGCGGCCTGTGACGCGGGCGGCGAGCGCGAAGGAGCGGAGCATGAGGCCGTTCCAGGCGGCCAGGATCTTATCGTCGCGTCCCGGTCTGACACGCTCCTCGCGCACAGCGAAAAGCTTCGCCCGGATCCTGGCTATACGGGCCCACAATTCCTCCGGCGTAAGCCCGAACTCGTCGGCGACGGCCTCAGGCGGGCGGGCGACGTGCAGGATGTTCTTGCCCTCGAAGTTGCCCCGCTCGGTGACGTCCCAGTAACGCGCCGCGAGGCTCGCCTCGTCAGGGTCGAGGGCGGCCTCCAGCTCCTCGGGCGTCCAGACGTAGAACTTCCCCTCCTCGCCCTCTGAGTCTGCATCCTCGGCGGAGTAGAAACCACCATCCTCGCTCGTCATGTCGCGCAGGACGTAGTCGAGCGTCTCCTCGGCGATACGGCGGTAGAAAGCGTCTCCGGTAGCCTGGTACGTCTCGAGGTAAAGCCTGGAGAGGAGGGCGTTGTCGTAGAGCATCTTCTCGAAGTGCGGGACGAGCCAGTACCCATCCACCGAGTAGCGGGAGAAACCCCCGCCGAGCTGGTCGTAGATGCCTCCGTTCGCCATCTGCTGGCACGTGAGCTCCACGCCGTCGAGCGCGGACCTCTCTCCTGTACGGTGATAGTGACGGAGCAAGACCTCGAGGTTCATCGCCTGGGGGAACTTGGGGGCGCCGCCGAAGCCCCCAAAGCGCCTGTCGAGCTGGGAGAGGAGGGTGCCGGCCGCGCGGTCAAGCAACTCGGTGCCTGAGGTCTCGGCCTTGGGCATGACGGCCGCCGTCGAGGCCTGGAGGTAGTCGCTGACGGCCTGCGCGTTCTGCAGAACCTCTTCACGGCGGTTCTCGTAGGCATCGACGACGCTGAGGAGGAGCTGCTGGAAGGAGGGCATGCCGCGCGAAGGGATGGGGGGGAAGTAAGTGCCGCCGTAGAAAGGTGCCCCGTCGGGGGTGAGGAAGACGGTCATCGGCCAGCCGCCGTGACGGGTGAGGGCCTGGACGGCGGCCATGTAGATAGAGTCGATGTCGGGTCTTTCCTCGCGGTCTACCTTTACGTTCACAAAGTGCTCGTTCATCATGCGCGCGGTCTCGTCGTCCTCGAAGGACTCACGCTCCATAACGTGGCACCAGTGACACGCGCTGTAGCCGACGGAGAGCAGGACGGGTTTGTCTTCTTCACGTGCCCGCTTCAATGCCTCCTCGCCCCAGGGGTACCAGTCCACAGGGTTGTCCTTGTGTTGGAGCAGATACGGGCTCGTTTCATTCGCCAGCCTGTTAGCCATGCTATCTCTCCCTCGCTGCCCCAGAGCAGGGCTCTTCGTCGTGAACCCTTAACGTACCACAGGTTAGGCAGTCGGTCGGTCAGCTTCTTGCTGATGAACTATAGAGCGCCGAGCTGTCTCATCAAGCCCATCGCATCGGAGACGGTCCAGGAGGCGGTGATCCTGCCGTCCTCGACGTGGTTCATCTCCACGCCGGAGACCTCGACCCTCATTCCAGTCGGTTCGACGCCCATCATCTCCCCCTCGTGCGTGCCGGTGAAGGTCCAGCGGTGGGCGACGGTGGCGCCGTCGGAGATCATCTCCCCCGTCTCGAAGCGGATGTCGGGGAAGGCCGAGCGGTACATCCCGATCAGCTGCTTGATGCCCTCGGGGCCGGGCGGGACTTCGGGGGCCGTCGGGTCGTGGTTGGCATGGTCGGGGGCGATGAGATCTTCGGCGGCGTCGAGGTTCCCCCCGTTCATCACCTCCTCGACGAACCGGTGGACGATCGCCTCGTTCTCTTCCGTCGCCATCTTGCCTCCTCTTTCGGGTAGTCGTCTTCGACCTTCTTACCCGCGGCAGCGAGCACTTATCTCGCGCGGACGCTACCATGTTTAGCCCGCCGATATGCGGGTAGACAGAACGTGGATAGGGAAGCGCGAGCAAGGAGGTGGAGCGGTCATGTGCTACTCCTACAAGGACCGTCAGATGGAAGAAGAGGCCCGCAGGAAGCTGTGGGAGAAAGAAGAACGCAAGCGCCGCGAGCAGCAGAAGGATAAGGAGAGGCGTGCGGGGGAGAAGGAGCGCGAACTGGTAAGGGCCTAGAGAGAAGGGTCTCCAAAAACTCCATGATCACGGGCCCTGGACCGCGGTCCGGGGCCTTTGTCGTAAGGTCCTAGGGAAGGAGATCGGCGATGGACGTTCGGAAGCTCGAAGAGACGGCCCGCGAGCTAGTAGCGCCGGAGAAAGGCATACTCGCCGCAGACGAGAGCTTCGGCACCATAGGCAAGCGGTTCGAGGCTCTCGGCATAGAGTCGAGCGAAGAGAGCCGCCGGGCCTACAGGGAGATGCTCTTCACGACGGAGGGCATCGGGGAGTTCCTCTCCGGTGTGATCCTCTTCGACGAGACCATCCGCCAGGAGACCTCGGACGGCACCCCGATGCCCCAGGCGCTCGAAGACGTTGGCGTCATCCCCGGCATCAAGGTGGACAAGAGCACCGTCGATTTGCCCCTCTCAGAAGGCGAGAAGTTCACCCAGGGTCTCGACGGCCTTGGCGACAGGCTCGCCGAATACATCGAGATTGGGGCGCGCTTCACCAAGTGGCGGGCTGTCATAACCATAGGGGAAGGTATCCCAACCGAGAGCTGCATAGAGGCCAATGCGGAGGCGCTCGCCCTCTACGCAGCGTTCGCCCAGGAGCACGGTCTCGTCCCCATAGTCGAGCCTGAGGTCCTGATAGACGGAGATCACTCTATCGAGCAGTGCTACGACGCCACGGAGTGGATGCTGAATCGGACCTTCGGCGAGATCTACGAGCACGGCGTCGAACTCTCGGGGATGCTCCTGAAGCCCAACATGGTCATCTCCGGCAAGGACGCGCCACAACAGTCCAGCGTCGAAGAGGTAGCAGGGGCGACGGTGGAGTGCCTGCTCAGGACGGTACCGGCGGCGGTACCAGGCATAGTCTTCCTCTCCGGCGGCCAGACCGGCCTGCAGGCGACAGCCCACCTCAATGCCATGAACTCCATGTACGAGGATCTGCCGTGGGAGCTCTCCTTCTCCTACGCGCGGGCGCTGCAGGGACAGCCGATGGAGATCTGGGGCGGAGACGTAGATAAGGTCCAGGCGGCCCAGAAGGCCTTCTACCACAGGGCGAAGATGAACAGTGCCGCGCGCTCCGGCGACTACTCGGAGGAGATGGAAGAACAAGCAGCGTGAGTTTTAGCAAGTCAGCACGCTCCAGCCTCCGGCTTCCGCTTGTCAGCAACTCAGCACGCCGCCTGACGGCGGCTCTCAGCGATTCAGCCGGGGGGTAGACCTCACGCGAGTCTCGGGAGCACATCCCTCTGAGGTTCTACCGCGCGACGGGGCGAGGTGCCTCGGGCGGACAAAGCTGAAATGCTGAAGTGCTGACAAGCGGAAGCCGGAGGCTGGAGCGCCCTGAGACGCAAGTCCGTTTCCACTAAGTCCGTCTGAACGTGCCGGCCACCAATCTTCGCTGAGGATGCCTTGCGCTTCCATCGTACCGTCAGCAGCAACCTCGACCCTCAAGCGCAGCATCCCGTACACTTGCCGACGCTCCTCTGGCGTGAGGGCGTCGAGCGCCTCCGGCGTGATCTCGGTGTAGGATTCAAGCAGGGCGTCCCTGTCCCGCTCAAGCTCCTCTAGATTCTCCTTCTGTCCCCGTATGACCGCCAGCTCATCCTCTGCCGTCATGCGGATTTCCTCTAGCTCCGCCAGTTCCTCGTCTAGTTCCTCGTCGGTCATGTGACCCTTCGCGGCACTCTGGCCAATTCTAACCTCTCGGTGCCGTCTTCAGCCAAAACAGCGCGGAAGCGCAGCTCACACCGCTTTGTGTTTTCGGGCTTGTATCGAATCACTGTACCGCGCCTATACAGCAGCCTGCATACTCATCCAAGGGCCCAGAAGTTGTGGTCAGTTCTCTCTGCCCACAACTTCCTTGCCAGGCGGATGGCGGTTTGCGAGGGTGCA
>DASQWQ010000010.1:0-4317 GCA_035640175.1 Rubrobacter sp. | reverse complement strand
ACTCGACCTCTCCGTACTCTATGGCCGCTACCGTTTTGCCGACAGCCTCGAGAACCGTCTGCAGTTTGTCCTCGGGGCTGGGTGGGCCGATTATCTTGGGGTGTTCTCCGCTACTCGCGTGTTGGCTGTCCATCCTGGCTCCTTCGGCTTCTTGCGGACGACCTCTACCTTCCGCCACTGTGCATCTTACCCTTGCTTGGCTGTGTCCCCCCGTCTTGGGACCGTCAAGCGCCATCAAGCATGGTACAAGCTACCCTGGCGCTGCCGAAGCGAGAAAGCCAAATGAGGAGCAGCCGGGGTCCTACGGGGCTCCGGCCCTTCTTCATTCGGTCCTTATTCACCGAAGTGCGTGGAAGAGAATTTCTGCGAACTTCGTGAGTTATGAATTCTCGGCAGTGCGACCGGGTAAGAGGAGATCGTGGAGCGGGTGTTCTCAGAAGAAATGGCGCCGCGGTTACTGCAGGCCGATGAACGAGCAGCAGGTCGCACCGACGTAGATGTGTTCCCGGCAGCGGTGGCCGCAGAAGTGGGCATCGTGCCTCATACCAACACCTTCTTCGCGGCGGTGGGCTACCTCAAAGCAGAGGGTTGCATCGATCGGAGCCCCAATGCCCCCTTGTGGGGGCGACCGTCTTCAGGATCACCGACAAGGGCATGGGCTGGTTGGAAACTCCTCCGCCGGAGGTCTGAGCTGATGCTCTGAGGGCACCTTCCGAGCGTTGCTCATACGTTGATTGATAGGGTTATTCACCCAAAAGTAGTTGCCTCCCTGCTCATCCACGGCTCCCGTGTGCAGCGCCATCCGAACCCGGATCGTGGCTCCTTCTTCCCATTCCTCATCATGGAGCGCGCGTTGGGCCGAGATAGCCGCGCCGAGGGCTTCCGGGGCGGAAGAGAAGGAGGTGCAGAAGGTGTCCCCGAGCGTCTTGAAGACGTGCCCGTCGCGCTCTTCGATGGCGGAGCGCACGATCTCGTCGTGGCGGGCAAGGGCGGACTTCATGGCTGATGCGTCCCGCTCCCAGAGGCGGGTGGAGCCTTCTATGTCGGTGAACAGGAAGGTCACCGTCCCTGGGGGCAAGACGGCCATCCGCTAGGAGTCCTCCTTCCGACGCCAGTGCCTAACTATAAAGCACCGAATCCATGCAGGGTCACCTTCGACGTCTGGTCGCGCCTCGGCTCAGAAGCCGAAGGCGTCGAGATCCCGCGCCACCTCGACCGGGCTGCCAAAAGCGGCTTCGGCTTCCTTCGCCAGCGTGTCCGGATCGGCGAATCGGCTCGCCCGGATGTGGGTGAGGACGAGGCGCTCCAGTCCTGGGAGGGGCAGCGGGGGCGCCCGAAGGAGGAGGCGACTAAAGTGTCCATAGGGCCGGGACGCAGGTGCCCCGGCCCTTATTCTTGGCGCTATTCACCGGAGTGCATGAAAGCTTTTTTAGAACTTCGGCATGACGGAGTTCTACGACGTTCGCCTGTATCCCATTCTGCGAACTTTGCCTCTTGGGTGTGCTACGAAGTTCGCTCGCTGCTTGGCTTCGTTACGGTCACCGTAACGCTTGGGAGACGGTAGTGCTGTAGAGTGGTGTTGTGACGGTAGGGACAAAGGAACTGGGTGGAGTAGTTGGTGGAAGGAGTTCCCGCGCACTTCTGCTCTTCGCGCATAGGAGGTAGCTGATCGCGCGTGAGCACGGGCGGCTCCGCCAGCTTAAGGTGGAACCTGGACCGGTACTGGGATCTCCTCGGATAGCGGCGGGTCCTAAGAACGCCTGCCTGCGACCCGGTCAAGGTGCAAGCAAGTGATGAGAAGATCGTCGAGGGCTACCTGAGGTGACCTCACGGCCGAATCTACTATTGTTGGGGGTGAACTTTGTCTGAGCTTGTGGTGGCGCTCGGTCTGGTCGCTATCGTGCTCACGGTCTCGGCGCTGGCCTCGGGGATCGTGGAGCGTGCGCCGTTGTCGTTCCCGATCATCTTCCTGGGGCTAGGGTTCCTGATCGGAGAGTGGGGTTTCGGGCTCCTCACGCTCAGTCCCGAGGATCATACCCTGGAAGCCATAGCCATCCTGACGCTCGCCCTCGTCCTGTTTCTCGACGCCGTACGCATGGAGGCCGAAGAGCTGCGCGGGGCAGGGCTAGCACCAATGCTCTCTTTGGGACCGGGGACCTTGATCATAATCTCTGTCGCGGCTCTCGGGGCGAACCTGCTTCTGGACACCTCGCTCATCGAGTCGCTTCTGCTTGGGACCATACTCGCCTCGACCGACCCGGTAGTGCTGCGCGATGTGGTGCGAAACGAGCGTATCCCCCGCTCGATCAGGCGTGCCCTCTCCATCGAGGCAGGCACGAACGATATAGTAATCCTGCCTATCTTGCTGGTTCTCATAGCAGTGGCGAACTCAGAAGCGGCGAGCGCTGCAGGGTGGGCGACGCTCCTTGCTCAGGTCTTGCTCCTTGGCCCGCTTGTGGGCTTCGCCGTTGGCGCGGCAGGGGCGTGGTTGATGGGCAAAGCCGACGCCGCTTTCGGCATAAGCCGCGAGTACCAGGCGCTCTACGGCATCGGGCTCGTATTACTAGCCTACGCAGGCGCGCAGGGACTCGGTGGCGACGGCTTTCTAGCCGCGTTCGCTGCGGGGCTTGGGGTAGCCATTCTGAACTTCGACCTATGTGACTGCTTCCTTGACTACGGCGAGACGACGACCGAGATGACCATGCTCCTATCATTCGTTCTCTTCGGGGTCGTAATCTCAGAGATCGCCCTCGAGGTTCCGCTCGTCCCCGCGCTCGTCCTTGCGGTGGTAGTGATCTTCGTGGCCCGCCCTGTGGCCATCGGGCTGGTCCTCAGGCGCGCCGTCATGAGCAACGCCGCGAGGGCGTTTATCGGGTGGTTCGGACCGAGAGGATTGAACTCGCTGCTTCTGGCCCTGCTCGTCGTTCAGAATGGGGTCGCGAACGCCGAGTTCCTGCTGGCTGTAACCGGCATCGTCGTTACCGTCTCCGTCGTGGTGCACGGCGCCTCGGCGACGCCCCTCTCCACTCTCTATGGCCGCGCGGTTGAGCAGAGGACGCTACAAGAGGAGCGCGAAGGCACGGCCGCAGGACTCTTCGAGGGTTCAGCAGGGGAGACGTTCCGCATCAAGCCTGAAGAGCTGGCTGGACAGCTAGAAGGCACGAACCCGCCCATCATTCTCGATGTGCGTACCCGCTCCCAGTACGAGCGCGACAAGAGGCAGATCCCCGGCAGTATCCGGGTCCCTACGGATCGCATCGAGGACTGGGCGAGGCGCCTCATCGCCGAAAATCTCGACGGCGAACCCTTCCTCCGCCCGGTGGCGACCTACTGCACCTGACCGGACGAGGCGACCAGCGCCCGGGCGGCGCGGAGGCTGAACAAACTAGGCTTCAAGGCGGCGGCCCTCGAGGGAGGCTTCGAGGCCTGGAAGGCGAGGTACCCGGTGGAGCCTGCGGAAGTGGAGCGCGCGGAGTCTCGATGAGCGCCCCGAAGGCTGAGGGAGGACCAGGCACGCCGGGTGGCTCTGCGGCATGGGGGAGAGGGCTTCTCGGAAGCTGAGGCCTCCCGAGGAGGCTGCAGACGGTACAGTGACTCGATACAACTCCCAAAAAACAAAAACACTCGGCGTAAGCTTTAGTGCCTTGCTGACCGAGAGCCATGACCCAAGAGTGCAACTTCACAGAGCCTGAAGATCGCCTGTGGTGTGTTCTGCGAACTTCGCCTTGACGGGGTGCTCGGAAGCTGCCCGTCCTCGCCAACAGGAAGGCGCCGCGAAGAGAAGGACGTGGCATCATGATTGCGGCGACCACCTTCGCACTGCGCAGCGCGCGAAAGGAGAGAGCATGACCGATACGGACCCGCAGCGAGAGGGAGAGACCCTACAAAGAGAGTATCCGGATCCTTCGGTGCTGGGAGGAGAGGTCGTAGTCCCCTCCGGAGGAAGTAGTTCTGGAAGCCATCTTCACGCTCCTTCGCTGTTTATGTATCGGGGGCGCCGCTCCACAACTCTATTGGCAAGCGCCAGCACACGCAACGAGAGTACTGCCGTGCCGGCTTTATTTACTAGAGTGCGTGGAAGAAAAATTCTGCGAACTTCGTCTTTACGACGTTCTAAGAAGTTCGCCCATGCGGGCTAGGAGATGTCCAACACGCCCCGACCGCCGACCTGGCCGGTGGCCCCGGTGACGAGGACGGCGCTCACGGGTCGAACCCCATGCGCCACCACGGTTTCCGTGCATCCTCCCGAGCCGCTACCCTGCCGCGCACCCGGCAACCTCCTTCAGATCATATGGACTCAACCGATATCGAGCATCC
>DASQWQ010000009.1:0-7574 GCA_035640175.1 Rubrobacter sp. | reverse complement strand
TGCTGAGCTTCAGCGAAGGCCAGCGGAACTGCCAGGCGCCTCCCGGCTGGGGCGACTGATCCAGCACGACGAATCCTCGACCAGATGTCAGCCCCCGCTTCTTGAGGTGGTATGCCGAGGACAGGCCGGCTTGGCCGGCCCCAATAACGACGATGTCGGTCTTGAGCGCGACACGTGATGTACGTGGGGGCCTCGAAGTAGGTTGGGACAGCCTTGGGATACTAGTATCGTCTGAAGGGTTCTTCGCGCTCATCGTCATGCGTATTCTATAGCCGTAGGCAGCGCAGTAGCGCCTGGTGCTGAGCTGGGAGCCCTTTGTTCCGCAAGTAATCGGCTTATCTAAGGCAAATAGTGAGCCGACGAGCTGACTCGAACCGCTTACCCCTGCACATCACGAGTGAGCTGTTCCACCGTTGCACGCGAGGCTCAGTCCTTTGTCCTAAGCGCTGGCTAGCTCTATGTGCCGGATGCCGTCCTCGGTTAGCAGGGCACCCAAGCGCAGCTCAGGTTGATCCGTGTTTTGGGTACTGCGTCCTGATCTCATATCAGTTAGGCACTTGGAGCACGTTACAAAATTCGTTGCGGACGGTCTGCTCGCGATCTCGTGAAGTCGCCGGCAGGGATGGTGCATCTGGCCTCACGACGAACTTTCGGACTTCTTCCCGGCCTGGTGCTATGAGGTTTGGGGTCGGTAGAGATGTACGATCTCGCGGGCCTTGTTTTCGATGGCCACAACCAGCTCCTGCGGGGAGTACACGCGGATGTCCGTGCCGACGCTCAGCAGGTGCGAAGCGTAGTAGTCGATCTCCGAGAGCGGGATATCCACCTCGATGACGCCGTCCTCCTCGGGCGTGATCCTGCCGAAGAGGGACGTGAGCTCGAAGCTTTTCCTCCCCCGCTCGGTGACCCGGGCCCTCACCCAGAGCCGCTCGCTGAACGCCTCCCGCGCAGTGTTCATCCAGTCCCGCACGGAGAGCTCCTGTGGTGGTTCGAAGCCCTCGACCTTCTCGGCCGAGAGGAAGCGATCCGCCCTCATCGGGACATTCGTCCCCCTTTTGTGGTCGAAGCAGGCGCAGTACCAATACCCCTGAGAGGCGTACAGGCCGTACGGGAAAATCACCCGCTCGGTGATCCCCGACCTGATCGAGTCGTAGGTAACCTTCAGGTGTGTCCCGTCGAGCGCCGCCGAGAGCAGCTCGCCGAGGAGCGGGGCCTCGTAATCGTGCGCCGGCCCGGCCACGAATACGTGCCTCCTCAGCCTGTCGAGCTCCGCCACGACCTCACTGGGCAGGGCGGCTCGCAGCTTGGTCACGGCAGAGAGACTTTGCGTCGAGAAGGGGTGCACAGGGTACCTGAGCAGGGCTTCGTAGGAGGCGATCAAGGCGAGCGCCTCGTCCACGGTCAAAGAAGGCGAGAGCCTCCTGCCGCCCCGCGGCAGGGAGTACCCGCCCCCCGGACCCGGCGTGGAGCGCAAAGGCACCCCCATCGCCGAGAGCGCGCTCAGGTCTCTGAGCATCGTGCGCCTGCTGACTCCGAACTCCTCGGCCAGCTCGGCGGCCGTGAAGCGGGGCTTGGTCTGAACCCTAATAAGTAACTCCAACAACTTCGCCGTGCGCGACAAAGCATCTCTCCGAACCTTCGAGGTAGGTGACACTCGTTGTCACCATTATCGATTAGATTTCATCCAACCGCACCGGTAGAGCGGCAGGACAGAGAGAGGAGAAGCTGATGAGTAACCCGATAGTGCACGTCGAGGTCGTCGGCGAGGACGCCGAGGCCCTCCAGGGCTTCTACAGGAACGCCTTTGACTGGCAGATGCAGCCTTCGGGCCCGGACTACGCGATGGCGCACCCCGGCGTAGAGGGCGGCATCGACGGCGGCGTCGGCGCGTCCCCGGAAGGAGGCCAGGGCCACGTCACCTTCTACGTGGAGGTCGGAGACCTCGAGGCGACGCTGGGCAAGATCGAGGGACTCGGTGGGAGCCGGGTGGTGGAGCCTATGGACTTGCCGGACGGCCCGCGCATCGCGATGTTCGCCGACCCCGAGGGCCATCTTGTGGGCCTCATCGAGACCGGATCTCGACGTAGCTGAGGCAAGGGGCAGAACGGAAAGAGGTTGATTCAATACGGTCATAGTGTCAACTGCGGAGAAGGAGGTCATGTTGAGCAGGACTCTTGAGTTGGGCAGATACGTCATCGAGCTTGACCAGGAGCAGCCGTTTCTTGCAAAGCGAGAGACGATGGTTGAGGCGGCGAAGGAGAACTTTCCGGGGCTGATAGACGTAATGCTCGCCAAGCTCGACGACGGCTCGTACGTCGACGCTTGGATCTGGGAGGACCGGAGCTTCTGCGAGGCAGCGATGGCGAAGGCCGAAGCCGTTCCGGCGGTCGCGGACTGGCTGCAGCACATCGGCGAAGACTTCAGCATGGAGTTCGGGACGGTCGTCGAAGCCGACCAGCGCTGACGGCTAGACCATCGATGACGCGAACGCTTGCACACCCGCCGCCCGCGCTCCGCACTGCAGAGGTTTGCCTTAGAGCAGCCTCCAGGCCCTAGTCGAGCAGGAGGAATTCGATATATCCGATGAAGTTATCAGCATCGAGGAGGTCATCGCCTATTCGCTGGACACCTTTCCCGGTTTGATCGAAGATAGGAATTGGGGAGAGCGATCACTCTTCTATAACCCGGACCGTCAGCTTCCGAAGGGCACCTACTTCCTCACCTTTAAGGAGAGAGATGGTGCTCACGACTCCGCCTCCAGAATACGTCCCGGCGACTACCGACTGAATGTTGGCATTTCGAAGGTCGCGTTTACCAATCGGTTCGGTGCAGTGCCGGCGAGACCGGCAGCTGGCGGGGTGGTCCAGACTGGGCATGACTTCAGTCAGCCGGATCGGATCGTACCACATCCAGTCTACGGGTGGATGTGTTGGATCGCGATCCTAAACCCGACCCACGAAACCTTCGAGGAGGTCAAGCCGCTCTTGAGCGGGGCATACGAGAGGGCTGTCGAGAGGTTCAGTTGCCGGATGGGGCAGCGTAGACAAATATAGGGTCTCCCAGAGCGTGTTATGCCCTTCCGGGAAGGCGGCGTGCGTTCGCCCCAGTCCGTTGCAGCCATAGACAGAGCACGTTCGGTCGGTAGCGTGACAGTTACCCGAAGGAAGCCGGTCTGAGTCCGGTACGTTCGTGGGTGTTGGACCGGGGCTATGCGGCTTCCGAGAACGCCTACCTTCTAGGCACTTGGGTGAATAAGACGATGATGCACCTTGCAGCCTAGTTGCCACAGCACGAAGCAACAATAAATCACTCATTTGAGGGATGCGCCGCCCTCGGTAGATGTCAACATCCTCTGGGCGCGCCAAAACGATCATGGCTAACTCCCCGGAGCGGCCTGGATAAGAATATTGGTCAGCGTTGACAAGCGAGGGCGTCAGTTCTGCTCATAGCAAAGTGTTGCCGGCGAGCCACAATTACGCACAGAGGCGAGATCAGAGAGGAGTTAGCCATGCAGACCGATCAACGTAACTACGGGGTCGCGGGGGATAAGGCGGCGTTGAGCGCCCAGGATGAGAGGACTTGGTCGGTGCTCTCCCACCTGAGCATGTTCCTGAACCTGGTCACCGGTTTCCTAGGGCCGGTTGCGGCCCTGATCATCTGGTTCGTTTACAAGGATCGCTCGCAGAAGGTGGCCTTCCGCGCGCTGCAGTCGATGTGGTACCAGATAGGGTGGCTGGTCATACTGGCCGTCGGCTGGACCGTCACGACGCTCTTGCTAGTGGTCCTAGTCGGCTTCGTGCTGATCCCGGTGATGGCCATCGTCTCCGTGGTGCCCTTCGTGCACGCCGGTTACGCGGCCTACAGGGTGAGCCAGGGCGAGGAGTACCGTTACCCCTTCGTCGCGGACCTAGTTGAGGACCGTTAAGCAAGCCTTTCTGACAGACGTGGAGGCCTTGGTTCACAGGATCTGGGGCCTTCGCCCCTCCGCGTTGCGTCCGAGCGAAGGAGTCAATGGGATCGTGATGCTGTGTTGGTCATCCGAGCTCGGAAGGCCCCATCTATAGCTGCGTACAGCTATTACCCGTTAGAGTCTACTGCTGACGTACTGCTGACAAAGCCCCCGATGTTTGTATCGGGGGCTTTCCCTTTTTACGAGTTTCGCAGGCAAAATATGGAGCCGACGAGCGGACTCGAACCGCTTTCCTGCTCCAGCTACGAGTGTGCTGCTCGCCATCTGGGTGCGACCGAACGGCTTACTAGCCGAACTGCGACCTCATCCCCCTAACACAAGCACGGAAGCCACGCTGAATGGACTGCTGCTTGTGGCACCTACGCACCGATGTAGGAAGAGACACATAGAGCCCCTACTATTCTTTAGGCACGCACCACTTCCAGTTGCTGAGTCTCATCCTGGGTCAGTAAGGTGTGGAACCTGACCTTTAGCGTTTTGCAGTTTCGCATGGATGTCAGCGTATCCGTGCCATTCTGCAAACGCGCCCTCAGAGGGCTCTCCACGCTCTCACCAATTCTAACCGCTCGGCGCCGCCCTCGGTCAGCAGGGCGCGGAACTGCAAGCCGTTCAGGTTTCGTATTGGCGGCCCGACGGGCACCCGCGGAACAGGACCAAGGCCGCCGGACGTTCGCCACGCCATCTCGAAAAGGGACGGCCCCTCAACGCCGAAGTGTAGGCGCTGTCAGGATGCAGGAACCAGCTCGATCTCGCCATCGTCGCGTCTCAGCGTAACGAGTTCCATGGATGCTGGCAGGTTGTACAGGGTGGCTAAGATGGGCGACGTAGCCTCGGGCACTCGCCATCCGACTGCTACCCGCACGCTGTAGGAATCAATACTCGCACGTGCTATCCTCGATTCATCGAGAATTATCTCGAGCTCTGCTGGTTGGTATCGAGGCCGCATAAGCTGTGGTGAATTCTACTCGCTCGGGGGTGCCATCTATTATCGCGGTGCGGAATCTCAACTCAGGGGTTTTTGTGTTTGGGCAACCCGGCGCTCGCCGGCCTCAAGGAGAAGCGCTGATAACGCCCGCCGGATATACAGGAGGCTTCTGGTGAGACGTTTCGCAGGCCGTCGCCCCGTGGCCTTTTCCGTGCTGGTCACGCTGGCTGTGTTCGGGCTAGATCTCGCGAGTAGGGCCGTTTTTCCGAGGGCACCGGTAGGCAACATAGAGAAGCTGCCTCAGGATGCTTTCGAGCCGCCCGTAGGTCTCGGCCTGATCCTCGCCGAAATGAGGAGTCCCGATACCCTATTCTGGGCGCTGGCGACGATGCTCGCCCTTGGCCTGCTGGTGTGGACCAGCTGGTTGCGTGAGGCCGGCTTCAACCGGGCATCACAGTGGAGGAACCTGCGTCTACTCCTTTTCCCGCTATTCGTCTGTGCTCTGACCCTCTCCGGCGGGCTCTTTGGATCGGGGCCTGCGTCGCTGGTCTCGGCGTTCCTCACCGTGTTCGTCGCCGCCTTCGGCGAGGAGATAGTCTTCCGCGGCCTGTTGTGGCGTGCGCTCGCACCGGCAGGTCCGGTACGAGCTATGATCCTGACTTCCTTGCTCTCTGGCCTGCTCGTACTCGGCAGGACCGCAACGGAGGGTCCCTGGCCCGAAGCTGTCCGCCTTACGGCGCTGACTCTCTGCGGAGGATTCACCTACGGCGCGGTCCGCTGGCGCACCACCTCCATCTGGCCCGTGATCCTAGTCCACACCGCCTTCGCCTTCGCCGTGAGCATCGCGACGCTTGGCGCCTTCACCTACCCTCTCATGATGCTCCTCAGCACCCTCGGCTTCGTCGCCTACGGACTCTACCTCCTGCGCAATCCCCGGGTCAGGGCGGACGGCGGATTGATGAAGCCCGCGCCATCACGTGTGAGGTGAAAGAGCGCTCGCCTTACGAAGCCACCTCCTGTAGCTGTTTCTCGAGGTCTTTGATCTCATCGCGGAGTTTGGCAGCGTACTCGAACTTGAGCTCTTCGGCGGCTTCGAGCATCTCGGCTTCGAGGTCGGCGATAAGCGTGCGTAGCTCGTCGGGGTCGCGCGGGGCCTCGCGGCCGCTCTTCTTGCCCGCCTTGTAGAGACCTTTGGCCTCGGCGGCGATGAGGATGTCGGAGACACCCTTAGTGATGGTGCGCGGCTCGATACCGTGCTGCTCGTTGTAAGAGCTCTGGATCTCACGCCTGCGTTCTGTCTCTCCAATAGCGACACGCATCGCGTCTGTCTCTTTGTCTGCGTACATGATGACCCGCCCGTTGACGTTGCGGGCAGCGCGGCCAATGGTCTGGATAAGTGCCCGCTCACCGCGCAGGAAGCCCTCTTTGTCCGCGTCGAGGATGGCGACGAGTGTTACCTCAGGGAGGTCGAGGCCCTCGCGGAGGAGGTTGATGCCGACGAGCACGTCGAACTCGCCGGTACGCAGGCCGCGGATGATCTGGATTCTGTCCAGCGTCTCTATGTTGGAGTGCATGTAGCGCGCTTTGACGTTGTGCTCGAGAAGGTAGTCCGTAAGGTCCTCGGACATCTTTATGGTGAGCGTGGTGATGAGTACCCGCTCACCATGCTCGACGCGCTTGGCAACCTCGTTGAGGAGGTCGTCGATCTGGTTCTTGGTGGGACGCACCTCGACCTGGGGATCGACGAGGCCGGTCGGACGGATGATCTGCTCCACTATCTGCCCCGAGTTCTCGAGCTCGTAAGGCCCAGGCGTCGCCGAGACGAAGACCATCTGATTTGTCTTGAGAAGGAACTCGTCCCACATCAACGGACGGTTGTCCAGAGCACTCGGTAGCCTGAAGCCGAACTCGACCAGGGTGGTCTTCCTGCTCCGGTCGCCGTTGTACATGCCCCTGACCTGGGGCAGCGTAATGTGCGACTCGTCGATGAACGTGACGTAGTCTTCGGGGAAGTAGTCCAGGAGGGTATACGGCGTCGAGCCAGGCGGACGCCCGTCGAGGTGGCGCGAGTAGTTCTCGATACCCGAGGTGTATCCCAGCTCGCGCATCATTTCAAGGTCGTACTGCGTGCGCTGTTTGAGCCTGTACGCTTCCAGGACCTTGCTCTCGCCTTCCAACTCTCCCAGCCGCTCCTCGAGCTCCGCCTCGATGTTCTTGACAGCGGTCGCGAGCCTGTCTTCGCCCGTCACGAAGTGGGAGGCGGGGTAGATGGTCAGGGTCTCGTGCTCGCGTAGGATCTCACCCGTCAGGGGGTCTGCCTCGGTCATGTTCTCGACCTCGTCCCCAAAGAAGGAGATGCGGTAGATCGTATCCTGGTAAGCGGGATGCACCTCGAGGACGTCCCCACGCACCCTGAAGTTCCCCCTGTTGAGCTGGAAGTCGTTTCTGGTGTACTGGATCTTGACTAGGTCCCTCAAGACGTCGTCGAGGTCGTAGAAGTTGCCCTGCTCCAACAGCACCATCTTGTAGCGGTACTCCTCAGGGCTACCGAGACCGTAGATGGCCGAGACGCTCGCGACGACTATGACGTCGCGCCGCGTGAACAGGCTGCTCGTCGCCGAGTGCCTGAGCCGGTCTATGTCCTCGTTTATCTGCGCGTCCTTCTCGATAAACGTGTCC
>DASQWQ010000008.1:0-16369 GCA_035640175.1 Rubrobacter sp. | reverse complement strand
CTTATGCCCTCGAAGACGCCGGTGCCGTAGTTAAGGGCGTGCGTCGCCGGTGAGAGGCGAATGTCGCCGACCCTTACCAGCTCGCCGCCGTGGTAGGCCCACTCGGCGTCTGACGCCGCGAAAGCTTTACGACTCATAGGTTCTCACCTCCAGCGGAGCCAGCGGGCGTCTCGATACCCTCGGCCGCGAGCGCCCGCAGCTCCTGTCCGACCTTCTCCACCTGCGACTCGGCCTCCCTGCGGCGCATCGCGAGGAAGCTGGATCCCCCGGCCTGGTTCTCGAGCACCCAGTCTTTGGCCCACTTGCCGCTCTGGATATCCGCGAGGATAGTGCGCATCCTCTCTTTAGCGGCTTCGTCGATTATCTTCGGCCCCGCCGTGTAGTCGCCGTACTCGGCAGTGTTCGAGATCGAGTAGCGCATCCCGGCAAGCCCGCCCTCGTAGATCAGATCGACGATGAGCTTGAGCTCGTTCACGCACTCGTAGTAGGCGAGCTCGGGCTGGTAGCCCGCCTCGATGAGCGTCTCGAACCCGGCCGTGAGGAGGGCCGTAAGCCCCCCACACAACACCGCCTGCTCGCCGAAGAGATCCGTCTCGGTCTCCTCCGCGAACGTGGTCTCGATAATGCCTGCGCGCCCGCTCCCTATGGCGCGGGCGTAGGAGAGGATCACATCCCGAGCCTGCCCCGAAGCGTCGTTCTCGACAGCGAAGAGCGAAGGTATCCCTTTGCCCTCGACATAAAGACGCCTGAGCACGTGTCCTGGTCCCTTGGGGGCCACGAGGCCTAAGTCGACCTCGGGGGGGACGACGATCTGGTTGAAGTGGATGTTGAAGCCGTGGGCGAAGAGCATGAGGTCGCCTTCTGAGAGGTTGGGCCCGACCTCGGCCTCGAAGACGGCGGGCTGCTTCTCGTCGGGGAGAAGCATCATCACCACGTCGGCTTCTCTCACCGCGTCAGCGATGGTCGCGACAGCGAGGCCGTCCCCTTCTGCTTTGGGCCAGCTACTCGAGCCCTCGTAGAGCCCGACGGTCACGGCGCAGCCTGACTCCTTCAGGTTCAGGGCGTGGGCGTGGCCCTGGCTGCCGTATCCCAGTATCGCGACTCTCCGGGTCGTGATCTCATTCCCTATATCTCCCTCACGGTATACCCGTGCCATCTAAGCTCCTCCCCTTACTTCCGGACGGGCCACCGGACCCAGCCGAACCGCGTCTTCCACGCCGTCGCCGAGAGCGGCGAGAAAGGCCTCCACCTTCTGGGGCTCGCCTGACGCCACGACCGTGCCACCGTCCTCGTGCGCTTTGACGCCCGATAGCTCAGCAGGTTCGCGCCAGTCTCTTGAGGTCTCGATCAGGGCCATCTCTATAGTCTCAGCCGGTCTCGCCTCTTTCACGTCTTCGAGGGCCGAGATGAGGGCCGTGTAGCGCAGCACCGGCTCGGGCTGGCAGTCGAGCAGGATGGTGGCCCGCATTCCGTCACTGGCGCTTCCGAGCGTGAAGCCTACGACGGGCATCCTCTTGTTCTGGAGCGTCATGAGTAGCCTGTTCAGGGCGAGCATACCACCCGTGAAGCGGACCTCGATGGTGTTCAGGGCGACGCCCGTTGCCGATTCAGGCACCGTCTTCCTCGATCATCTCGTTGACGGACATGCCTGATGGGATCATGGGGTAGACGTTCGCCTCGGGGTCGATGTGGAAGTCCAGGATGGTGCAGCCTTCCTTCTCCTGGGCCCATTGAACCGCTGCCTGGACGTCGTCGTCCTCGCTGACGGTGCGCCCGGCGATCCCGTAGGCGGCGGTGAGCTGCTCGTAGTCGGGCCCCGTTATAGGCGTCTCCGAGTAGCGGCGGTTGTGGAAGAACTGCTGCCACTGGCGGACCATTCCCAGGTAACCGTTGTTCAGAACGGCGACTTTTATGTTCAGCCCGAAATCCCTTATCGTGGCGAGCTCCTGGATGTTCATCTGGATGCCGCCGTCGCCGGCTATGACCCAGACGGGGTCTTCCGGATAGGCGAAAGCCACGCCCATCGCCGCTGGCAGCGCGAAGCCCATCGTGCCGAGGCCCCCGCTCGTGATGTGGCTGTTGGTCTTGGTAAACTCGAAGAACTGGGCTGCCCACATCTGGTGCTGCCCCACGTCCGTGACGAGCCGCATGTCCGGGCCGGCAGCAGCCTTTATGGCCTCCATCACCTGTATAGGACCGTACTCCTCGCGCGCCGACTCCTTGCGGCGCCTCTCCGGTTCCTGGCTCTTCGCCAATTCCTCGCGCCACTGCTTGCATCCTTCACCCCCGTCAGGGGCGTTATCCAGGTGTCCGAGGATCGAACGCATCGCGGCCTTCGCGTCTGCTGCTATCCCCACGGTCGGCTTTATGACCTTGCCGAGCTCTGAGGGGTCGACGTCGATGTGGATGATCTTCGCGCCTGGCGCGAACTTGTGGGCCGCGCCCGTGATCCTGTCGTCAAAGCGCATCCCGACGGCGAACAGGAGGTCGGAGCGGTCTATGGCGCGGTTGACGCTGGCCTGCCCGTGCATCCCTGGCCAGCCCAGATACAGCGCGTGGTCGTCGGGGAAGGTGCTTATTCCCAACAACGTCGTCACGACGGGTATGCTTGTCCTCTCCGCGAGCAGCCTGAGCTCCATCTCGGCGCCCCCCAGCGTGACGCCGTGTCCGGCCAGGATCAGGGGCCGCTTCGCGTTCCGCAGGAGCATCGCAGCCCGCTCCAGTCCAGGCGACTCGACAGGAGGCGGCGCCTCTCGCAGACGACGGTAGCCGTTGTCGCCCGTGGCCGCGAGCTGCACGTCTTTAGGGATGTCCACGAGTACCGGTCCAGGCCTGCCCGAGCGGGCGATCTCGAAGGCCCGCCGCATCGTCGGGTAGAGCTCGTCCGGGTCTTCGACCAGGAAGGAGTGCTTGGTGAACGGCAGCGTCATGCCCATGACGTTAGTCTCCTGGAAGGAGTCCTTGCCGAGCGCCGGGCGTCCGACCTGGCCTGTGATCGCCACCAGCGGCACGGAATCCATCTGCGCCGTTGCCAGCCCCGTTACCAGGTTGGTCGCTCCAGGCCCGCTCGTCGCCACGCACACCCCGACCCCGCCCGTCGCCCTTGCGTAGCCGTCTGCCGCGTGGGCCGCGGCCTGTTCGTGGCGGGTGAGGATGTGTTTCAGCGGGTAATCGGGGAGGGCGTGGTAGAAAGGCATGATCGCGCCCCCAGGGTATCCGAAGAGGTACTCGACCCCTTCGTCGAGTAGCGCCTCGCACATGGCCTCGCTGCCCGTGCGCGGCTTGTATTCGATGTTGAAAGCTGTGTTTTCCACGGTTTACCCCGTTCTAAATAGGAGATCTTGCCCCAACCTCGCCGAAGAACGGGATGTGCCCGTCTTGCGGCTCTAGGCGGACCGGAGAACGCCGTCCCGGCCCGCCAGGCTAATTAGTCGTAGGGCGGACGGCACGGCTACCGTGGATACTCGCGGGTGAATGGGCGGAGCGAGCAGGCGCGAGATCTTGAGCATCAAGCCCGAGATCCTCTTCCTTCGCGCCGTTTCCGAAACCTCGCGCAACATTCCTCACTCGCTCGACTGCAAGTGGGGTGAAGGGTTACACAATGGTAGAGGGTTGTCAAGGTGCACATAGCTCCAGTACCGTACAGACCGAAGAAAATGTGGCCTGACACACCGGGACCACCCGGCGTGATGCGATCTCTGAGTGCCATCAGGCTGTCCTTCGAGTCCCACACCGCATTATGGATACCGACTTCAACGTCTGGGAATCTTGCACGTGGTAGCCGCCGACGAAACCCAGTTGCCCCTTGATCGACTCCCGAAAGTTATAGGTCTCCTCTGTTCTTGCGATTCCTCTGATGTCGGGTATGTTGACTGCATAACATGACGCATTGGGTGGCAGAAGGTTGCTCCACCTCCCATGTTCAACCTGAACCTGTACCGTGTCGTCGCCGCGCTGGCCCATCACCTTGTCGTCTCCCGGCCCACCTTCCAGGCCCCCTCCCTTGCCAGGTAGGTCGTAGCCCTTGCCTCCCTTCACCAGGTCGTCGGCCCCGTTGCTGTCGACCGAGTCGGGGCTGCAGAGCGCGAAGATGTTATCGGCGCGTCCGCTGCCGGTGATGGCATCTTTCGCTGGCGTGCCCTTACACGTCTTGGGTGGGCCCCCGTTGCACTGGATCACGCTCGCCGCGGTCTGGGCCACGGCCGCACCAGCCATCGCCAGCGCAGCCACGGTCGCCCTCACCAACAGCATGGCAAACTTTCTCCTCATACCCTGCTCCTCCTCGGCTCTCTTCCTTGATGCTTCGGTTATCTATTATTCCTGCGGAGTAGAACCGCAGTCTCTCAGATTCTTGCTGTTTTGGACACGATCTTGCTCTCTTTCTAGCGAGAGGCAGAAACGAGCCTCCTATGGGTTGCGACTGATGCGTACCTCCGTGATGCGTACCTCCGCTAGCGCCCAGCAAGCCGGCAAAGAGAGGGGCGAGATAGATCGACCTCGACATCGCCCCAAAGACAAGAGGAGGAGACTTATGCGCAAGTTGATGATTGTGGTGGCCCTGGTGGTGATGCTGGTGCCCCTGTTCGCCGCGGCAGCATTCGCTGCCGAGCAGCTAATCTACTGCAAATCTGCACCCTGCTACGGTTCAGGCAACGACGACAAAATCTACAAGCGGAAGGGTAACAGGATCTTCGACAAGATAATCATGAAGGGCGGCCACGACCTCATACTGGCCAACGGAGGCCGCACGAGGGTGAGCGTCCGCTAGAGGTTCACTGAAGGCAGCCACTTGAGGAGAGCCAAGCCTGCGGCGGACGTTAGGGTCGCACCTTTCTTGGTTAGCTGTGGGCCTTGCACCGGGGATCCCAATATGATTCCCGGTCTTCTTGTGGTTTTAAAGCGATTTGCAGAGGTATCTACCTACAGCGAATCGCGCATTCGGCTACGAGCGAAAACACTAAGCTGACAAGCTGAAGTGCTGACAAGCGAAGGCGAAGCCGGAGCGTGCTTATAGCTTGCAATGAGGTTGAACCTCTTTGCAAGCAGCTTCAGAGCACGGGCACGGGACTCAGAGCGGAGACCTCTTCCGGCGGCTCTACCCGTGCCCCTGCGAGGTCCACGTCGAGCACCCAGGACTCTGCCACTACACCTCGCGCCTCGAAGGCTGTTTTCATCGCTGAGGCTATCTCCCTGGCTCCGGTCTCATGTGCGAAGGCGAGGACGGTAGGGCCTGATCCGGAGAGGCAGGCGCCGTGGGCGCCGGTCTTTAGCGCGGCCTCTATAACGTCCTCCAGTCCTGGGATGAGGTGGGAGCGGTAGGGTTGGTGGAGCCTATCCTGCATGGCGACGCGCAGGAGATGATACTCGCCCGTCGCAAGGGCCCCGAGCAGTAGGCCGGAGCGGCCGACGTTGAAGGCGGCGTCGCGGTGGGGGACCGAGTCCGGGAGGACCCGGCGGGCCGCCGTGGTCGAGACGGCGAAGTCGGGGACGGCGACGACCACCTTGAGGTCCTTCGGTTCGAGGCGCACGGCACTCACTCCGAGGGGGGTTAGCGTCCCGATCACGAGCCCGCCGAGGAGGGCAGGGGCCGCGTTGTCGGGGTGCCCGTCGAGCTCGCAGACGATGTTGAGCAGGTCGGGGGCGGCGATCTGACCCCCGAACAGGTCGTTGGCGGCGACGGCCCCGCCGACGAGCGCGGCCGCACTCCCACCCAGGCCCCGAGTCGGAGGGATAGAGTTCTCCTGCACGAGACGGAACTGGGCGTCTGACTCGCCAACGACCTCGGCCACAAAGCGGGCCGCCCTGTAGGCAGGGTGCTCGGGCCCGCGTGGGATGAGGTCGGCACCCGTGCCTCGTATATCTATCTCGGGATTAGGCGACCTGTCCAGCCCGATCCTCATGCTCAAAGTGAGCGCGAGCCCCACCGCGTCGTAGCCTGGTCCAAGGTTCGCCGACGTGGCGGGGACGCGGACGGAGATCACCCCGCCTACCTCTCCATTCGTCCGACGACCGCCTCGAACGTCGCTGGGACGGGATCGGGTAGCCGCACACGATCCAGGATCACATCAGGGTCCTTGAGCCCGTGCCCGGTTAGGACGCTCACGACTTTGCCTTCAGGTCCCCTGCCCTCGCCGACGAGCTTCAGAAGGCCTGCTATGCCCGCCGCCGAGGCGGGCTCGCAGAAGACACCCTCCTCGCGGGCCAGCAGATCCTGGGCGGCCAGGATCTCCCCGTCCGTAACGCTCTCTATGAGGCCCCCCGACTCGCGCGCGGCCGAGAGTGCCCCTTCTTTGCTTGCGGGTGAACCTATCCTGATGGCGCTCGCAACCGTTTCAGGGCTCTCCAAGTCGTGGCCCGCTACCAGCGGGGAGGCGCCTTCGGCCTGGAAGCCGAGCATGCGGGGGGCCGATTCGGCGAGTCCTGCCCCGCGCCACTCACAAAAGCCCTTCCAGTACGAGGTGATGTTGCCGGCGTTGCCTACCGGCAGGGCCAGCGCATCGGGCGGATCTCCGAGGGCTTCCGCGACCTCGAAGGCCGCGGTCTTCTGGCCCTCTATACGGTCGGGGTTCACCGAGTTGACCAGGGTGACGTCGCCGAGCTCTCTTTCGATCCTCTTGGAGAGCTTCAGGGCCGCGTCGAAGTTACCCTCGATCTGGACTATCCGCGCCCCGTGCGCGAGGACCTGTACAGCCTTGCCCAACGCTATCTTGCCTGCCGGCACGACGACGAAGCACTCCATGCCCGCACGCGCCGCGTAGGCCGCGGCCGAGGCCGCTGTGTTGCCCGTCGAAGCGCAGACGCAGGCGCTGCTCCCTGCTGCGGAGGCCCTGCTCATAGCTACCGTCATGCCGCGGTCCTTGAACGAGGCCGTCGGGTTCATACCCTCGAACTTCAGGAACAGCCGCGCGCCGACGCGCTCCGAGATCCTCACGGCCTCGATAAGGGGCGTCTCGCCCTCGCCTATGGTGGCTATGGCATCGTCAGTTACCTCGGGCAGCCACCCGCGGTACCTCCGGATAACACCCTGTCTCGACTCCCGCGCCTGAACATTCAAAACAAGCCTAGCCTTTCGTTGGAAATCGGGCCGGTTCGATTTTACGGACCCGGATTCTAGCCGCGAACAGTAGTGTAGAAGCCAGAGACCACAGCGTAAGAAAAGTATCACGCACCGGCGCGGGGTTGCAAGAACGTGGCGACCCCACGACCCGTCTAGTAGGCTACAGGCATCAGAAAGTACCTGAAACCTGTAGCCTGATGCCTAGTGAGGGAGCGCATTGCAGCGAGAAAAACAAACCATCCTCGTCACTGGCGGCGCCGGCTTTATAGGAGGCAACTTCGTTCTGGGTACGGTCGGAGACTACAGGGTGGTCAATCTCGACGCCCTGACCTACGCCGGCAACCCCGACACCTTGGCGTCGGTCTCGGATAACCCCGACCACCTCTTCGTACAGGGGAGGATAGGGAACCGCGGGCTGGTCGACCGCCTGCTCGCCGAGTATCGTCCCTCGGCCGTCGTCAACTTCGCCGCCGAGACGCACGTCGACCGCTCCATCGACGGTCCGAAGGCCTTTGTACAGACCAATGTGGTCGAGACCCACGAACTCCTCGAGGCCGCGCTCTCCTACTGGAGCGCCCTCGAAGGGGAGGACCACGACGCCTTCCGTTTCTTGCATATCTCCACGGACGAGGTGTACGGCACGCTGGGGCCTGAGGGCTACTTTACCGAGGAGAGCCCTTTCAGGCCCAACTCCCCCTACGCCGCCTCCAAGGCGGCCTCCGACCATCTAGTGCGGGCCTACCATCACACCTACGGGCTCCCCACGCTCACGACCAACTGCTCCAACAACTACGGGCCCTACCACTTCCCCGAGAAGCTCATACCGCTCATGATCCTGGCTGCTTTGCGAGAAGAACCCCTGCCCGTCTACGGCGACGGGCAGCAGATCAGGGACTGGCTCTACGTAGAGGACCACTGCAGGGCTATCCTCGCTGTACTCCAGCGCGGCCGTCCCGGGGAGACGTACAACGTCGGCGGCCACAACGAGCGCACGAACCTCGAGGTCGTCAAGATCATCTGCGCGTTACTCGACGAGCTCGTACCCGGCTCCCTGCACGAGTCGCTCATCACCTTCGTCGCGGACAGGCCGGGCCACGACAGACGCTATGCCATAGACACGGAGAAGATAGAACGCGAGCTCGGCTGGAGGCCCCAGGAGACGCTGGAGACCGGCATGGGGAAGACTGTCCGCTGGTACCTCGAGAACCGCGGGTGGTGCGAAGCCGTGCTCTCGCGGGGCTACGGGGGGGAGCGGTTAGGGTTAGGTAGCCGCGGAGGACCGGCGTGAAGGGGATCGTGCTCGCTGGAGGCTCGGGTACGCGGCTGTACCCGCTCACGAGGGCGGTAAGCAAGCAGCTCCTGCCCGTCTACGACAAGCCGATGATCTACTATCCATTGACCACGTTGATGCTCGCGGGCATCAGGGACATACTGGTGATCTCCACCCCCGAAGACCTTTCCCGCTTTGAGGATCTGCTCGGCGACGGTTCGCAGTGGGGTGTAGATTTCAGCTACGCTGTGCAGCCCAGGCCCGAAGGCCTGGCCCAGGCCTTCGTCATCGGGCGAGAGTTCGTCGGGTCCGAGAGCGTCTCGCTCGTCCTCGGAGACAACATCTTCTTCGGGCACGGTCTCTCCGAGCTCCTGGAGCGGTCGGCAGGGAGGCAGAGAGGGGCTACCGTCTTCGGGTACTATGTCAGGGATCCGGGGCGCTACGGCGTCGTAGAGTTCGCCGGAGATGGAACGGTTCTCAGTATCGAGGAGAAGCCGGATAGCCCCCGCTCACACTACGCTGTCACAGGCCTCTACTTCTACGACAACAGGGTACTGGACGTGGCTGCCGACCTCACGCCGTCAACGAGAGGTGAGCTGGAGATAACAGACGTCAACGTGGATTACCTGGAGCGCGGGGAGTTGCAGGTCGAGCTCATGGGCAGGGGGATGGCGTGGCTCGACGCCGGCACGCACGAATCGCTGCACCAGTCATCCAACTTCATCGAGACCATCGAGCAGCGGCAGGGCCTCAAGATAGGGTGTCCCGAGGAGATCTCCTACCGCAAGGGCTACATCGACGCCGAACGCCTCGAACGCCTCGCCCACCAGTTGAGGAAGAACGACTATGGCCGGTACCTGCTCGAGCTCCTGAAGAGCGAGGAGTACGTCACGTGAACATCCTCGAGACGGAACTCCCTGGTGTCCTCATAGTCGAGCCGAATGTCTTGGGCGACTCCCGAGGTTTCTTTATGGAGAGCTGGAACGGTGCCCGCTACGAAGAGCACGGCATACCGAACCACTTCGTTCAGGACAACCTCTCATTCTCGGCCCACGCGGTGCTTCGAGGTCTCCACTTCCAGAACCCCCAGGCCCAGGGCAAGCTCGTCTCCGTCTTGCTGGGCGAGGTCTTCGACGTTGCCGTGGACATCAGGGTCGGCTCCCCGACGTTCGGAAGGTCGACGGGCGTGATTCTCTCCGCAGAGAACAAGCGCCAGTTCTGGGTCCCTCCCGGCTTCGCCCACGGCTTCGTCGTCACGGGCGAAAACGCGCTCTTCTTCTACAAATGCACAGACTACTACACCCCCGAGTACGACGGGTCCATCCTGTGGAACGATCCCGGGATCGGGATACAATGGCCCGTCGAGGACCCGAGCCTCTCGGACAAAGATCGCGCCGCCCCACCGCTGAACGAGATGCCGGAAGGGACACTGCCGCGCTATTCAGGAGGCTGAGGTGAGTGAAAGCGGTAACCTGACAAGCTGACTAGCGCGGGTTGCGGAAGGTCCATCCTTCCGCAACCCGCCGTAGCTGTGAGATCCCGAGCTTCGCCAGGGCGCGGAGGGCGAGCCCGGCGAGGACCATCGCGCTGTAGGAGCCAAAGGGGCCGTGGACGCCGTGCTTGCGGTGGTAGAGGAACGCGCTCTTGTGCAGGAGCCAGATAGCCTTGGGTTTGCTGCTGCTTGCGCCAGTCTGGTGGACTATCTCGACGTGCGGCAGGTAGTAGACGAGCCACCCTGCCGTGCGGGCGCGTCTGCAGAGGTCGGCGTCTTCGAAGTACATGAAAAAGCGTTCGTCTAGAGGACCGACGTCTCGCAATGTCTCCCTGCGGACGACCATGCAGGCGCCGGAGACCCAGTCGACCGAGGTCGGGTAGGACTGGTTCGTGACGGCAGGGAACTGGCTCTTTACGAGCGAGCTCTTGGGGAAGAGGCGGGTCAGGAGGGAGGTGCGCCCGAGGAGCCCTGAGAGGGCGCTGATCTCCCGCCGCGCCGAGAGTTGAAGCTCCCCTTCCGAGTCCACTATCCTCGGTCCGGAGATCCCGACCCTCGGGTTCTCTGAGACGAATCCCTCAAGATGCGCGAAGAAGTCCCTCTCCACGAGGGTGTCGGGGTTTATGAGCACGATCGGATCTCCGCTCGATGCGGCGATGCCTCTGTTGTGGGCGCGCGCGAAGCCGACGTTTTCCTCGTTTCGGATCAGGCGTATCCAGGATGGAAGCTCAGGCGGCTTTACACTATCGTTGTCGACGACGAAGATCTCGAAGTCCCTGTAACACGTCTGTTGCAGGGACTCTATGCAGCGCAGGGTCAGAGGCCAGGAGGCGTAGTTGACGATGATGATAGAGAACTTCATCGCCATATGGCCCTATCTCGAAGCCGGCGCGCGATGCTCGCCGTCGCGGCGAGCGATGACTCCTTGAGCAGCCTGCGGACCTCGGCGTCGGAGAGCTTCTTCGTCTTCTGTATCTCGGCCCGCTTCCCGAGCATGAGCGGCAGGTGGCGCCACGCGCCTGCCAATCCCTCCAGGTGCGCCCGCAAAGAGCCGGTCGCCGCGGCGGTGATCAGACGCACGAGCTGTCCGATGGCGAAGAAAGGCAGTATGTGGGGTACCGTGGAGAGGGGCAGGTTCTTGACCAGCAGACTAAAAGAGTTGCGGCTACCTAGCCTTGTCGCCGTCGGGCTACGCTTGCCGCCGGTCGAGGCGCTTCCCATGTGGTAAACGACGGCACCGGGTACATAGAAGCAACGGTAACCGGCGAGCTGGGCGCGGAAGCTCAGGTCCCCATCCTCGCAGTAGGAGACGAAGTCCTCGTCGAAGAGTCCGACCTCATCGAGCATGCCCCTGCGGTATAGAGCCGCCGCTGCACACGCCCCAAAGACGTAGCCCGGTTTATCGAACCGGACCCCGTCGCGCTCGCCGTGCCCGAGGCGGTAAGGTAGACCGCCCAGGCGCAAGGCGTCCCCGGCCCCGTCGAGCACCCTGCGGTCGTGGAAGTCGACCAGCTTGCTCGCGAAGAGACCCGACTCGGGGTGATCCTCCGCCGCGAGCACCAGCGCTTCGAGCCAGCCTGGGTCCTGCTCGGTGTCGTTGTTGAGTAGTACCACATACTCTGCCGTGGACGCCTCGATCCCGGCGTTGAACGCGGCGGCGATGCCCCGGTTTTCGCCGAGCGGGACCACGTTTACTTCAGAGAAGTGTTCCTTTACAAAGGCTATCGAGCCGTCCGTGGAGCCGTTATCCACCAGAACGGTCTCGAAGTCTTTGAAAGACTGGTCTTGCAAAGAGCCCAGGCAAAGCTTCAGGAACCGCTCACCGTTCCAGTTCGGGATGACGACCGTGACGCGGGGAGGCACAGCTTCAGGCTGGCCTCTCCCGCCGGTCCTCCGGACCGTGAATCTCGACATCGGTGGGCAGATCCACCAGGCCTCTGACAGGGACGAGAGCCCCATCCTGGGTTATCTCGAAGGTCGCCGCGTGCGCTGTGCGGGCCACCTCCGAGCCGTCTGCCTGCGGGTCCGTTAGGGAAGCGTTCACATTGTAGGCGCCGGATGCGAGCGGCACCACGAACGTGAAGTCGACCGTCATCTGCTCACCTTCGTCCTTGCGCCCGAGCGGAACCCCCTCGAGCGCCGTATCAGTCGAGAAGACCTTAACTCCGGCACTCTCACTGTGCAGGGTGATACCGAGGATGCTGTCCTCTACGGCCTCGTCGTAGCGCAGGCCCACCCTCACGGTCAGGGTCGCACCCGAGAACAGCGTGTCGGCCGGGCGCTCGTTCTCGTCAAGCAGTTCGAGGCCAAGGATCTCGGCCCCTCCAACGAGCCTGCGGGTGTTTGGGGTCCTCTCGGAAGAGAGGCCTTCGCCCTTGGTCGGCGTGTCCTCCTCGTCTTCGTGCTCTATCTCATAGTCCAGTTGCTTGTCCAGCTCGCTGGCCCTTGCATCCTTCATCTCCTGAGACTTCGCGAGCATCTCCTCGTAGTGGTCGACCACCTCCTCGGGGCTGCCGGTGGTTACGAGCCTTCCCTTGTGGAGCAGCACGGCCTCCGTGCAGAATCGCTTTACCATCCCCATGCTGTGGGAGACGAAGAGGACCGTGGACCCTGAGTCCTTGAGGTCGTACATCCTCTGGATCGCCTTCTTCTTAAATGCCGAGTCGCCCGCAGAGAGGGCCTCGTCTATGACAAGGACATCAGGCTCGACGTTGATCGCGACGGCGAAGCCCAGGCGACTACGCATCCCACTCGAGTAGGTCTTGATCGGCTGGTCCATGAACTCCCCGATGTCCGCGAAAGCCTCGATGTCGTCGAAGCGTTCCACCATCTCCTCGTGCTCTATGCCAAGGATCAGGCCGCTCAACATGGCGTTCTCGCGCCCCGTAAAGAGTGGGTTGAACCCCGTCCCGATCCCGAAGATCGCCGACAACCGGCCTTCGACCTCGACCTCTCCCGTCGTCGGCCGCAGAACGCCCGAGATTATGCTCAGAAGCGTACTCTTACCAGCCCCGTTGCGGCCCACGACGCCCAGCGTCGTGCCTGGCTCCACGTCCAGGTTGATGTCCTGCAGCGCCCAGAACTCGTGGCTTCGTTTGGCCTTGCCGAAGCTCAGGACCTCCCCCAGCCTCGAGGAGCGGCTCGGGGAGATCCTGTACTTCTTGCCTATTCCCCTGAGGGAGATGGCCGGCGTCACAGGTGGTCCGCGAACCATGGCTTCACTCTGACGAACAGCGCGAAGCCAGCGAGGAACAGGGCCACGGAGAACAGGGAGAAGTAGAGTGTCGCCAGTCCGCCAGGAAGCGTACCCTCAAGGATCATAGCCCTGTATGCACCTACCAGGTAGGCCAGCGGGTTGTAGTCGTTTATGAATTGCAGGTTCTCCGGTAACGTCTCAGGCGGCCAGAGTATCGGTGTGAGGAAGAAAGTGCCCCTTACGATGGGCCGGAGAACCTCGCCCATGTCGGGCACGTAGGTTCCGACGACAGCCATGATGTAGGTCAGACCCAGGGTGAACAACAACTGTAGCACGATGATCAGGGGCAACAGCAAGACCTGCCAGTGCAGCCTGTGTTGCAGAACGAACACGAAGAGTACGAGCGCACCCAAGCCGAAGAGCTTGTCTACCAGCGAAGCGACCGCGTTGGTGAAAGGGAGTAACTCCATCGGGAAGACCACCTTCTGAACCAACCCCGCGTTGTTCCTGATGCTGTTGAGACCCTTGCTCAGCGCTTCGGAGTAGGCCATGAAAGGGAGCAGACCGCAGTACAGGAACAGCCCGAAGTTGAGCGTTGGATCGTCCTCTACCGTCCTGAACCTCAGGCCGACCACCTCAGAGAAGATGATCGTCAGGAAGAAGACCCAGATCAGGGGTCCCAGTATCGCCCACGCGAGGCCCAGATAAGACCTCTTGTAGCTACGGGTTACCTGGCGGCGTACAAAGTACCTCAGCAACCAACGTTTGCGGTAGAACGCCGCCAGGGAGTCGAAGAACTCCCCCGCGAAGCTTTTCTTACCGTTATACGTGTACGTGGCCAATTACGTCCCTCGTGTCGTAGGCAGCGCCGCCAGTAGTGTAAGCCATGTGCCCGAGAATGTGGGCAGCGGCAAGTTTACATAAGCAAGGATGTGCTTGCGAGCCTGCTGCTCTGGACTATCTCACGGCGTTGTCGGCATCGATCCTGCCGTGCCCGTAGCGGGGATCGTCCCCTGCGGGACCGAGGTCCTTGGCGGTGGTTTGCATGCGCTGACGGATCGAGTCCGCAGACATACCCCTGGCGGCGAGCAGCCCGGCGAGGCCAGACACGAAGGGCGCCGACATGCTAGTTCCGCTCATCCTGTCGTAGCCTCCCGACTTGCTGGTGGAGAGTATGTCCGTCCCCGGCGCGGCCAGATCCACCCAGTCGCCGCGGCTGGAGAAATGGGCGAGCCTGCCATCCGCGGTGGTGGCGCTCACGGCGATCGCCTTCGAATACGCCGCCGGGTACCGCGGCACATTCATCCCTTCATTGCCGGCCGCCGCCACCACGACCGCGTCCCGGCCATACGCGCGGTTGACCGCCGTCCTTAGCACGCTGGAGTCTCCCGATCCGCCGAGCGAGAGGTTCACGACGTCGGCACCCTGGTTCACGCTCCAGTCGATGCCCTCCACTATTCGCGAATCTGTGGTGAACCCTATCGGGCCCATGACCTTGGCTATAATGAGTCCGCACTCGAAGCATCCCCCAGCCACGCCCTTGCCGTTGTTCGTGAGCGCGCCCGCTATGCCTGTTACGTGGGTGCCGTGCCCGTAGTCGTCGTCGGCCACCGCGTCGCCCTCGACGAAGTCTCTCTGAGCTATGATCCTGCCTATATCGGGATGCTTCGAGTAGACGCCCGAGTCCACAATGGCGACCTTCGCCCTACCGCCCTTTGCGTCGTTCCAGGCGCCACCGAACCTCGCGCTGGTGAGTCCCCACTGGTTACCGAGCCTCGGGTCGTTTGGCATGAAGTAAGGCTCGCGCACGTAGTTGTAGTCAACGGCCTCGACCGCCGCTTTGCGCCCGAGATACGCTAGTGCCCGTGCGAGGGCTCGCTCCCGCACCGCCTCGGATGCCTCGCGCCTGATCGCCGGGAAGGAGACGAGTCTCACCTCCCCTGGCAGATCCTCCAGGGTCCGCGCTCCCGACCGCCTGACGACGGTCTCTTCGGCCTCCTCGGAGGTTCCAGGCTCGTAGGCGACGAGTAGCTCCCCGGCGACGTACGGCGCGCCATCGGGGTCGTTGTCCACCCCAGGCTGCGCGGCAGGTTCCCCCTTCGACCCCGGGGCGAGGATTAGTAGGAGGACCGCCCATAGTAGAGCAGCGGCGAAGGTATACCCTTGAAGACGACCGTCGCCGACTTCCATAATTTTGACCCGCAAACGTCCCCCTACAAGAAGACCATACTGTTGCGCAAGGCCACATTATCTTACAAGGGCGGAGAATTGTTAAGGGGTTTCGTGATCCATTGCGCGAAAAGATGCTCGGGTCTCGCGACGGTCGGCGCCGAGGCCGGGGAGTCTGGCGTCACTAAACAGGGTTCTGTGAGAGTATAATGGCCCATTGCATGTAGATAAGTCTTGCGGGAGTAGATCGTTGCAATCACCTTGTGGCCGACAAGCCCTCCTGAGGGCGTGGAAGGGACAAAATTGACGCCGAGGTTCAAGCGGGTCTGGCGGCGCGCGGTGAGAAAGGGCGAGTCCCTCCGCTCGCGGGCCCGACGATCGCCTGGCGGCGTGAGGCCTGAGAACATCGTCTGGATCTTCGGCACGGGTCGTAGCGGCAGCACGTGGCTCGGCTCCATGATGAGGGGCCTCGACGGATGCGCCATGTGGAACGAGCCGCTTGTAGGAAGCCTCTTCGGCAACTTTCACTACTTCAGGGTGGGGGGGCGCAAGCCGGGCAGACAATACATCCTGGGAGAGCCCTACAAAGAGACCTGGCTCGGGCCCATGAGGGATCTGGTCTTGGGCGGGGCGACCGCCAGGTTCCCCGAGGTCGCCGAGGGCGGATACCTGATCATAAAGGAGCCAAACGGCTCCATAGGCGCGCCGCTGCTCATGGAAGCCCTACCCGAGAGCCGTATGATTTTCCTGATCCGGGACCCCAGGGACGTTGTCGCCTCGAGTATGGACGCCCGTAGCGAGGGAAGCTGGCTTCAGGAGCGAAGGGAAGCCCAGAGACGTACGTCGAAGCCGGACATGAACCCGAACGTTTACGTGAGGATGCGTGCTTACTCCTACGTGCAACAGATAGAGAAGACCGGGCAGGCCTACGGAGCCCACGGTGGTCGCAAGGTAATGGTCCGCTACGAGGACCTCCGCGCAGATACTCTGGAGACGATGAAGCGCATCTACTCGGCGCTGGATATGCCGGTGGAGGAAGCCGAGCTTGCGCGCTCTGTGGAGAAAAACTCCTGGGAGAACATACCAGAGGAAGAGAAGGGCGAGGGTAAGAAGCGGCGCAAGGCGAAGCCGGGCGGCTGGAGGGAGGACCTAACCGCAAGGCAGGTCGAGATAGTCGAGGATATT
>DASQWQ010000007.1:0-3958 GCA_035640175.1 Rubrobacter sp. | reverse complement strand
CCTACTCTCCCTCTGGTATTTCAACCCGTGTCCGGTCAGCAGGCAAACCACCGCCCCGGATCCATCGATGTACCCAGATCGTTTGGCGGCGGCAGCCCCCGCGACCGAGGCTGCGGCGGCGGGTTCTACGAACAGGCCCTCCTCACGGGCCAAGACCCTGCCCGCTCTAAGGATTTCGGCATCCGGAACGGCGAGGGCAGCACCGCCGGACTCGCGCACGGCCACCAGCGTCAGCATCCCATCACGCTCGTACCCTTGCAGGGGATCGTCGAGCCCGGATACAACCGTGTCCACCCGAGACCACGGTTTGACCTCCTCTCCAGCCGCGAACGCCCGAGCTATGGGTGCACATCCCTCCGGTTGGACTGCGAGTAGCCGAGGGATCCGGTCTACGAGGCCGAACCTGCGCAGTTCCCTAAATCCCTTCCATACACCGTAAAGCAGCGGTCCCGAGCCCACTGGGACCACAACCCACTCCGGCACCACCTCCATCTGCTCGCACAGTTCGTAGGCGACGGACTTGTTTCCCTCGTACGCGTAGCAGTTGACGTAGGTCGTGGTTACGTTCGCTAAACCGACTTCCGCGGCTGCCTCCCGTGCCGCGGCAAAGGCTCGGCTGAAATCTCCCGCTACGCTAAACACCCGTGCTCCGTGAGCCACAGCAACGCCAAGTTTTGACTTCGGTGCCCTGGAGGAGATCACTACGTAAGCGGGCAGCGCGGCGCGTGCGGCGTAGGTTGCGGTCGCGCCAGCCGCGTTCCCACTCGAGGCGCAGATCACCCCGGGATAGCCTCGCTCACGCGCCCACGCCACTCCGACGGCCGCACTCCGGTCCTTGAACGAGCCCGATGGGTTCAGGTGATCACACTTGCACCACGCCTCCTCTACACCGATCTGCTGAGCTGCTTTTGAGATACGAACTAGCGGGGTGCCTCCCTCCCCTAGACTAAGGTCTACAGAGTGGCTCAACGACACCGGGTAGAGACTTCCGTACTTCCATAGGTCGGTGATGCAGCCGTCGAACAACCGTTCTGCTTGAAGGTCCTCGCCATAGTCGAGTTCTACCTCGAGGGGAGCGCCGCACCGCTGACAGTAGTCGGGCCTCGGGTTACGTCGCCTGAAGCCACAGCCCGTGCAACGCACCAGCCACTCGGCATGATCCGTCTCGTCATTATAGGTTTGAGACCGCCCCATCTCCTGCCCTCACCCCCACTCCGGCTTCGTGATCGGCGCCTGCCGTCGCCCCAATATGGTACAGCTTCCCCGAGTGCGAGCTACCGGCCCCCGATTAGCAGCCCATACGGAACCGTCTCCTCAATTAACGGGTGTAGTCTCCGCTCCGCAGGATGCCGGCACGGCGGAAGGCAGAGCCTCGAATCCCTCGGCACCACTTCGAGAATCTGCTTGTTTTCAGCAAGTCTATGTAGACTAGAGAAAGGCAAAATGAAGTGCCAACCCGTCTTGACGATTACTAACTTCTCATGAGGAGTTTGCGCTCCCTCGAAGCCTCTGCCTTATGGACAAGAGCGCGGCGAGCAAAGCGTTATGGAATATTCAGCGCCAGGTAGGAGTCGTGCCAGGGCCTTAGACGCTCGAAGTGGGCGCTCGCGGCGAGCACCGTCTTGTCGGCGAAGCGTCGACCCACAATCTGCATGCCTATGGACAGCCCCTCGTCAGTGAAGCCCGCTGGGACCGACGCAGCCGGGTGGCCGGTGAAGTTGAACGGGTAAGTCAGGCACCAGCCCAAGAGCGGGTCCACCTCCTCGCCGTTCACCTCAGACGGGCCAACCGTGTTGCCGTCGTCGGCATTGTCGAAGGGAGGCACGGCTAGGGTCGGCGTGAGGAGCAGGTCGTAGTGCTCGAAGAGGTCTTGGATGGCGTCGAAGACCTCGGTGCGTGTGACGTCGTCGAGCCTGTAGTCGAGGGCGCTCATCTTCTGCCCGGTCTCCAGGAGATTTACGAGCTGCGGTGTGAGGTCCTCCCGGTGCTCGCCGAGCAGATCCACAACGCCTTCCTTCTTAAAGTTTGCGGTTATCTCGGCGTAGCGAACCCCCACCTCCCTCATCCATGTGCTGCTTAGCTCTCGTTGGTCATGCTTCAACCCCATGCTCGCCTCTTCCACGCGCGCCCCAGTCTCCTCGAACGTGCGCACGGCCTCGCCGACCACGGAGAGGACGCGTTCCTCGACGGGGAATATGTTGAGTTTCGCACTGTAAGCGATCTTAAGGCCGCTAACTGAGCGCCGAGTCGCGGCCGGGTAATCCGTGCCGTCGTCCGGGACACTGAATGGATCACGCGGATGAGGGCCCGCCATCACGCTTAGCATCAAGGCTGCATCCTCGACCGTCCGGCTGAGAGGACCACTGTTGGTGAACGGTGTGTGAGAGAGGAAGGCGTCCGGGCGGGTAGCGGAGGCGACCCGCCCGAACGTTGCCTTGAATCCGTAGACGCCACAGAAGGATGCGGGGATCCGGATCGAGCCTCCGCCGTCCGAACCCTGCGCGATGGGCGCAAGCCCGTCGGCCACTGCGGCGGCGCTCCCACCCGAGGAGCCACCTGCGTTCTTGCCGGGGGCGAACGGCGTGCTCGTCGGACCGAAGAGGAGGTTGTCGGTAATGGCCCTGTGGCCGAACTCCGGGGTATTGGTCTTTCCGAGGACAATCGCGCCCGCCCTCTCCAGGCGCTCGACGTAGGTGGCGTTCCGGTTGGGGACGTAGTTCGCCATGGGTTTCAACCCGTAGGTGTTCCTAACGCCGATCTTGTAGTCGAAGAGGTCTTTTATGGCCACCGGTACGCCGTGGAGTGCCCCAATCGCTTCGCCGGATCCGAGGGCACGCTCGGCCTCCCTCGCCGCCTCGCGCGCCTCCTCACCGAGCACGGTGACGTAGGCATTGAGCCTTCCGTTGCGCTCCTCGATTCGCTCCAGAAAAGCGTCCACGACCTCGACCGGCGAGAGGTCACGACGCCGGATCCTTGCAGCGAGTTCTGTAACCGGCGTAAAACAGAGTTCTTCGGACACGCTCTCCTACTCCTTTCGGCGCCAACCGCCACAAGGGGCGTTCTCGTCTCTCGCGCCAGCGGTCATCATAGTCAAAATCTTCGGATGGCGACAGCCTCTATCTCCACCCCCGCGCCCATCAGCAGTTCGGCCACCTTCACCGTGCTGCGGGCCGGCAGGGTCTCGAAATACTCCCCGTAGACCTAGTTGACGGTACTCCAGTTCGGAGGATTGGACCGATGCTGGACCAGGTTGCCAGAACGTCCAGGGAATACCCGGTGCTCCCTGGCACCACCGAAGACCAAGGCGTTCTGTGGTACATGTCGACGGTCCTTTTGACAGCGTTCGGCTTCTTTTATGTGGCCACACCTTTTCGGCCCCCTCTCCACCGCGAGGGACGAGAACATATTCTGCAGGAACCCCGTGGCGCTACCCTTGGACCAGTCACGTGGAGAGGCTCTCGGGCAAAAACGATAGAACACCATCGCATCAAGGGCCGAGGCGTTTACTGCGTAAATCAAGCGGGCGGAACTTTACACACATCCCAATACACTAGATAGTATATAGGAATGACTATTCTCAGAACCAATCAGATTAAGCTGGATAGCGTACGTCGGGCCGAACCGTCAGTCGCGAAGGTAGGATGACAGGCACGTGAATCGGTCCGTATTATTCTCACTTGAGTCGCCTTATCGCACTTATCAGGCCGTGGCTTTGGGACGAGCGCGAATTCGGGCGTGTGGCGGTCACGACAGGAGCGGTTCATTTTAGTGTTCACCCGAGCTCTGCTCAGATCGACCTCTATGGCTCGCTGACCACGCGGCCCGTACCAGGTTATATGGGGAGAATAGGTATGGCAGAGGTTAGTGTACAGATTCTGGGAAGCGGAGACGCTTTCGGGAGTGGGGGTCGTTTCCAGACCTGCATCCACGTCCGGTCTGAAGCGACGCACCTGCTCAT
>DASQWQ010000006.1:0-5701 GCA_035640175.1 Rubrobacter sp. | reverse complement strand
GGCGCTGCGGGCAGACATGGATGCCCTCCCCATACAGGAGGAGACGGACCTGCCTTTCGCCTCGGAGACCGAGGGTAGGATGCACGCCTGCGGCCACGATGGGCACACCAGCATGCTCGTCGGCGCGGCCCACGTCCTTTCGGAGATGAGGGATCGACTAGGCGGCACCGTCAAGTTCGTCTTGCAGCCGGCGGAGGAAGGTGGAGGAGGCGGGAGAGTCATGGTCGATGAGGGGGTGGCAGACGATATCTCTTCTATCTTCGCGCTGCACCTGTGGCCAGGGTTGCCTTTCGGGAAGGTGGCGACAAAGGCAGGTTCGATCATGGCCGCAGCCGACGCTTTCGAGATGGAGATAACGGGCTCGGGTGGGCACGGCGCGATGCCCCACCTGGCCGCCGACGCCGTAGTCATCGCGGCGCAGGTAGTGACGACGTTGCAGACCGTCGTGTCGAGGGAAGTAGACCCGGTGAAGCCCGCGGTCCTGACGGTGGGGGAGATCGGGGCCGGAACGGCCTTCAACATCATCCCAGAGAAGGCCCACCTCGGGGGAACGGTCAGGACCCTGGACCCTGACCTCCGGGAGAGTATGCCGGGGCGTATAGAAGCCTTAGCCCGCGGCGTGGCGAAGGGGATGCGCGGCGACGCAAATCTAGACTACACCTTCTCTTACCCCGTCACCGTCAACGACGAAGGTGCGGCGGACCTTGTCCTTGGCGTAGCTGAGAACCTCTTCGGCGCGGAGTCCGTCCTGGAGCTGCCCAACCCGTCGATGGGCGGAGAGGACTTCGCATTCTTCCTGGAGAAGGTGCCAGGGGCCTTTATCTGGCTCGGCGTCGGGGAAGATGTCTCGGGGTTGCACACGCCCCAGTTCGCCTTCGACGAGGAGGTCTTGCCGCGAGGATCGGCGCTGCTCGCGGCGCTCGCGTTGGAAGCAGGTCAGCATTTCAGCTAGTCAGCATGTCAGCATTCGTGTGCGCAAGGACTGGCTGACCAGTCGCCTGGCGAAGCCTGGCGACTTGCTGAAAGGCGGCCCACCCGCCGTGCTGACACGCTGACCAGTTAGAGCGTTAGCTACCAGGCGGGTTGATAAGGAAGCCCGCGGCTTTATCGGGGCCGAGTAGGGCAAGCACCGTCACGAGGCCTGCCCCGAGCGGGATGAGGGTCGCGGCGGCGGCTCGAGCCGAGCTAACGTTCATGGTCTCCTTTACGGCCACGGTGGCCACAAAGGCGCCGTATGGGATAGCTAGGAGGGGGACGAAGGGGATCCAGAGCGCGAACCCTATCCCGCTCGCGTAGCCTAGAGAGCGGAAGAGAGGGCCGAAGCCACCGCGCGAGAGCGTGCCCCCTCCGAGGATAACCAGAACTAGGACCGCCAGGCCGGTGACGAGCAGCGGCGCGAGCACGATCGCGACTACGAGCCCGAGGAAGGGGGCGTAGATCAGGGCGTAGTTGAACTCGCGGAGCCAGAGCATCTGGAGCACCGCCTCGAGGAGCAGGTCCAGGTAGAGGACCACGGAGGCGAAGATAGCCGGCCGGATCACTCCTCCCCGCGGGTCGAGCCCCCTGAAGAAGCGGACCGGATCGAACCAGACTCCTCGCAGCGCGCCCCAGAAGTCTTCAGGCGATTCACCACCGTATCCCACGTCACCCCTGCGGAACACTACGAGCCTTGCTGCTCTTGTGTTTCGAATCCCTTCCCGTTCGAATCTCCGTTCGCGGGGTCGTGCAAGACGCTGCCGACGTGCGTCTGGAGGGTAAGGTCCCTCGTATCCTCCGGAGGAAGCCTGGCGATAATGTCGCCGGTCTCCACGGAGACTCGCCCGCCGCCGGAGAAACGCCCTGAGAGGGTGACGTCCCCGGCCTTGACGCTGGCTTCGAGGGTGCCAAGGATCAGGTCTTCGAGCGAGACGTCCCCCACGCCGGCCTCGAGATTCGCACTCCCGGTATCCGTGTTGACGTCGCCGACAGTGACATCTCCTCTAGGGGCTTCGACCTTGACGTTGCCACCGACGTACCTGACCCTCACGTCCCCGGCTTCGGCGCCGACCGTCACGTTGCCCGAGATACCCGAGACCTCTACGTCTCCGGCCTCGGATTCGACCTCGACGGAGCTGCCTGTCGGTACCCTAAGCGTATAGTCGGCCCCCGTATCCTCCCCCCCGTCCGTCTCGATGATGATCTTCGAGTCCTCGCGGGAGATGTCCACGGGAACTTCGGAGGCCCGCTGCTTGGCGGCGGCGGGGTCGGCGTCCATCGCGTATCGCGTGGCCTCGTAATCTACGGATCTGGACCCCTTTACGCCCTCGACGCGCACCTGACCTGCAGCGTTGGCTAATCGCACGCGCGGTTCAGGACCGGCTGAATCTATGGAATCCCTGGCTACGCTGGTGCCTGAGATGCTCTCGCCGAGGGACCTCCAGAGGAGGATCGCGGCCACCGCGAGCAGCGCGAGGAGCAGCACGGCGAACAACAGGAGCAGCGGGGACATGCGGGAGGGCCGCCCGCGGTCCCTCTCCGCCCCGGTCTGTGCATGCCCGGCGGACGCCTGTGCGCGCTCGTCGCGCCGGGACTCCTCTTCGCCCCTGAAGCTCACCCGGGATCTAAACCAGAACCGTTATGGCGCCACACGACCGTAGACGTCATCGAGCCTGACGATGTCCTCCTCATCGAACTCGCCGAAGGAGATCTCCAGTATCCGCACCTCCCTTTCGCCAGCCGCGGAGAGCCTGTGAACCGTTTTTCGGGGGATGAATATCTTCTCCCCGGTCTCGGGCTCGAGGACCTCTTCGCCGAGCTGTACCTGTGCTCCGTTGTCCAATATGACCCAGAGCTCGTCGCGGCGGTGGTGGTACTGGCGCGAGAGCGTGCCGCCAGGAGCGACGGTGATGATCTTGACCGTACTGGGCAGGTTGTGCGTGTACTGCTCGAACCTGCCCCAGGGCTTGTCTACCTTTATAGAAGGTGGGCGGTGATCCAAGCGTTACCCCCTTTCGTGAATGGCCAGTTTAGCCGATCCACTTACGGTTGTGGAGACGTATAACCCCGAAAGTCCGCGACCTGGCATTCGCGCCTGGTCTGCCGGCGTGGTTAGATACAAGAATGGAAGCTCCGTCTCTGAAAGGAGGGATAAATGCCTAAGCTAGAGGTCGAGGGCGTGGGGACCTTCGAAGTTCCCGAGAACAAGAGATTGGTCTTGGCGATCGAAGAGGATGCCGGGGTGGATATCCTGCACCGCTGTGGTTCTTACGCCAGGTGCACCACCTGCCGCATCGAGTATCTGGAGGGCGAGCCCGAGAAGATGACCAGGGCCGAACTCGAAGTGCTGGAGAAGCGCGAACTCCTCGGGCAGGTCAGACTCTCGTGCCAGACTCTAAGCGACCGCGACAAGAAGGTGCGGGTATTGATGACCGTAAGCTCCACGGGCCTCGACGGTCCAGGTCCGCATCCCGAGTCCCATATCACACCCGAACCCGAGTGGGTGGATAAGCCGGCCTGAGGCACAGCTTTCTCTGGAGACCTCAGGGCTTGAGCAAGGGCCTCAAGCCGCTCACCACATTCACCGATGAAGCCTTGAGACCCCAAGCTCGTGGTCAGCAGGAAGACGAAAGTTTGCGGGGTTCGGTGAGGAGCGTCCTGGCGCTATCTCACCTTTGCTTATCAAGCAACAATGATGTCTAATATGGTGTGTTTGTTGGGGAGCGTGGGTGAGGGGACAGATGGCTGACGTTACTGCTGAAGGTGCTTCGAGGACGCAGACTCCATCCACTCTAGGACGCCGGTTGAGGTACGCGGGCCCGGCATAGTCATCGCGGTGACCGGAGTGGGGGCTGGGGACATGGTCTCCTCCCTGGTGGCTGGGACGGACTTTGGAATGGTCCTCCTTTGGGCTGTCGTTCTCGGTGCAATCCTCAAGTACTTCCTGACCGAGGGAATAGGGCGTTGGTACATGGCCTCTGGCCAGACCATCTTGCAGGGCTGGCATTCGCTTGGCCGGTGGGCGATCTGGTATTTCGTGATCTATCTGTTCATCGTTACCTTCGTCTTCGGGGCCGCGGTATCCTCGACCGCTGCGCTGGCTGTGGACGCGGCATTCCCTGGCGTGCTGCCGCTGTGGGCCTGGGCCGCGCTCCACAGCGTGGCGGCTTTCGCCGTCGTCAGCATAGGCCGCTACGGATTGTTCGAGATGATCATGAAGACCTTCGCCGCCCTGAAGTTCGGGATCGTCATACTGCTGGCCATCCTGCTCGCCCCGTCCCTTGGCGAAGTCGCCCTCGGGTTCGTCCCGCGGATACCGGAGGGCGCCCTGATCAACGTCCTTGCCGTCGTCGGCGGCGTGGGCGGGACCTACTCGTTGGCCGCCTATACGTACTGGGTGCGCGAGCGCGGCTGGCGGCACTCGGCCTGGATCCCGACCATGCGGACTGACCTGACCTTGGGCTACGCGCTAACCGCCCTGTTCATGGTGTCGATGCTGATCATCGGGGCGGAGTTGCTCTTCGGTACCGGCACGTCCATAAGCGATGAGGAGGGTCTCCTGGCGTTGGTAGACCCCATGCAGGACCGATTCGGTCTCCTGGCACGCTGGGCATTCCTCATCGGCTTCTGGGCCGTCGCGACCGGCGCCATGCTCGGAGCCTGGAACGGGGCGCCCACCTCTTCGCAGACTGCGTGCGCACCATCCGCGAGGTGCCGGACGAGGAGGCATCCGAATACCTCTCCGAAAAGAGCATATTCTTCCGGGGATTTCTGGCCTGGATGACGTTCCCGCCCATGGTCCTGCTCGCCTTCGGAGAGCCGGTCCTGCTGGTGATCGTCTACGCCTCGCTCGGTCCTCTTTTCCTGCCCTTTTTGGCGATTACGCTGCTCATACTCCTGAACTCCCAGCGTGTGGCCTCCGAGTACCGCAACCGGCTCGTCTCGAACGTGATCCTCGCCATCTCGGTGATTCCCTTCATCGTGGTCGGAGTGCAGGAGGTGCTAGGTAGCCTGTAACCGCAGGGCCATTCGTAACAAGAAAGTGCGCCATTCGCAACAGCTAAAATCATTGATTTGGGTGATTAATAGGTGTATCCGTTCAGTTTGTGTTGCGATTATAGTAAGGTTAAGGTGCTTCGCCGATAGACGAGTAGCGTATGTATCAAGGAACGAGGAGAAAGGCTATTGAATCACCCTGAGAACTGCCAAGTAAGAAATTTCCCAGCCAATTGGCCGAAGCTCTAGAGCTATAATGGTTTACTGATTGTACCTTCGCCAAACGTCAGGAGGGGGGAATGGAGAGAAGGACATCCGAACAACTCAAGCGAAGTCTGTCCGTCTGAAAGCGATGATGGCTACGTTGATTCTCTGAAAGCTTCGCGCTTTAGTGTTGTATTTGACTCAGGATAAGTACCATCATGCTCGGATGAGGGGGGAGAGGGTGTTGAGGAGGAGTCAAGTTCCCAGTATCGGTAATACTGCTCGACAGGCAGCAGAGCCCCCATCGCAGCACGCGCGGCCGCCAAGGCGCCGCCTGGTGCAGGCTTGGAGACAACCAGGGGTTGTCCTAGTCTCGGTATTGTCGGACGCCTTGCTGGCGGTGCTGGTCTGGCTGGCGGCCTACGAGCTACAGAGCATCTTTGGCCGGTGGGGGGACTTCCCCAGGCCAACGGCTCTGGTGGTTGGGGTTTTCGCCGTGGCGGTGTGGATAGGGTTACGCTCTTTG
>DASQWQ010000005.1:0-2275 GCA_035640175.1 Rubrobacter sp. | reverse complement strand
CCTCGTCAACACCATGGTCGACAAGCTCTCCGGCGTAGCGCCGCAATCGGCCACGAAGTTTATCGAGGACCAGCTACTTAGCATCACCCAGAGTCAGGCCGAGAGCGCCTTCACCTTCGGGGCGATCATCTCGATCCTGCTCGCGCTCTGGGGGGTTTCGGGGGCGTTCCGTTCGGTCATGGAGGCTATGAACGTCATGTACGAGGTCGAGGAGGATAGGCCTTTCTGGAAGGTGTACGGGCTCTCGATCTTCATGTCGCTCGCGGTGATCGTTCTTCTGGTCGGCGCGCTCGTGCTTGTAATCTTCGGCGAGTCTATCGGCGTGAGGGTGGCCGACCTCGTCGGTCTAGGGTCCATCTTCGCGACACTCTGGAGCATCGTGCAGTGGCCCGTCGTTGCTTTGGTCGTCCTCTTCGCCTTCTCCCTGATCTACTACTTCGCCCCCGCCGCCAAACAGAGGTTCCGTTGGATCAGCCCCGGATCGGTCCTCGCCTTCGTCTTCTGGCTCATCTTCTCCCTGCTGTTCTCGCTGTACGTGAGCATGTCCGGTTCCTACAACGAGACGTACGGGTCACTCGCGGGTGTGATCATCCTGATGCTCTACGTCTATTACTCGGCGCTGATCATGCTGGTAGGGGCCGAAATGAACCAGGTGATCGAATGGCACATCCCGGGCGGCAAGAACGAGGGAGAGAAGATCCCTGAAGACGACCGCCAACCAGACGTCCACCGCCTCGACAGGGAAGCCGGGCAAAACGGCGAAGGTCGGTAGGGTCGCCACGAACGAACCCGCGTGAGGATCTACGGCCTCGACTTCACGAGCGCCCCCGGCCGCCGGAAACCCCTCATCGTCCTCGGCTGCACCTTGGAAGGAGACTCATTGCGCGTCGAGGACTCGGAGACGCTGACCGACTTCGGCGGTTTCGAAGACTTTTTGCAGAGACGGGGCCCCTGGGTGTGCGGGATGGACTTCCCATTCGGCCAGCCGCGATCCCTGGTAGCCGCCCTCGGGTGGCCGGAGAAGTGGGAAGGCTACGTCGGCGAGGTCGGCGCTCTCCCGAAAGAGGAATTCGAGGGGAAGATCCGCGCCGACATGGCCCTGAGACTACCAGGCAGCAAGTGGCGTTATCGGCTCGCCGACCGCAGGAGTGGCTCCAGCAGCGCTATGATGCTCTTCAGGGTCCCTGTAGGCAAAATGTTCTACCAGGGGGCACCGCGCCTCCTCGCCTCTGGCGTCCGTGTCGAGCCGTGCAGACGGAATGGGGACGAACGCGTGGCCGTCGAGGCCTACCCTGCCGTCGTCGCCCGCCGCTTTCTGGGCCGCACAGCTTACAAGAGGGACGGCATACCCGACACACCAGAGAGGAGATCCGCCAGGGAGACGCTGCTCGCCGGCCTGGAGTCAGCCGTACTGAGGGAGGTCTATGGATTCGCGGTGAAGATGGATGCCCGCTGGAGGGAGGAGTTCGTCAGCGACCCCTCTGCCGACGCCCTCGACTCGCTCCTTTGCGCGGTCCAGGCGGCGTGGGCCTACGAAAAGAGAGATGAAGGATATGGCGTATCTCCGGAGTGCGATCCCGACGAGGGTTGGATCCTCGACCCGGCGTTGCTGGCCGAATAGAGCGGTTTGCTGCGCAATCCGCGGCTTCAGGTATCAGGTACAGGACTGGGCGATGACACCGCAGTGAAGGTGTCCTCAGAAAAGGACTATCCCGTTCGAATCCTGTCGCCTGTAGCCTCTTAACGAACTATGGCGCCGTCGTCGCGGAAGATCTCGACCGCGTCAGGGTCGGTGTGGAATACGCGCACCTGCACGGTCGACGCGGCGAGCAAGAGCCCAAAGATGCCGCTCCTGAGGTCGCCAGGCTGCGCCGGCTCGACCCAACCGACTTCCGCGTTCGTCAGGTCCGCATCGGTGGTGACAAACCGCTGCAGGAGTAGGCTCAAAGGGATCCTCAGGGCGAAAGCGAGAACGACACTGCCAAGGATCATGAGTAAGAGATAACCCACGCCGAGATACAGAAAACCCAATCCGAGGGCGACGAGAAAGAAGATCGCAGCTAGCAGGTTTGCGGCCACGATGGTCGTGCCGCAGTTGCGGTGGATGGCGAGCCTCTTCTCCCCGTTCTGCAGCCTGCGCATGGCCTCTCTGGCGGCGCTCTCGACCTCGGATATGGAGCGTACGCCCTGCACCAAGAACCCGTCGTCGGTGGAGAACCCGTTCAGCTTACGGCCTGGCTCCCTCTCCATCATCACCACTATGGTCGCATGCTCG
>DASQWQ010000004.1:0-3274 GCA_035640175.1 Rubrobacter sp. | reverse complement strand
CGTAGTACCCTCCGCCGCTTCCTCTCCCGTACAGCAGAAGGGAGGATACCAGTAGGAAGATAAAGCAGAACACCCACACGAAAAAGACGAGTGCGGCCAAGGGTGCACCGACTAAGGCCGTGGCCCATTCACCGCTTTCGAAGCCGAATCCATAGCCAGGAAACCGGCGGCGAGGCCAAAGGCGATGGCAAGTAAGTATGCCCGCTTCGCGGGTCCGCTCAGCATCGACCGGAGGGCTCGCGGCCCTCGCGCGAACAGGACCTTCAGGGCGGGGGGGAGTCACTGCCAGCAGCAAGAACGCGAAGGACCAACCCACAAACCCCTGTGCCTCGTTCAAGTTAGGGTCGTCCACGAGGCCTCTTACAAAGCGGAAGACAGCGGAACCGAGAAAAATGCACGCGAACAGCCTCGCGAGGAGGAGGATTACCCGGGACCTTCCCCTCACAGGCCCCTCCCCTACGCGATGGACGCGACGACGGCGAGGGAGACCGCGATCTGGGCGGCGGCGATCACCAGGGACGCCGGATGGAACTCCACCATGGTGACCACCTCTCCCATCCTGTGCGGCGTAGCCAGCTCGATGAGGAGGAACGCCAGGGCCTGCATCAGAACCCCCAAAAGCCCGAAGACGGCCGAGGAGATGAACGCCAGCCCGAACCCGGACGCCCCGTAAAACCAGATCGCCGAGAACACGATGACGCCTTGGGCGAGGAACCCCGCCGACAGGACGATGCCGGCGTTAACTGACCGCTCCGTCCAGATGTGTTTCGCCAGGTGCCCCGGCGTAAGTACGTCCAGGGCGACGAACCCGATGATCAGCAGCACGACGCCCAGAAGTGCGTACGCGGCGGCGTACCCCAGGCTTGCGAACACGAGTGTCATGGCTGAAATCCTCCTTTTGCGGACTGCTCCTCGCACCCGGCTTCACCATCGGCGAGCCACGCGGCTACCTGATCCGGCGTGGAGCGGGGTGCGTTCAAGAAATGCGGCACGAATTGCGCGTCCGTGTCGGTGACGAGGTGGTCGGACTCACGGATGCCGAGGCCCGCGGCGTGCTCACCCACCATCCAGGTCCCCAAAACGGCGTAGCCGCCCCCCGAAAACCGGGGCAACTCGACGAACTGCTGGTAGACGCACTCCTGGCCCGCGGCGTGCCGCTCGGGGCGGGCCGCGAGCAGGGCGCCGTCCGCCTCGTGGATGCGGATGCCGGCCCCCTCCCACCCGTACATCGGCTTGGCCACGTATCGCTCCAAACCGTAAGGTTCGTCGAAGAAGGCGGGGAGGAGGCTCTCGTGGTCGGGGAACATCTCCCACATTACGGGCAGCAGCGCCTTCGACCCGAGCAGCGCCTTGTAGGACGGTTCGATCCAGGTCGTCGAGGAGGAGCCGTCCAGGATGTACCCCCCGAAGCTCTCCTTGAGCATCCACTCCCAGGGATACATCTTGAAGCAGGTCGAGATCTCACGCCCCCGGACGTCCACGAAGGAGCGTCTCGTGTAATGCCAGCCGATCTCCTCCATCGTGATCCCGAGATCCACCAACCCCGCCTCGCGGGCGGCGTCCCTCAAGTACGCGACGGTCGCCCAGTCCTCGTTGGGCTCGTTGGCCCCGACGGCGAAGTGGATCACCTCGTCGGGGACGCGGGGCGCGTACAGCGTCCACGCCTGCACCAGCCGCTCGTGCAGCATATTCCACTGGTCGTAATCCGGCAGCGTATCCTCCAGCCAGTACCATTGGGTAACGGACGCCTCCACGAGCCCGGTAGGCGTGTCGGCGTTGTACTCCAGAAGCTTTGCGGGGCCGGTGCCATCGTAGGCCAGGTCGAACCTGCCGTAGAGCGTCGGGGTGTCGGGGTCGAGCAAGCTGGCGCGCATGAGCTCCGTCGCCTCCGGAGGGAACCCGAGGCGGGCCATGATGCCCGGATCCTCCACCATGCGGCGGGCAGCCTCGACCGACATGTCGTGGAGCTCCTCGGTCAACCCCTCCAGGTACTCGATCTCCTCCTCGGAGAGCTCGTAGACCGCGGCCTCGTGCCAGTACGGCCGCTCGCTGCCGTTCTCGGCGCGGTCTACGGCGTAGGTGAGCCCCTGTTCCTCGACGATCCTGCGCCAGTCCTTGCGGGGCTTGACGAGGTGCCGGTACACGGTCTCTCAGCCTCCAAGCGAGCCGGAGCAGGCCCCGAACCCGCCCTGGGTAACCTCGCCGCCCTCACGTGGCACCCCACCGTAGCACACCGACTCGTCGTCGGGCGTGGGGGTAAAGACGCCGCCGCTCGCGGTTTCCCCGATGGCCGGTGCGGTGGCGCCGACGGGTATGTAGTACCAGCCGTAAGACGGGCTTTCGTCGCAATCGTCGTCGTCGTCCACGCGCTGCTGCGTCTGCTGGTCCACGCAGATGGCGCCGTACTCGTACTCTTCCTCCTCGGCGGAGGCCGAGCACCCGGAGAGGGTTGTGACGAGGACCACGGTAACCCCGACGGTGACCGACGCCGAGCGGCGTCGCGTCTTAGGTCGAGTGTCCAAGGTTAAGGCACCACCTCTATCGCCGCTCCCTCTCCCAACGTTCTCCAGTATATACGTGCGTTGACTCATCCGGCAAGACCCGCGTGGATCAGCAGACGCAGCGCCGTGCGACGCCCGGTCGGTTAAGGAACAGCTTTCCAACCGCGACACGCTTCGCTTCATCGAGTTCTTACGCCTTTCACCAGATGTCCTGTCTGACCATCCCACCCGACGCGTTGGCTTGCGTGCCCCGAGTCAGCCAACTACGCCTCTTCTTCGAGCACCGTTCTCCTCAAGATACCTGGAAGTTACTGAGCTCCTCCTGTGCTGGCTGCTGGGAGTGCTAGGATGCAGGGCACTCCAGGGCGCTTACGGCCTCGCCTTTCATATTAGGTAGCACATTGCTGCAAGTGTCCAGGGGCATGTACAGCATCCGTTATTAATATTGACCTACCGTTGAGGTTCTCTCGCCCCGCCGTTTTTGTGCTTCTTGCTATTCATCCGACTCTAGAGGATAAGTACCACAAGCATTAAAGGCCGACTGCAGGAACGTCATTGACACTAGTTTTGACACTAACCTAGAGCAACGACGTGAAACATAAGGCAGTAGGCTAGGCGGCGTTACGGCTTATTTATGCAGGTTCTGCGATCGCGAGCAACAACTGGCAACGTTTGTCCGAGAACTTCTAATCCGCGGGTCGCAGGTTCGAATCCTGCCGGGTGCGCTCTAAGAAATAGCGGTTTTGCAGGTCAAACACTATGATGCTGGTACG
>DASQWQ010000003.1:0-8796 GCA_035640175.1 Rubrobacter sp. | reverse complement strand
GCGTTTTTCGTGCTGCGGTGTACCATAGCTGCCAGATGTCGTTGTTTACCGACGTTCTGGTGAACCTCTGGCGCCTTATCCGTAACGCCCGCGCGCGTCTACTCGGCAGGCCGCCGGAGTACGTGTGGATCGAGGTCGGTGGCCCCTTGGCCGAGTTCGAGACGCCTGTTGGCTTCCTCCGGCGCCGCCTGGCTCGGGGACCGAGCCCACCGACGCTTGAGAGGCTGCGTCTGTGGCTCGACCGGATCTGCGCCGACGGGCGTCCGCGCGGGGTCGTGCTGCGCATCAAGAAACTCGATGCCGGGTGGGCCGCCATCGAAGAGTTGCGTCGCGAGATCCTCGCGTTCCGGTCACGCGGCGGCCGGGTCGTGGCCTATTTCGCGGATCCCGCGGACATCCGCTCCTACTACCTGGCGTGCGCGGCGGACGAGATTCTGGCTACCCCCCTCGCCGACCTGAACGTCGTTGGTATGCGCGCCAGGGTAGATTTCCTCAAAGACGCCCTCCACAACCTCGGCCTCGAGGTCGAGGTCGTCGCCGTCTCGCCTTACAAGTCAGCGGGTGAACGGTTCGTCAGCAACGACTTCTCACGCGAGTCCCGCGAGCAGGCTGGGCGGCTACTCGATAGCCGCTTCGAGGAGGTGGTCGGTGCGATTTCCGAAGGCAGAGGTCTCTCTCGCGAGGAGGTTCGCGCAAAGATAGACTTGGCCCCGTATGGCGCGCCGGAGGCCCTCTCGGAAGACCTGCTCGACGGTGTCCTCTACGAGGACGAGTTGCCGACGAGGTTCGGGTCGGAGGAACGGCACGCCAGATTAGCGGAGTGGGGCCTGGCGCAGGGATCCCTGCGCATGCCTTACAGGAGGAGGTCGCGAAAAAAGGTCGCGCTCGTCACCCTCTCAGGGGCTATAGTGCGGGGCCGAAGTAGGAGACTGCCCTTGCCGCTACCGTTCGTCGGGGGGGAGCAGGCGGGGAGCGAGTCCGTCGTCGCCGCGCTGCGGGTGGCGGAGAAGGCCCGGAGGGTCGCTGCCGTACTGTTCTACGTCGACTCGCCCGGCGGCGACGCGCTGGCTTCGGATCTGATCTGGCGTGAGGTCGAACGCGTCAGCGTCAAGAAACCGGTCGTCGTCCTTATGGGAAACGCGGGCGCCTCGGGCGGCTACTACGTCTCGGCGGCGGCGAGCCACGTGGTCGCACGTCGCGGCACGCTCACAGGTTCTATAGGCGTGTTGGCCATCCGTCCCGTCGCGTTCGGACTCTACAAAAAGCTTGGTATCAACCCCGTCGTACTGGAAAGGGGGGGGCGCGCCGGTCTACTAGATCCGAGCCGCCGGCCAAGCCCTGACGAACTGCGGGTGATCGAAGACCAGATCGGACGCATCTACACCGAGTTCAAGGAGCGTGTCGCCCGGGGGCGCGGGATGGAGCTTAAGGACCTCGAAGGCATCGCCGGCGGAAGGGTGTGGACGGGTACCGAGGCGTTGGATCTCGGGCTGGTCGACGAGACCGGTGGTTTCAGGGAGGCGCTCAGCAAGGCCAGGGAGCTCGGCGGCATACAGCAGGACGTACCAGGGGTGCTGACGAAGGTCAACCCGCCCCGCGGCGGACAACCTCTTCCCGGAGAGCCCGCGCAGACCGCTGTGGACGCGATAGAGGAGATGTGGCTTGCGCTATCAGAGCTTCGTGGCGGCGGCGTCAGGGCGCTCGCGCCCTACGAAATCTCAGAAGGCTGATAGGATTTTCGTCGACTGCCGCTACTGGAGAAGAGACCTGTATTGAGCGAGATCCCCAACAAAGGCGTTGACCGGCGGGCGATGGCGGGGCTGTCGGCGGGCCACCTGTTCACGGATATGAATCAGGGAGCCGTGGCAGCGTTGCTGCCTTTCCTGATCTCGGAGCAGGGTATCTCGCTGGCCGCGGCAGGCACCCTCTTGTTCGCCGCAACGGTGAGCTCGTCGATCGTGCAGCCTTTGTTCGGCATCTTCTCGGACAGAAGGCCAGTACCCGCCCTCATGCCGCTCGGTGTTTTGCTCGCCGGGTGCGGAATGGCACTCGTCGGCCTGGCGCCGAGCTATCCCCTGATCCTGCTTTGTGTCGTTCTGAGCGGTATCGGGGTGGCCGCTTTCCACCCCGAGGCGGCGAGGTTCGCCAACTACGTCTCCGGCTCGGGCCGGGCGCGCGGGATGAGCTTCTTCTCCGTGGGCGGTAACGCCGGCTTTGCCCTCGGACCCGCGCTGACCACGCCGCTCGTCATCCTCTTCGGGTTGCCAGGAGCCCTGTTCCTCGCAGTGCCAGCCGTAGTCATGGCCGCCGTGCTTTTCCACGAGCTGCCGCGGATGCTTGGGTTCAAACCCGAGGCGGTCGAGAGCGAAGGGGAGACGTTGACCTATGCGCCCGACCATTGGGGGGCCTTCGTGCGTATGATCGGGGTGGTCACAGTGCGCTCGTTCGTCTACTTCGGACTCGTGGCTTTCGTCGCCTCTTACTACGAGCGCGTGCTCGATGCGTCCCCGGCGCTTGGGAACACGGCCCTCACCCTGATGCTCTTCGGCGGAGCCGCCGGAACCCTGACAATGGGTCCTCTCGCCGACAGATTCGGCAGGCGCACGATACTCGGGGTCTCGATGCTGGCGCTGCCGCCCCTCGTCTTCTGCTTCACGCTCGCCGGTCCCTTCTTCGGCATGGCGGTGCTCGTCCTTGTCGGGGCGGCTACAGTGGGGACCTTCGGGATAACCGTCGTTATGGGACAGGAGTACCTGCCCGCCCGCATCGGGCTCGCGGCTGGCATTACGATGGGGCTCTCCATCGGGCTCGGCGGTGTCGGGGCGCCGCTGCTCGGCCTCGTCGCGGATAACGCCGGCCTCACGTTCACAATGCTCGTTATAGCCGTATTGCCCTTGCCCGGGCTTATCCTCGCCCTGACCCTACCCCGCGGGTAGTGGGTGCGGTTCCGCGAAGCGCACCTACAAGCAAACCGTAAAGGAATGATCTTACGGGTTCGTGTAACTAAACACATCGCTTCTCATCGGGTCGAGTACCATATCGCCGATGAGAGCGGCGTATAGAGAAGGCTACCCGCAAGGATGAGCGTATTCCATAGTATCGGCGTCTTCGCCTACCGCTTCCGGTGGGCAATATTGCTGCTCTGGGGTTTGCTCCTGATCTCCAGTTCGTTCTTCGCCCCAGGGCTCTCTGGGAAGCTGAAGGGCGGTGGGTTCGACGGCGCGAACTCGGAGGCCGAGAGGGTGCAGGACCTGATGTCGGGTGAGTTCGGTAGTTCTCCGGCGACCTTGACAGTGGTCTTTACCGGCGAGGGTATACTCGCCCGCAGCGAAGAGTTTCAGAAGGCCCAGGAGAATGCGCTCGCCGACGTACGCCAGCTGGACAACGTACGCCAGGTCATCTCATACGCCGGCTCCAGAGACTCTCGCTTTATCTCAGAGGATGGGAAGAAGTCCTACGCGGTGGTTACCTCCAATGTCTCTATCGACGAGACGCGCAACGTGGTTGACGAGGTGCGGAGCAAGGTCCGCTCCGACCAGCTCGAGACCTACGTAACAGGGGCGCCTGCCGTCTACCAGGACCTCGAGGAGGCAAGCAACGAGGACGTGAAGGATGCTGAGAAATATGCCTTTCCGTTCGCCGTGATCATACTAATCTTCGCCTTCGGCACACTCGTTGCCGCTGGCGTGCCGGTTCTGATCGGGGGCGCGAGCGTGTTGACGGCGCTCGCCGCGCTGTCCTTCATTGCGGGTATATACGACATGTCCGTGTTCACGCTTACGCTCTCGACGATGCTCGGTCTCGGGCTCGGCATAGACTACGCGCTGTTCTTCGTTAGCCGTTTCAGGGAGGAACTGGAAGACTATTCGACCGTGGAGGCGGTGCCGCGCACGGTGGCGACCGCAGGACGGTCCATCTTCTTCTCGGGGACGGCGGTCCTGATCGGGCTCTCCGGCCTGCTTTTCTTCCCTTTTATGTTCATGCGTTCGATCGGGGTGGCCGGCTTTGTCGTTGTCTTCGTGTCCGTCCTGGCCGCGCTCACGCTTCTCCCCGCCCTCCTTGGTGTTCTCGGACCGCGGATCAACAGGCTCGCCATCCGGCGCCGCAGAGACGGGGCGGGCTCGACGTTCTGGAGCCGCAGCGCAGACGTCGTGATGCGCCACCCTCTCGCCGTGATCCTGCTCGCGGCCGCGATACTTGGGACCCTACTCTACCCGGTCGGCCACATGAAGGTCGGCATCCCCGAGGCGACCGTCTTGCCGCAGGAGTACGAGTCGCGCGCCGGAGACGACATCCTGAAGAGGAACTTCGACTACGCTGCACTCAACCCGATGGAGATCGTTGCAAACCTTGACGATGGCCCACTCAGCGCCCGCGGTCTCTCCTACACGAGAGAGCTCGAAGAGAGGCTTGGCGGCGCCGACGGAGTCTCCCGCGTCGAGAGCGTCTACACGGTAGGAGAAGCGGCTGCGGAGGACTACGCGGAGCGCGTCGCCGACGCCCGCAAACAGGCGCGGAAGGAGGCCGCAGCAAAGGTGGACGGGCTCGTGCAGCGGCAGATCGAAGAGCAGACGCAGAACGCGACAGACAGAGCTGTGAACGAGCAGCTCTCTGAGGTAGAGGCTACCTACGGCGCCGTCCCGCCAGGGACCGAGGAGCGGCTGCGGGCAGATATCCGGCCGCGGGTGGAGCGCGAGGTGCGCGCCTCGGAGAGCCGTATAAGGGATGAGGTCGAGCGCCGCCTGGCCGAAGAGGTAGACCGCAAGGTGCCGGATTTGCCCGAGGGGATCTCGGCAGACGGCAAGGTTACGCCAGAGGGTGTTGCGAACTTTCTGGAGCTGCCGGCGGCCAGTCAGTCCGAGGACCTGCAAAATACCCTGGACACCTACGTGGCGAAAGACAGAACGCTGCTGCGGGGGGTGACCGAGGCGAACCCATACACGCAGGACGCCTACGACGCGGTCGATGCCGTACGCGCCGTAGAGGCGCCGCAAGGAACGAGCTTCCTCGTTGGCGGGCTCTCCGCCGGCCAGAAGGACTTCATATCAAGCCTGTACGGTAAGGCTCCCTTCGCCGCCGCCTTCGTTATCGTGGTGACTTACCTGGTCCTGCTCGTCACCTTCCGCTCCGTTTTCATTCCGCTGAAGGCGGTCATCGTCAACATACTGAGCCTCACGGCCAGCTTTGGGACTATGGTCTTCGTCTTCCAGGACGGCCACCTCTCCGGCCTCCTCGATTTCACTCCTCTAGGCTTTGTGGACGCGACGCTCCCCATCCTGATGTTTTGTACGATATTCGGGGTCTCCATGGACTACGAAGTCTTCTTGCTCTCCCGCATCAGGGAAGCCTACGAGAACGGCGACTCTAACACCGCAAGCGTGTCCAAGGGACTTGTGGCGACGGCAGGCATTATCACCTCGGCCGCCGCGATCATCATAGTGGTTACCGGGGCTTTCGCTTTCACGGGCATCATCCTGACCAAAGCAGTAGGTCTCGGCCTCGCCGTGGCCGTGTTCGTCGACGCGACGATCATTCGTATCCTCCTCGTCCCCGCTACCATGCGCATTTTGGGTGATTGGAACTGGTGGCCAGGAGGACGACGCAAGGTGACCTTCGGGGCCGGCCCGAAAGAGCCCGCTAGGGACTGACCGCCGGATAGAGGAATCCCCGGAAGCCTTCGAACGCGACGAGTCCCTGAGTAAGATCGATTCTTGATCTTGCTGTGTGACGAGGATAGACTGTGGCTGATGTTGGATTTCGAGCGGATACTCAGGGACAGGGGCTACCGGCTAACCAACCAGCGGCGGATCATCGTACACGAGCTGGAGGGGGAGCGACACCTTTCGGCGGAGGAGATCTACGACCGGGTCAAGGGCGGGCATCCTGAGCTTGGCCTCTCCACGGTATACAGGACGCTCGACCTTCTGACCGAGCTCGGCCTCGTGCGCAAGGATGACTTCGGAGAGGGTTACTCGCGTTACGAGCTGGCGACGGAGCGGATGCACCATCACGCGCGCTGCGAGCAGTGTGGCAATGTCATCGAGTTCAACGAGGAGCTGATGGAGTATCTGGCCCTGCAGGTCGAGCGGGAGACCGGTTTCGTCACGGACTGGCACGAGATCACACTGTACGGTCGCTGCGCCGATTGCGCGGTCTCTTAAACCTCGAACTCCAGACCGTCCTCGGCCACGATCACCTCGCCGGCGTAGCCGCGTCCGACTTCGGTGAGGAGGTCCAGCTCGTCCACCGCCGGGTAGATATGGGTGAGGACGACACGACGTACGCTTGCCTCGCTGGCGATACGTGCTACGCCTGAAGGCGTCAGGTGGCCGGGAACGGGGGCTTCGTCGGGGAAGGAAGACTCGATCAGGAGTGTATCGGCGCCGCGCGCCAGTTCGACTACGGATTGGCTGTACTCGGTGTCGCCCGTGTACACGAACGCGCCGCCTTCGGCATCCAGTCTGTAGGCGATGCTCTCGCTGCGGTGCTCCGCCGGGGCCCACGAGAGCCGGCAGCCGGCGAGGTCGATGGAGGATAGGCATTCGCGGGGTAGCTCCGAGACGATCGTGGCGTAGTCGCCGGCCATCCACTCTCCCCAGACCTCCATCACGGAGCCCCAGAACCGGAGGAAAGGCTCGGGACCGGTCACGTAGAGGGGCAGGGTACGTTTCTCGGGTGCGCCGTAGTTGATGGCGAAGAGGAGGGGAACGGCGTCTACTGTATGGTCTGGGTGGAAATGCGTAAAGAAGATGCGGTCTACGGCGAGGGGATCCAGGCTCGACCGGAGCATGCCGCGCAACGCACCCGAACCTAGGTCGAAGACGAGCATTTGCCCACCGGCATGCACCACGACGCAGCTCTGACGCCTCTCCAAGCGTGGCACTACGGTGCCCGATCCTACGACGGTGATCTTCATGTGTGTAGCCTCCCTTCGGTGGGCTTGGCATTTCAGCTAGTCAGCACCCTTCGGCCTTCGCTTGTCAGTATTTCAGCTTGTTGGCCCGTTTCTCCGGGCGTTGGCGGCGCGTTTTCCAGGTAAGTGCTCTGGGCCATCAGGTTCGGGTGCTGATTTTTGGTGTGCCGAATGCCTTCTTGCTGGCCGCTTTTCGAACGCCCATGCGAGTCCGGCGATGCCGAGCAGGGCGCCGCCGATGACGTCCGAGGGCCAGTGTGTTCCGAGGTAGACCCTGCTCGTGGCGGATGCGGCGAGGAAGATCAAGAGCGCGACCCTGCCAGCTCTGCTCGGCCACAGCAGGTAGATAGCTCCGAGCAGGAGGACCGAGCGCAGCATGTGCCCGCTGGGGTAAGGGTATGGCGTACTCACGTCGAGCAACGATGGGTCCGGCGCTCGCATGGCGTCCTCGGGTACGGGTGTCTGCGGCACCACCGTTTTTGCTGCCAGCTCGATCAGTCCCGTAACTAGGGAAGCGACGACGAGTCGTAGCGCGAGACGGCCCCGTCCGTCGACCAGCAGACCGGCTGCGAGCGCGACCGTGGCGATAGCGACAAACTCGACTCCGCCTACAACGGAGGTTACCATCCCGACCGCATCGAGGAACCCTGAGTATGTTCTCTGGGCCAGGTCGAGTATCTGGACGTCGAGGGGGCGGAGCAGCCCTGCGCCGGCTGCCGCCGAGCAAACGAGGAATGCCGCTGTCGAGAGCAGCAGGATCAGCCTGTTGTCGCCCTTCACTTCCTCACAGGTTATCAGAGAGGGACACGAAAGCGCCGGGCCCCACGGCCCGGCGCTTCTTAGTTCGCGAGAACGAACTAAAGCGATTGGCAGAGGCATTGCCTCAGGGCGAATCGCACACGTGGTTGTAAGCGATCCGCTTTCAGCGAAAACAAAGAGCTGACAAGCTGAAATGCTGACGTGCTTGCAAGGAGGTTTTGAACCTCCTTGCAGAACCTCTCTAGGCTACGGCGTCGCGCAGGACGCGGCCGTACTCTCCACCTTTCAGGATACGTTCCGCCTCCCTCTGGAGCTGCCTGACCCGCTCGCGCGAGATGTCCAACTCGTCGCCGAGTTCGGCGAGGGTGGCCGGCTCGCGGTCGTCGAGACCGTAGCGCCTAACGAGCACGTAGCGCGCCCTCTCTGGGAGACCTTCGATCGCCTCCTTCAGATGCTCCGTCTCCATCTCACGCATCACGGTATCAGGCGTATCCGAGACCTTATCGTCCTCGATGAAGTCACCCAGCTGCGAAGCGGTCTCCTCGCTGGACACAGGCTGATCGAGGCTCGTCGCGTCCGGCATGGCGCGCATTGTGAGGCGCACCTCATCGGGATCCCAGTCCAGACGCCTGGCCACCTCTTCCTCGGTGGGCTCGCGTTCGATCTCCAGGGCTAGCTCGCTCATGGCGCGGCTGACCTTCCTGATCTTCTCCGTCATGTGCACGGGAACGCGGATGGTACGGCCCTTATCCGCCACCGCGCGCTGTACTGCCTGCCTTATCCACCACGTGGCGTACGTCGAGAACCTGAAGCCCCTGTCAGGGTCGAACTTCTCGACGGCCTTCATCAGGCCGATGTTGCCCTCTTGGATCAGGTCCTCGAAGGGCAGCCCGTAGCCCCGATACTTTTTGGCCACCGATACCACGAGCCTGAGGTTCTTCTCGATAAGCCTCTGCCTGGCCCGCCTGTCGCCGGCCTTGGCTCTCAGGCTGAGATCTATCTCCTCCCTGTGCGTCAGGAGATTGCCCTGCCCGATGTGCGCGAGGTACTTGGCGAGGAGCTCGGGGGTCTCCGATTCCCGCTCGATCTTCTGGATTTCCTTCCGCTTCTCGAAATTGGCTTTC
>DASQWQ010000002.1:0-6089 GCA_035640175.1 Rubrobacter sp. | reverse complement strand
TCATCCTCACTGCCTGCTCGCCCGCTGCGTAGTGAGTGTAGGCTAGGATCCTCTCTTCTTGGGAGGTAAGATCATATCCGAGATCTCGCTTAAGGAGGATCTCCTTTACCCGCTGCCTGATCTCTTCTTCGGTCATTGCGCGAGTATGAGGTCATGGCCTCGCGTGCGCAAGCCGGTTCTTAGAGACAATGTGCTGGTCGGCGGTCTAGCAGCTCGCGAGCCTGGGTCGGAGGGTGGTAGGTTTCCGAGGTTCCTATCCAAATGTCGCTTCTTCTTCACGCCCAGCTCCGCCGAGAGCTTCTCGATGCGAACTCCCGTTTTCGTAGAACGTCCTGACTCAGATTTTGTGCCCCGCTGACTGAGAAAGGTTCCGACGTGCACCTGACGCTGAGCTAGGTGGCCGACGGGGGACACAGCGTGCTGATCCGACTCTGCGGGGCCTCAGCCCGTATCAGTCCGAGCCACCACCTTCGCTGTCTCCCGGACCGGGCCAAGGGTCGAAGGAGAACCCTTCCGCCGGAACCCAGCGCTCATGAGGTGGTCCTGGCTCGAAAACATCCAGCCGGGAGGATACCTCCTGGAGGGCGTGCTCGGGGAGGGTTTCCTCGATGAGGGGGAATACCTGTCGCTCTTCCAGGCGAATGTGCGCTTCTAGCTGCTCGCCCAGGTTTCGCAGCGTGTCCTCCCTGATCTCGTCCTGCTTGAGTTCGTCGCTGAGTTGCATGGCTAGGCCCCTTATCCGGGCGTGCTGGGTAAGCATCTGCAGTATGGGACGCTCGCTGAGATCCCCCCCGTGACGTGCCAGCACCGGTAGGAGCACCTCCTCTTCCTTGCGGAAGTGGCGGCTTGTGTCTCTTTGCCAAAAGCCAAGGAAATCTCGGGCGGTGCCAGCGGAGCTGCTACCTTTTCCGGAAGCGGCCCTCCTGAGCCGCCTCGCGTTGACCAGACCCTGGTGGTGGTCATCCGAAAACTGTCTGAGGCTGGGATGACGCTTCATGCGCTTCTCCTTTCGGTGGCCCTCTTCCTTAGGTTACCCCGAGTCTACGCGGCTGAGGACTCTCTCGGGGCGCTATTGTATGCTAAGCGCCTTGCGAGAGGCCGATCTGCAGTGGTCTCCGCCTACGGTGAACGGTGAGGTAGGCGAAGTCCTCGGAGGTGCTCACGATCGCGCGTCGAGCCCCCTTGGGTATGAACATCAGCATCCCGGCCGATAGAGCGTGCTCCTTTTGATCTACCGTAACGATCCCCGACCCCGAAACTCCCAGAACCATCACTTCGATCTCATCGTTTACGTGTTCTCCGACACCCTGTCCAGTACCGAAGCACACCAGGTTAGCGTTGAGGTCGCTGCTTGCATCCAGTGTCCAGATCACTCCGGTGCGGTCGCTGGCAGTCGCGGCTGCGTCTTTGAGGTTCACCGGATCCTCCGAGCTAGTCGAGTCCGCGTCTCTCACATCCCGTCGCCATGTTCAGGAGGCAGACGGAATCACCGATGGCCTCGACCGAGTGGCAAGGACAACATTGGCGCCGCGCCGGGCAAAAGCCTGGGCGGTCGCCAGTCCTATACCGCTCGAGGCACCGGTGATCACCACCGTGGCGTCGCGCAGGCTTTTCACAACAATCCGCCCTCCTCTGCACTCTTTTCGGTCGATGCGTTGCCGACTCCGTCAGAAGATATTATCCCGGCGGGCCGTACTTCCAAACCTTTGTCCCGGATCTCCGTCGTCTCCTCTCGGCGACTTTGAGGGCCACTTTTGCCGCGACTTGCGCGCCCGCCGGCGAGGGCAGAATCGGAGAGTGTGAGACGAGAGCCGATCGAGGGTGTGGACCGCCTTTCGGTAAGAACGCGACCGTCGGGCTTACCGATCATGCACCAACACTGGGGCTCGCTCCTGTTTATGCACTGGCCCGTGCCGGCGGATCTGATATGTCCGCTGATACCCGAGCCCCTGGTCGTAGACACCTACGACGGCCTCGCGTGGGTCGGCATCACGCCGTTCACTATGTGGGGCGTCAGGCCGGCGTTTACGCCATCGCTGCCGTCCTTGAGCGAGTCCCACGAGCTGAACCTCAGGACGTACGTCCACCTCGACGGTGTGCCGGGGGTTTGGTTCTTTTCCTTGGACGCGAACAACGCGGTCGCCGTCCTCGGGGCACGGGTTGCCTTCCATCTGCCGTACTTCAACGCTCGCATGAGCCTCGAGCGGCGGGAGCGTACCATCTACTTCGCGTGCAGGCGCGTCCACCAGCGCGCGGCAACCGCCGAGTTCGAAGCCGTGTGGATGGTCGGCGAGAGGCTGCCCCGATGCCAGCCGGGTTCTCTAGAGTTCTTCCTGATCGAGCGGTACTGTCTGTACTCCGCCCGCGGAGACCGGCTCTACCGGGTACGGATCTTGCATGAGCCCTGACCCCTACACACGGCGCGCCTGCTTTCGTGCCGTTCGACGATGATCGAAGCGCAGGGACTGCCGTCGCAGGGAGGCGGGCCGCTGCTCCACCAGCAGGGCGAGCCCCTTAAGGTAAGGGTCTGGCCTAAAACCAGGGTCAGGTAGCATCCCGAAGCGACCCGTGGATGCCCCATTCAGACTCTCGGCCACCCTAGGAAGGGGCTTTGGACCGGCACGAGGCACCCCCCTAGTTCATCGAGACTCCTCCATAGATTCCCGCGCAGGCTCTCCTTCAAGCCGACGCTATGATCTGCGGCGCAAGGCAGTAAACAATCCCAGCGCCACGCCCGCCGCAGCCCCTCGGCGCACCGTCGGGTGCATGTGAAGCCGGTTGTAGAGGCTTCGCGGGAGCGCCGCTTGCGCGCATCTGTTCCTCCTCTCGAGAAGGAGGGCACGAACCCTCAATGGCAAGACCAGCGCCACCTTTACCCTTGTCTCCTACTCGTCGGAGAGCCGGGCGCTGATACGGACTTGCGGGGAGTGTGTAGAGCTTGTGTTGCAATTTGACCAGGTTGTGCGCCCCGGCCCAGCAGTGGATTAGACCAGCCTCGCGTCCAGCCTGGTCTCCTTGGTTCAGAGCCAGGCGGTGAAGCGGAGATCCCCCGACAGCTGGATATTAGTAGATAGAAAACGTGGTAAGCGCCACCTCTCCCACCAATGAGGCTGTGCTCTTCGGCTAAACAACAAATCGCGACCTGCCTGCGTGACCACCAAGTGCTACAGTGAGCTCTTCGACGAAGACTAACTGAGGGGGATAGGCATGGAGTACAGGCGTCTTGGAGATACGGGGCTAATGGTCTCTGAGCTGTGCCTGGGGTGTATGACCTTCGGACGGGAGGCGGACGAGGGCGACTCGAAGGAGCTCGTCGGTCGGTTCCTCGATGCCGGCGGCAACTTTATAGACACGGCCGACGTTTACTCAAAGGGGGTCTCCGAGGAGATCACAGGCATGGCGATAAAGGGGATACGCGACGACGTCGTGCTCGCCACGAAGGTCTTTTTCCCAATGGGAGACGGTCCGAACGACGAGGGGCTCTCGCGCAAGCACGTGACGCAGGGGTGCGAGGACAGCCTCAGGCGCCTCAGCACGGACTACATCGATCTCTATCAAGTGCATTGCTGGGACGGCATCACGCCCCTGGAGGAGACTCTCTCCGCCCTCACCGACCTGGTCAGGAGCGGCAAGGTGCGCTACATCGGCGTCTCCAACTTCACGGGCTGGCAGCTCATGGAGAGCGTATGCATGAGCGATGCGCACGGTTTCGAGAGGTTCGTTTGCCTGCAGCCGCAGTACTCGCTCGTAGAACGCAACATCGAGCGGGAGGTCTTGCCCGTCTGCGCTCGGGAGGGGCTCGGCGTGATTCCCTGGAGCCCGCTGGGCGGTGGCTTCCTCTCGGGGAAGTACAGGCGCGGCGAGGAGCCGCCCGAGGGCTCTCGCATCTCCGAAGCCGTAGAGTCAATGGAGGAATACTGGGACCGCCGCGCTACGGAGCGCAACTGGGCCACGCTCGACGTGGTAGGCAGAATCTCTGAGGAGACAGGAAAGTCCTACGCCCAGATCTCGCTGAACTGGCTCCTCAGACAAGACAGCGTGACCGCTCCGATCATCGGAGCCCGCACGCTCGAGCAACTGGAAGACAACATCGGCGCGAGCGGTTGGGAGTTGACAGAGGAGCAGGTGGAAGAACTCTCTGAGGCAAGCGCAATCGAAGATGTATACCCATACCGCTTTATCCGCAACGCCCAGCGGGTCTAGAGGGAGTTTGGAGAACCGGTGCTGCGCGTCGGCGCCAGAGTCTTGCGTGATGGCGCTCCCGTTTGTGCACCGTCAACGCCTCTAGCATCCGCTCGGCCTCACGGTGACCGTCAGCGAGCTCTCAAGCGCTGCCTCCACCGCCGTCAGCTTCCCGCACCGTACGAGGGCCTCAAGCAGCTCCTCCTTGATGCGCTCGGCTTCGCTTGAGCCGCCGTGCCTCCGCCGGATATCCCTGCTTGGCCGACACCTTGGCGAACTAGTCGAATACGCCCGCCAAGCAAAGAGTTGCCTGCGACCTTTGCGGCTAAGGGGCGAGGCAAGGCAAGGGCGAGCATAGCGCAGAGCGCCAGCCCCCCTACCAGCGTGAGGAGCCCGTTCCTCAATGGGTGGGGGCTTACCGGGGTGTGGGGTATTGCCGCCTTCTCAAACACGGTAGCTGTTATGTTGCTGCCGGCCGCGCTCCTTTCAGAGATGTACTCGGAGAACACCTCCGCCTCTCAGCACGCTTCTGGCCTTAGGCCTTCGCTTTCAGCAAGTCAGCCAAGACCTTTGCGCACCTCAAAGCTGAAGTGCTGAAATGCTGACAAGCGAAGCCTGAAGGACGTAGCGTGCTGAAATGCTTTACTCTTTGTGGTTGCGTTCGAAGTAGCGGTTGGTGATGGGCATACGCCTGTCGCGGCCGAAGGCCCGGCCCGTGACCTTTATGCCTGTGGGGGCCTGGCGGCGCTTGTACTCGGCCCTGTCCACGAGTTGCACGATGCGACGCACATCGTCCTCCTCGAAGCCCGAGGCCACGATCTCAGCCACACCCCTGTCCTCCTCTATGTAGGCTTCGAGGATGGGATCTAGGACCTCGTAGGGCGGCAGGGAGTCCGTGTCGCGCTGGTCCTCGCGCAGCTCGGCGGTAGGCTCCTTGGAAAGGACCGAGTCGGGGATGACCTCGCGGTTCTTCCTCTCGTTGAAGTGCCGCGCCACCCTGTAGACGAGGTTCTTCGGCACATCCTTTATGACCGCGAAACCACCCGCAGAGTCACCATAGAGGGTAGAGTAACCCACGCTCATCTCGCTCTTGTTGCCCGTAGACAGGACGATCCAACCGAACTTGTTGGAGAGGGCCATAAGGATGTTCCCCCTGATGCGGCTCTGCAGATTCTCCTCCGTCACGTCTTCGGGAAGCCCCTTGAAGGCGCTTTCCATCATCTCCTTGTAGGCGTCGAAGGCCGGACCGATGGGGATGGTCTGGGTGTCTATGCCGAGGTTCTTGGCGAGCGCCGCGGCGTCGGTATTGCTCCCTTCCGAGGTGTAACGGCTCGGCATGAGGACGCCCGTGAGGTTCTGGGGACCAAGAGCCTCGACAGCAACGGCGGCGGCCAGAGATGAATCTACGCCGCCCGAGAGACCGAGCACGGCCCGCGAGAACCCGTTCTTGCGGAAGTAGTCCCCGAGGCCTAGCACGAGGGCTTCGAGCACCTCGCCCTCCTCCGGTAGGGAAGGCTCGATCCTAGGTTCGACCGGTTCCGCAGCAGCCAGCTCGTGTCGAGGAATCCTTACTATATCAGGCGTATGCTCGGTGTTCTCCTTGCGCGGCCTGGGGTCGTGGAGGCGCTGCATGAGCGAGTGATCCGGGTACAGGTCCACGAGCAGCAGGGCTTCCCTGAACTGGCCAGCCCGCGCCACGAGCCTGCCCTCGGGATCGAAGACGACCGAGTGGCCGTCGAAGACGAGCTCGTCCTGGCCGCCCGTGAGGTTGCAGAAGAGTACGTAGCAACCGTAGTCCGAAGCCCGCACGCCCAACATCCGCTCCCTGGCGGCACCCTTCCGCCTGTGGTAAGGGGAGGCCGAGATGTTGAGGAGAACGCTCGCCCCGCCGAGGGCCTGCTCGCGGG
>DASQWQ010000001.1:0-3707 GCA_035640175.1 Rubrobacter sp. | reverse complement strand
TGGTAATACTCTTCGGGGCGGCCCTGGACAACTTCGGCCTCCCCGCTTCAGGAGACATAGTTCTGTTCGCGGGAGGGTTGTTCGCCAACGGCGGACAACTCGCGCTGCCGCTGGTGATGCTCAGTGGTTTCGCCGGTGCCTGCATCTCAGACAACTCCGTGTACTGGATCGGGCGTATCGGCGGGCGGCCCCTGATCTACCGCATCCTCAAGATGCGTTTCCTCCATTTCCTGGTCAGCGAGAGGAGCCTTGCCAGGGTAGAACGCTACTTCGAGGCGCACGGAGGGAAGACCGTCTTTGTCGGACGCTTCGGACCGGGTCTGCGCAGCATGACCCCACTCTTCGCCGGAGTAACCAGAATGAAGTACTACCGGTTTCTCCCCTATAACCTGGCGGCTGCGGTCGTGTGGGCTGTGTCCTACTCGCTGGTCGGGTACGTCTTCGGACAGTACTGGGGCGAACTGCTCGCGATCGCGAAGTCCCTCGGTTACGGTGTCATCGGACTCGTCGCATTGTTGGCCCTCGCCTACGTCCTCAGGCGACACCGGTTCAGGAACAAACAGGGACATTAACCTTCCGGCGGCTCCGCGCCGAGCGTATCTATGGTCCGCCACAGCGGCCCGTGGCGTCATGTGTAGAGCCTGATGAAGAACCCAGCATAGTATCTGGCCCAGTTGGCGCCAGGGGCCTTGAGTGGCTGCTCATTGGCAACCAGGACGAGCATGTGGACGAGCTCGCTCTTGGTGAAGCTGGCGTCGAGGAGCCCTCCGAGCCTCTCCCGTAGATAGTCTGCGTACCACAGCGGTCGTTCAGGGTCGGCGCCGTCCGTTTCGATATAGGCCTAGTGGTGAGCTTCGCCAACCTCGTGAAAGAGACCTTCGAGCTGGCGGGCAAGATCCGTCTCCATCATCCCTACCTCCTCTGCACCACGTAACTCGAGTATCACGTGCAAGTATATTCCTCGTTCGAGAGCCTCACAACTCGGCCTCAGACATGTGCAAAGGCTTGCCGTCTTCCGGGTCTCACGCTGTTAAACTCATCCAAGGGTGGAGTGACTGAAGAGAGGCGACGTTGTCTGGGCTGAACACCTGGGGAAAAGAGGATCTGGAGCGGCGCAACTACGAACTCTCGGTGCTCAACGAGATCGCGCGCGAGCTCAACCGCTCTGTCGAGCTTGGCGAGGCCCTCGGGTTCACGCTGTCGCAGGTGGCCGAGCTACTGGGATTGCGTACGGCCTGGATCTGGCTCATAGACGATTCTTCCCCTGAGCCCTACCTCGCCGCGGCCCGCAACCTCCCTCCTGCCCTCGCGGATGACCCGCACCGCATGGACGGTTCGGGCTACTGCTATTGCCTGGACACTTACAAGAGGGGTGACCTAGAAGGCGCTGCCAACGTCAACGTCCTGACTTGCAGCCGTCTGGACGGCCTCGTAGACGGCACGCGTGGCCTGCGCTACCACGCCAGTATCCCCCTCTACGCCGGGGAGAAGAAGCTCGGCGTCATGAACGTCGCGAGCCCCCAATGACAGGGCCTCGCGCCAGAAGACCTGCAGCTCCTCTCTACCATAGGCGACCTACTCGCCATTGCCGTCGAACGGGCCATCCTCTTCGACCGCAGCGCCAGGCTCGGCGCCGTCGAGGAGCGCAACCGCCTGGCGCGAGAGATCCATGACACCCTCGCCCAGGGGCTTACCGCCACAGGGCTCCAGCTCGAGTCGGCCGAAGCCATACTGGACGGCGAGTCCGGTGCGGAGCGCGCCCGCGAACCGCTGCGTCGCGCCCTCTCCCTCACTCGTTCCAACCTCGATGAGGCGCGCCGTTCGGTCCTCGACCTCCGCGCCGCCCCGCTCGAAGGCCGCTCCCTCCCCGATGCGCTAAAGACCCTCGTCGACCGCTGGGAAGCAGAGACGGATGTGGCCACGAGATTCAGGGCCGTGAACGGCAGCCGCCCGCTCCCGCCGCGGGTCGAGGTCGCCCTCTACCGCGTCTGCCAGGAAGCCCTCACCAACATCGCCAGCCACGCGCGCGCAAGCCGCGTAACGATCAGGCTCGTGGCCACACCGGAGGCGGTGCGACTCATCGTCAGGGACGACGGCCACGGTTTCGACCCTTCCAGCGTCGCTGATGACCGACATGGCATCGTAGGCATGAGGGAGAGAGTCGAGATGCTGGGTGGCTCCCTGCAGGTGGAGAGCAGCCCCGGCGAGGGTACGCGCCTCGATGTTACCGTTCCGCTCGAAGGACTCTAGGGTGGATAAGGTAAGGCTCCTCGTCGCCGACGACCACCCTATGCTGCGCGAGGGCCTCGTCGCCGTGCTCGGCACCCAGCCCGACTTCGAGGTGGTGGGCGAGGCCGCAGATGGGGAGGAAGTCGTAAGGCTGGCAGCGAGATTGGACCCTGATGTGATACTTCTGGACCTGGAGATGCCTGGGACCGACGGCGTCGAGGCCCTCGAAAAGCTCCGCAACGCTGGCTCTCGCGCACGCACCGTCGTCTTCACGGCCTACGACACGGACGCTCGAATACTCGGCTCGCTACGCGCGGGCGCCCGTGGATACCTGCTCAAGGGCGCGTCCCGAAAGGAGATCTTCGGCGCCATCCGCACCGTCCAGGCCGGAGGTTCCCTCCTCGAACCTGCCGTCGCTGACCGTCTGCTGGAGCGTATAGATGGTGAGGAAAACATCCCCCAGAACCGCCGCCTCACATCCAGGGAGCTCGAGGTGCTCGCGCTCCTCGCCCGCGGCCTGAAAAACGCCGAGATCGCAGGTCGACTCTTTATCTCGGAACGGACGGTCAAGTTTCACGTCGGGTCCATCCTCGCCAAGCTCGAGGCCCAGAACCGTACCGAGGCGGCCAGGATCGCCGTCCGCCGCGGGCTCGTCGAGGCCCCCTAACCCGCGAAACCAGCTTACACGTTATTGGTAGATCGCTCCTGAAGGAACAAAGATCCTGCCCCGCCGTGGATTTCCGTTTGCGCGGAAATGACGGTTGTGCTGAGGGTAAGGGCGTCGCGCTCGCCCATGTTTGTACTCCCCGGTAGTGATCATGCAGATTCCGCACAGCGCTGCTGAACCAAAGTACAGGGCGAAAACCGTCCTTCCTGACGTTTCCCGGCGCTGGTCACAGCGATACATTGTATTCAAGCAAGAAGTGGAGGAATAAGAAATGACCGGAGAATCATTGGATCGCACAGCGATCATCACAGGCGCCTCCCGCGGCCTCGGCCTGGCGCTCGCCCGCACTCTGGCCGGGGACGGTTGGACCCTCATCATCGACGCCCGCACCGAGCAAGCCCTCGAGAACCCCCGCGCCGAACTGTCCAGGTACACGCGCGTGATCGCCATCCCAGGAGACGTTACCGAGCCGGAACATCGAGAGGATCTCGCTGGGGCGGCACGGGCGGCCGGCGGCGTGGACGCGCTCATCAACAACGCGAGCATCCTCGGCCCGAGCCCCCAGCCGGACCTGCTGGATTACCCGCTCGACGTGTTCGAAGAGGTCTACCGTACGAACGTGTTTTCACCACTCGCGCTCATCCAGGCGCTCAACAACCATCTGAAACCACAGGCGCGCATAATCAACGTCACGAGCGACGCCGCCGTCGAGCCGTACGAAGGTTGGGGCGGATATGGGTCGAGCAAGGCCGCACTGGAACAGCTCTCCAACATCCTCGCGGCCGAGAACCCCGAGCTGCGCATCTACCGG